>JAWXBU010000037.1:0-27731 GCA_034440255.1 Planctomycetota bacterium | reverse complement strand
GGAGGGGATGGGCGTAGATTCCCACCGAACCGTGGCAAGCGGAGAGGAGCAGAGTGGATGCGACCAGCGCAGTGGCTTGGGACGAGGAGAGGCACGAGGCCAGTTTCAGGAGGGACTTCATCGCCGACTTTCTGCGCCGCGAGGGCGCGTTTTCGACAGCGTGAAATCGCAAGCCCCGTGCCCCTTGGATTCCGGGGCTTGGGGCCCAACTCGGCTCGGCTTGTCCTCGCACAGGGACGAGCTCGCGGGCTGAGTGCACTCCACAGGCTGCGCAGCCGGCGACGACGATCGCCGCCCCAGCCGACCGACGCAGTCACGGCTGGGTCGATCCTCGTGCTCGCGCAGCGCGCACTCACGCCTGGCGGTTCGAACCTACTTGCGCGGCCGTACGGGAGGAGATTGGGTGATCGTGGTAGGAACTCGCTTGGGGCTTCGGGGCCGTGAGGTCGCTTGCGACACTGCCCCAGACGGCACGCGAGCGCTCCGAACCTTCAGAGTCGTGTGCGCCACGTCCACCGCTTGCGCCAGCATGAAACCTCGCGCACGCGCTCGGGCTTCGTCGGTCAGGCGTTCGACGAACTGCGGATCGAGCTTCGCGAGGCGCGGATCGAGCGGTGAGAAGTACTGTCCGTTCCTCCAATTGCCCACGCATCCCGCGCCGACGCGTTTCGCCCAGCGCTCGATCGTTTCGTTCTCGCGTGGTCGCGCGCCGTCGCTGCGCAATTTCTGCAGTTGCCAGTCCGCGCGTATCGGATCGATCGAGAATCCGCCACGCGCTGTCACAGCACGCTGCCAAGCGGCTTTGCCCTCGACCGGGTAACTCGTCAGCGTGCGCCCGGCCGCACGGGCCGCCATGGGTTTGCCAGCGAGCGCTGCGATTTGGCCGAAGCTGCGCGTTTCGCCTTTCGGCACCGTGTTCACTGCTGTCACGTAGATGCTCTCCGTCATGCGAGTCGTTGCGAGGGAATGAAAGCCCTCTTCCTCCAGGAGAGAGACTCGTGCGCCGACGCGCGGTTGCAGGTCCAGCTTCGAAACGTTCCCAAACCGTTGTCAGCAAGGCACAATCGCGCGCTCGAATTCCGAGTCCCATGTCCATCCGACGCACCCAATCGAAGCCGACCGACGCCTCCTCGGAGCTCGCTCCGCGCGTGCACGTCGTCACGTTCGGATGCCAGATGAACAAGTACGACTCCCTGCTCGCCGAGGGCCGCTTCAAGAAGCAGGGCTACGTCACGACCGAGTCGATGGACGACGCCGACGTGGTGCTCTTCAACACGTGTTCAGTGCGCGAGCACGCCGAGGAACGCACCTATTCGTGGCTCGGCGAGCTCAAGCGTGCCAAGGAGACGAATCCGAGCCTGGTGATCGGCGTGATGGGTTGCATGGCGCAGCGCGTCGGCGACGAAATTTTCGCGCGCGCCGGCTACGTCGACATCGTGGCGGGTACGCGGCAGTTCGCGAACCTGCCGCGTTTGGTCGAGGACGTCCGGACCGCTCGCGCGTTGGGAAAAAGCGAGCGCGCGTCGCGCATCCTGGCCTTGCAGATGGACGATTCCGTTGCCGTCGATCGCACGGACGAGCCCTACGACGGCGGCTTGCACGCCTATCTGACGGTGATGCGCGGCTGCGATCTCAACTGCACGTACTGCATCGTGCCGACCGTGCGCGGCCGTGTGATGAGCTATCCGCTCGAGGCACTCGTCAGGGAAGCGCGGCAGTTCGTCGACAAGGGCGCGCGCGTCTTGACGCTGCTCGGTCAGACGGTGAACAGCTACGGTGAGGACTTCGCAGTGCCGCGCGAGAGCGAAGCGCGCGGCCGCGGTCGCCAAGGTCGCAGTTCGCTCGCCGATCTGTTGTACGCCCTGCACGAAATCGACGGACTCGAGCGCATTCGGTTGATCACGCTGCATCCGAGCTACGTCACGCAAGCGCTCGCCGAAGCGATCCGCGACTGCCCCAAAGTCGACCGTTTCCTGCCGATTCCAGCCCAATCAGGCTCCGACACGATCTTGCGCGCGATGAAGCGCGGTTATACGACCGATCTCTATCGACGAAGAGCGGACATCTTGCGCGCCGCTGTTCCCGACATCGAACTGGGCAGCGATTGGATCGTCGGTTTCCCTGGTGAAACGGACGAGGACTTCGCGGCGAGCGAGCGCTTCCTCGAAGAGCAGGCCTTCGTCGTCAACTACATCTTCAAGTACGACCCGCGTCCGACGACGCACGCGGCCGAAGCGCTGGTCGACGACGTGCCCGACGCGACGAAGAAGGTCCGCAATCAGCGGATGCTCGCACTCGGCGAGAAGCTCGGGCTCAAGCGCCACGGCGCTCACATCGGCAGCATCCGTCGTGCCTTCGTCGAAGCGCAGTCCGATCGCAATCCTGGTCACTTGGTGGCGCGCACGACGCACAATCTGATGCTCACCTTCCCAGGCGAGGCGTCCCGCGTCGGCAGCAGTGTCGACGTCAAGATCGAGAGTGCGACACCGTTCAGTCTGTCGGGCGTGCACGTCGGCGCCTGAGACGCGAGTCGGATGCTTACTGGGCCGAGCGGCGTGGAGTAAGATCGGAGCGAGGTTCCGCCATGCGTTGCACCAATATCCGCACCCACTCCACCCCGCGACTCCTCGCAGTCAGCATCCTCGCGTGCGTAGCGAGCCCCGGTCTTGTCTCCGCGCTCGACCTGTACACGTCGAGCGACGTGACAGACCTGGTGCACCGCTACAACGGTTCGACGGGCGTGCTTACCAACGTGCTGGTGCCGTCGTTCGCTGCGTCGCAACAACTCGCGATCCACTTCGGTCAGTCTCAAAATCGCGTCTTGCTCGGGCACTTCAACGGTGGCGTCGAGGAGTTCAACGCGACGACCGGCGCCTACATCAAGACCTACAACCCAACCGGCGGCGTGCAATGGGCCGGGCTCTTCGGTCCCAACGGCAACGTGATCGTCGGCGACTGGCTGACGAACACGGTCAAGGAGTACGACGTCAACACCGGGCTGTACGTGCAGACCCTGACGACCGTCCAAAGCCCGTCGGACATGCGCATCGGGCCGAACGGCAATCTGTTCGTCTGCTCGTTCTCCGGCGGTTACGTGAAGGAGGTCCAGGCGTCGAACGGCGCCTTCGTCAGCCAGTGGAACCTGCCGAGTTCCGCTCAGCCGAACGACCTTGCCTTCCTGCCGAACGGCGACATCCTCGTCACGGCCATGGTCACGAACCTCGTCTACCGATTCGATGCGGCGCACAACCTGCTCGGCAGTTTCACCGGCACCGGCTGGGGCAACCCGCACGGCATCCACATCAGCCCGTGGACCGGCCGCGTGCTGGTGATCGACGGCGTGACCGCGCAGGTGCACGAGTTCGATCCGACGAGCTTCGCCGAGATCACACCGACGTTCCTCACGCCGGCGCCGGGGAAGAAGATCGTCGACCTCGATTTCTTCGCCCCGCCGCCCGTCCTGGCGACGCCGTTCTGCACGGGCGACACGTTCGGCCCGGCGTGCCCGTGTGGCAACAGCGGCGTGCTCGGCCACGGCTGCGCGAACAGCAGCTTCGCGAGCGGTGCGCTGCTCACAGCCAGCGGTTTCGCGGGCACTCTCCCAGCCACCGACACGCTCGTGCTCACCGCGACGGAGATCCCGGGGCCGGGCTTGTTCTTCCAGTCGAACGCGCTCGCGCCGACGCCGATCCCGTTCGGCGATGGGAACTTGTGCGCCGCGATCGGCATCGTGCGGCTCGGTGTCGTGTTCCCGACGGGGGCCGCAGCTGCGTACCCGGGCGGCTCGACGTCCCTACCGATCCACATCGCGGGCTCGGTGCAAGCCGGTAACGTGAAGCACTACCAATGCTGGTATCGGTCCGTGCCCGGATTGTGCGGCCCGAATCCGTCCGGATTGACGCAGGGACTCTCGATCACGTTCGGGTTGTGAGCGCTCGAGGCCAGCCGAGCCGACCGCGATCGCAGCCGTGCACCGCGAGAGGAATTGCGCTTCGTCGCCGTTCACGACCTCGCGCGAGCACGACCGAGCCCTCATTCCACCCGTCCGATCCGCCCGCCGCGAACTGGCCTCGCGCGCTGGCAGGAATGCTGGTTCCGATTGGCCGCCCCTGGGTCTTTCGATTGCGCAGTATGCGACCTTTCGGACAGCCGATACCCGAGCTTCGGATTGGTCGATGCACTTTGGGCCGATCAGTTCGCGCCTGCAGCGGTCCCGTATGAAGGAGAGGCTTCCGTGCCCTCAGGCCCGCGTCGGTTCGCGCTTCCCGTGCGGAACTTGTGCGAGTGAAGCCTCCGCTCCGACTCGCTATTTCAAAAGATCGGCGACGACCGTGCGCTCCATCTCGAGTTCCTTCACGGTTGCGGCCACCTTCTCTTGCATGAACGCGTCGAGCTTCAAGCCGCGCACGATTTCCCAATTGCCCTTGCCGTCGCTCGTCACCGGGAACGAGCTGATCAGACCTTCCTTCACGCCGTAGCTGCCGTCCGAAACGACGCAGACCGAGTGCCACTCGCCTTGCGGTGTCGCGGTGTGCAGATCACGCACGTGATCGATCAGCGCATTCGCGGCCGATGCTGCACTCGAGCTGCCGCGCGCGGCGATGATCGCGGCACCGCGTTGTTGCACGGACTTGAAGAAGTCGCCCTTCAACCACGCGTGGTCAGTGATGACTTCGTGCGCCGGCTTGCCGTCGATGGACGTGTTCGTGAAATCGGGCACTTGCGTCGCCGAGTGGTTGCCCCAGATGGTCGTGTTCTTGATCGCGGTGATCGGGCGCTTCGCCTTCGCTGCGAGCTGCGCCTGCGCGCGGTTCTCGTCGAGGCGCGTCAGCGCGGTGAAACGCTGCTTCGGCAGATCCTTGGCCGAGTGCATCGCGATCAAGCAGTTCGTGTTGCACGGATTCCCGACGACCGCGACGCGCACGTCCTTCGCGGCGTGGTCGTTGATCGCCTGGCCTTGACCGGTGAAAATCGGTCCGTTGATCTTGATCAGGTCGTTGCGCTCCATCCCCGGACCGCGCGGGCGGCTGCCGATCAAACAGGCCCAGTTGACGCCGTTGAATCCGACCTTCAGATCGCTTGTGAGCACCATGCCCGCGAGCAGCGGGAACGCGCAGTCGTCCAATTCCATCGCGACGCCCTCGAGCGCTTTCTGCGCCTTCTCGTCGGGAATCTCGATCATGTGCAGGATCACCGGCTGGTCTTTGCCGAACATTTCTCCTGAGGCGATGCGCGGGACGAGGGCGTAACCGATCTGACCGGCGGCGCCCGTGACGGCGACGCGAATGGGGGACTTTTGAGCCATGGTTCTAGGGAGTGGAAACGAAGAAGGGAGAGGGCTGAGCCGCGCGCGAATCGGTCGCGGGGCGAACAGTGTGACGACGTGCGACGAAAAGTGAAGCAGTCGCGCCCTCGTTTTCGGGGCGTCGATCGGCTATCGAAGCGCGCTTGCCAGAGGAACGCGCCCCATCCATGCAGTACCCTTCCTTGATCGATCCCCTCGGACGCAGCCGGGGGAAAAGCGAACACAGCTTTTCCGCTCCCGCGCCAGAGACCCACGCCATGGCCGAAAGCCACGCTGAAACACTCGATTCCGCCCGTCTGCGCGAGATCCTCGCCGGGCTGGGTCACGACGCTACGCGCTTTCGTTTCGACGTGGCGCCGAATCCGTGCGTCGGCGCAGCCGTCGTTTCGGGGACAGACGTGATCGCGCGCGGGTTCCATCAGGTGTGGGGCGAAGCGCACGCTGAAATCAACGCGCTCGAGGAGGCGGAGCGCACCGCCGTGCCGCGCTCGAAATGGGACGCGCTGGTCGTGACGTTGGAGCCGTGCTCGACCTTCGGCAAGACGCCGCCGTGTGTAGAAGCGATCGTCGCCTCCGGAATCAAGACGGTCGTCGTCGGCGCCCTCGATCCGGATTCTCGCCACCGCGGTCGCGGGCTCGACGTGTTGCGGGCAGCGGGCCTGGAAGTGATTCTCTTGGAGGGCGAATCACCGCTCGAAGCCGTCGCGCCGCACTTTCTCTCCTGGACCGACAACGAGCGCGTGCGCCGTCCGCGTCCGTGGACGATCGCGAAATGGGCGCAGACGCGCTCGGGCCAGATGATCCCGCCGCACGGTGTCGGTGGAGGACGCTGGATCTCGGGCCCGGAGAGCTTGAAGGAAGTGCAAGTCCTGCGCGGTCGCGTCGACGCGATCGTCACCGGCGTGGGGACGATCTTGGCCGATGATCCGCGCTTCACCGTGCGACCGCCGGGCAATCTGTCGAAGCCGCCGCTGCGTGTCGTGCTCGACAGCACATTACGGACGCCGCCGAATGCGACGATCTTGCAACCGCCGGGCGAGAACGCAGCCGGCGGACCGGTGCATATCCTGTGCGTCGGTGGCGCTCCGAACGAACGTCATCGTGCGCTCGTCGACGCCGGCGCGTTCGTGCATCCGCTGCACGTGGCGACCGACGACGGCGTCAGTTTGCGCGACGTGCAGACTTGGCTTCACGAGCAAGGCGTGCGCCGCATGCTGCTCGAGGCCGGTCCGCGTTTGCTCGCGCACTACTTGACGACGCGTTTCGTGGATCAGATCCGCATGTACACGGGTGCTGTGAACGGCGGCGAAGGTCCGACGATGGCGAGCTGGATCACACGCTTGAAGTTGGAGCAGCGCATTCACCGCGAGTGCGCCGAAGACGCCGTGCTCGACGCGTTCGTCGCGCACGATGCGCGTGCCTGACGCGCTGCTCTCGTTTTGATCTGGCGTGTACCGTGTCAGAGCCATTTCTCGCCACGGCGCTGCGAGCAACCCGCTTGATGCAGGTTGCTCGCAGCGCCGCGGGGATAAATGGCTCTGGCTCGGTACACGCCAGATCAGAACGAGCGACCGCTACTTGGGCGGATTCTTCGCGGCTTCTTCGGCCGCGATTTCGGGCCACAACTTCTTCGCAGTCTCGAGCGCGGGCGTCGTCGCATAACGCTTCGCGAAGAGCTTGCGCACCAGCTTCTCGGCCTTCTTGTCTTGCTTGTCGGCATAGAGATCGCGCGCTTCGGCAAGGATTCGCTCGGCCTCGACACCGATCTTCCACGCGGTGATCTCGGGCCGAATCGCTGTGTCGCTCTCGACCTTCTTCAAGCGCGCGGCGACTTCAGCTTCGACCGGCGTGCCGATCGTGTCACGCGCGAACGCGGTCAGTTCTTGGAAGCCTTTCACAGCGCTGCCCGGGACGAGCAGACCGCAGATCCGCGCGAATTCGGCCTTCATTCCCCCCAAGGCGTGCGGTTGATTCTTCTGTGCTTCCTCGGCGTAAGGACTCTTCTTCGTGATCGCGAGGACGGTCGCATAACTCTTCCAAGCGTCGACCCAAGCTTTCGCGCTCAATCGCGCGGCACCGACTTCGAGCGCCTTTTTCACCGTGTCGAGCTCGGCCTCGGTGAGTCCCGACCCGAATGTCGTCTGACATCCGACGATCTCCGCGAGCACTTCTTCTGGGAGCGGAGGTTGAGCCGTGTTGATGCGGCCCGCGATCTTGCCGTCGGGACCGAACACGACGGTCTGCGGACAGTGCAGCGTGCCGTCCTCTTCGCGCAACTCGTGGTAGAGATCGTCCCACGCTGCCTTGTGATCCGAGCACGAGTTGAACATCGGGTAGATCGAACACACCTCGCGCTTCTTCTTCTCGCCTTGGATCGTCTCCTCGATCTTCGACTTCGGATGCACATTCGGGTTGGCGATGATCACGACGCACTCGCTGCTTCTTCGAACGAGATCCGCGTCGGTGAGCACGGTGGCGCGGTACCTGTCGGACGCCTCCTCGGCGTCGAGCAAGATGTGCGCGAGGATCGGGACGTTGCGTTCCTTGGCTTTCGCGCGCGCCTGCTCGAGTCTTCCGATGAAGGGCAGCAGCTTGGGTGGCGCCGTCGTCTGGGCCGGCGTCGGGCCGGGTTTCGGCGGATTCTTGACGGGCGGCTTCTGTGCAGCGACGAGGAGCGCGAGCGCGCCGGCGATCGAAGCGAGTGAGACGAGAGGCAATCGCATCGCCGTAGCATCCTCGATCGAGCAGCGCCGGTGCGCAAGTGTCGCCCTTCCCAAGCCCGACGCGAATGCCTAGAACCTGGCCCTTCATGCACGTGCGTCACACCGCCCTCGCGGGCTTCCTCATCGTTGCTCTGTGCGCCTGCGTTTCACGGCCGAGGGCGCTCACTCCAGTGGTTCCGTTCGAAGCCACCGAGGCCGTCTTCGAGGGTTTTTCCGCCATGCAGGCGCGCCCCGAACGTTTCGAGGCCGCGCGCGTTGCACTCGAGCGCGCGCGGGTCCTCGCACCGGACTGGATCGCGCCGCAGCGCTTGCTGGACGAAATCGAACGACAACGCTTGCGCGGTGTCGACGTTTTGCGCGATCACCGCGCGGCACTCGCACGCGACGCGAGCGACGCGGGGCGCCTGTACTTGGCCGGTCGTCTCGAAGGCAAGGCCGGCACGAAGCGCTTCGAAGCTGCGACCCACTACGCGCCCGATCTCGCGTGGGGTTGGCACGGCGCCTCGTTCGCGGCGGCGTCCGCGGGCGACATGAAATCCGCCGTGAGCCATGCCAGACGAGCACTCGCTCTCGCGATCGACCCGTACGAGCGCACGTTCTTCCAAGCGACGCTCGCGCGTCAACTCGCAGCGGCCGGCGATTCCGACGCAGCGGTGCGCTTGCTCGAGGAGTGTGCGGCGAGGAAGGGGATCAGCGAACGAGCACGCACGGCGTTGCTCGTCCCTCTGGTCGAGATCGGACTCGAAGGACGCGGCAATCGCTCGCGCGAACGCGCTTACGAAACAGGTCTCGCGATCCTGCGCGAGCGCGATCTCACCGACACCGATGTCGAGTCGCTCGCCTCGCGCATGAAGCTCGCGCTGTACACGGACGACATCGGTTCACAACAGCTCGCACTCGCGCTCGCAGCGCAGCCTGGCGCGACGCGCGAACGTCTGCGCGCGGAGATTGCGCCATCCGCGGTCGGTCGGGCCGTGCTCGAGCGTGCAACTCGGCTGTCCGGCCGCCCGAATGCGGCGGGCGCGAGAGCGCGTGCGGCTCGCTTCGCCGCCTTCGAATTCCGTTCGGCGCTCGAGCAATGGCGTGCGTCGTTGCCGAAAGTAGTCGTCGATGCGGACGGGATGCCGCGCGATCCCCGACTGCTGCGCATCGTCGAAAAGTCGCTGGAATTGCCGGACGAAATCGACGGTCGGGCCACCGAGCCGCTGATCGCGTTCGGCGACGCGCTGATTCAGGCCGGGTGGTTCAAGGAAGCGCGCTCGGTGGCTGCGCGCCTCGCTGTGTTCGATCTCGAGCGAGCGCTCACACTCGAGAATCGCGCACAGGCCGGTCTCGCGATCCTCGACGGTCTCGAGCGCGTCGCGCGCCGGTCGGATCGGAACTCGGGCATCGTTTCCCCGAACGAGCGCGGCGAAAGCGAAGCGTCGCGGCGCGTGCGCACGCTCGACGATTTCCTGGTCGCATTGGCGCCGCTCTTCGCGCGCTCGCAAATTTTCTTGGGCGGTGAGACGGATGCGAATCGCGTCGCGCGCATCGCGCTCGAATCGCCGCGCATGCGCTACGCCGGCGTGGCCGAACTCGTGCATCCAGGACCGCTTTTTTCGCACGACGACGAGCGCGACGAGATCGGGATCGCGGGCAAACCGGTCGGCGGCATCGCTCGACTGTTCCTCGCAATCGGGCGCTTCGCCATCCTCGGTCAAGTCTCCGGCGGAGGTGGACCGGACGCGTGTGTGCTGCCTCTCTTGTGGTGCGAAGAACGCTCCGGCGAGCACCTCGGAGTGCCGTGGCACGGCACGATCGCGTGGTGTGAAGCGGCCGACTTGAAGAGTCGCGCAGGTCGCAGTGGAGCCATGATCAGTGCGGCAGCGTTGCACGAAGGCTACTGGGTCGATGTCGACGCCGTGCGCGACGAGCACGCAGCCTGGATCGCGTTGAGGCGGCGTTTCTCGCAGGAAAACGGCGTTTCGGCTGCGGACGTGCAAGTCATCCTCGCTTCGGGCGGACTCGAATTGTCGCCGCGTGCGGTCGAGAACGAGCGTCGATCGACGGTCGCGTTGCTCGGCGAAGCGAACCGCGTGCGCCTCGCCGTGCTCGCCGATCGCGCGAGCGAGTCGGGTGAGCTCGGATCTGTGTCGCTCGACGAGTTGCTCGAAGTCACGACGATCCACGAAGAAGGACATCTGTGCGATCGCGAGCGCTTCTTGCCGCTCTTCGACAACAAGCTGGCGATCCTGCGCTTGTTCGTGCAGTGCCATTTCTCTCCGCAGCGCGTGAACGAAGAGCTGGAGTATCGCGCGCAGTTGATTGCGTTGTGCGCGAGCCCCGATCCGCGTATCGCGCTCGCGCAAGTGATCGATGCAGCCGAAGGCACGACGAGTTCGTCGCTGACGCCACACAGTGCGGGGTACAAGCGACTGCTCGATGATCTTCTGATCGTGCTCGACGAGCAGATTCGAGTGGATCCGCCGGCCGTTCCCTCGATCGACCCGGCGCGCACGCTGGCGCATCAGTGTCATCGCTTGTCGGGCGAAGAAATCCGCCGCCTCTCCCGCCTCCTCGCGTCGCGCAAGCGAATGTGATCGAAGCTGACGCACCCCGCGTCTCATGGATCGCTCGGTCGGCCTTGGTTCCCTCGTGGCCGAGCCCCAGGTCCCGTCTACCCGTGGTGGCAGACGGGGCCGACCGCGCAGGTCGTGCTCCCTCGACGCGAGTCGAAGAGCACTCCCTTGCGCGGGTCCCATGAAGGGACGAAACTGCTCGTCCGACGAGGCAGTCAGACGCAGCCTTGAAACCGACTGTCGAATCGAATCACTCGCCTGCCCGATCGGCTCACCTCGCTTGGATCGGTTGGACGCTCCTCTGAGTTCTGATCTGGATCGTGCAATTGCGCTTGCCGATCGAGCCCGCAACGCCTGATCTGGATCCGTCGTGGCAACAGGCGCTCAACTACGCCCTGGCGCACGGGATCCGTTTCGGCCGAGATCTCGTGTTCACGTTCGGTCCCCTGGGAGGACTGCAGCACGGACGCTACGAGCCGACGCTCTTCTGGCCGCAGATCCTGCTGTTCGAGTGCCTTTTCAAGGGACTCCTCATCTGGCGCTGGATGGTCGCCCTACGTCGATTCGAATCAACTCCCGATCGGGTCGTGTTCGTGCTCGCGCTCATCGGCGTCGGCCTGATCGCGGACGCGTTCATGCTCGCTTCGATCGCGGTCCTGGGCAGCCTCCTGGTGCGGGACGACAAAGAGCGGCGATTCGCGGACGTGCTCGATTGCGCGCTCATTTTCGCGATCGGCTACATCAAGTTCACGTTCCTCGCCTTGGGTGCGTGCGCGTGCCTGGCCTTCGTGACGACCAGGCTCTGGCGGTCATGCGGAGCGGCGCTGCGTGCCGCGATCTTGTGCCTATCGACCGCGATCGGCGTCTGGGCATTGTGTCTGCAGTGGCCCTGGGATCTGCCCATCTTCGTCCTGCGCGCCTGGTCGCTCGCCTCGGGTTACTCCGAGTCCCAGGCCACGGACGGCGCTGTCGGGTCCCGCACGC
The DNA here is from genome assembly GCA_034440255.1 of Planctomycetota bacterium. Taxonomy (GTDB): domain Bacteria; phylum Planctomycetota; class UBA1135; order UBA1135; genus JAEUIA01. The sequence goes on along the minus strand of JAWXBU010000037.1, from coordinate 16,158 downwards.
GTGCCGCCTGGTGCATCGTCGTTCTGGGTTCGATGCTCGTGCTGTTCGTCTGGTGGTCGAAGGCCCGGCGGCTCGCCCTGTTGACGGCTGCCCTCGCGTTGCTCGGGTCCTTCGTAGCGTTTCGAGCCAGCTTCACCTTCCACGTCCAGGGCGCGCCGATCTTCTTCGGCTTCATGACCCTGGTCTCGATCGTGCTGGTGACGTCGCCGGACCTCGGGGTCGCGAAGCGCGTCGTGCTCGGCTTAGCGCGGGCAGGGCTGGTCGTCGTCGCCGTCGACGGCTACACGCACGGCCTGGAAGCCCCGGTCCTCGGGCGTGTCCTGTCGCCGGCGAGCGCCACTCTGGAGAGTAATGCGCGTGCACTGCATGAGCTACCCGACCTGCGTGAGAGGCTGGAGAAGCGCAAGGCGGAGTTGGAGGCTCAGTACGCGCTGCCGCGCACGCGCGCCATCGTGGGCGACGCCCCGAGCGACTTCATCGGATCCGCTCCAGGCTGGATCTTCCTCAATCGGTTGAATTGGAGGCCGCGTCCGGTCTTTCAGTCCTACGCCGCGACCACGGCGGACTTGATCCAGTTGAATGCCGAGTTCTTCGAGAGTGCACGGGCGCCGCGCTTCGTGATGTTCCAAAGCGCCACGTTCTTGGGTCGCATCCCCGGGCACGAGGACTCCGCCTTGCACCGCGTACTGCTCAGGAAGTACAGACCGGTCGCGCTCGAGCGCGGATATCTGCTGTTCGAGCGCAACCCGGAAACCGCCGCGAGCCCGGCTCCCATCCGCCGCGTGATCGCCGAGATCGACGCGCGTCCGATGGAGTGGACCGCGCTGCCCGAGACGACGGATCCCATGGTGATCGTGAGCATCGAAGTGCGTTACTCGCTCTTCGGCCGACTGCGACAGTTCCTCTATCACGCGCCGATCACCCTTGTGGACATCCAGACGACGGACGGCGGGAGGAGTTCGTGGCGACTCGTGCCCGGCATGGCCCAGGCCGGGATCATGACGAAGCCCTACATCCCGTTCGAGGACGATTGGCTCAGGGCGTATACGATCGGCGCGTCGAATGCGATCACGAGCCTGAGGCTGCGCACGGGGAATCACTGGGATTCGCTGTATCGACCCACGTATCGCGTCATCGTCGAGTCGTGCACGAACGGACTGCCCGAGTTGCGGACAGAGGAGCGCCTGCCGATCATCTTCGGGAGCTTCCCGACTCCACCGAATAGTTGCCAGACGGATTCTCCGCCCAGGTACTTCTGCGAGGGCGGAGTCGAGTTCGTGCTCGTCAGTCCGGTGACGACCCTGACCTTTGACGTCGCGCCCGGCCGTCACGTGCTCACCGGTTCGGTCGGGCTGATGCCCGGTTCCATCGAGTTGAGCGACGGCGTTGATTTCACCGTGTCGCTGCGAGCGCAGTCCGGGGAGACGCGGGAGCTCTACGCGCGCACCCTGGATCGCACCGCCAAGGACGTGCGACACGCCATCCTCGACGTGCCGTTCGAGGCCCAACCCGGTGAAACTCTGCTGTTCCAGACGTCGAATCCACCCACGCGTACACGAGAGTACGACCTGCCGATCTTGTTCGGGCTCAAGATCAGCGACTGAGACCCACCGAACGCTGCGTCGACGACGCGTGCTCTTGTCTGGGTTGCATTCAGCGCGCCCGCGCCGTCTTCCTCAATCCGGCGATCACCGCGTCGAGGAGCGAGAGCATCTCCTGGAGACGTGGCACCGTGTGATCGCCCATATGGCCGATGCGGAAGGTCTTGTCCTTCAAATCGCCGTAGCCGTTGCCGATTTCGTGGCCCTTCTCTTTCAAGCCTGCGATGAGCGCGGCGACGTCGAGGTCGCCCTTTTCGATGCACGACACGGTGGGGGAGCGCAGTGCCGGCACCGCCAAGTACTTCAAGCCGTGCTTCGCGGCCCAGGCTTCGCTCGTCGCGACCATGCGCGCGTGTTCGTCGAAGCGCGCCTTCCAAGCGGCTGCGCCCGTCTTGCCTTTGTCGGAGCCGCTGAGCATCACGCCCGCGCTGATGTCCTCGAGCTGTTTCGCGAGCGCGTAGTAGAGCGAAATGCACGGCGTCGCCGGCGTCGCGCGCTCGCGATGACCCTCGACGATCTTGATCGGATCGAGGTAGAAGCCACGCAGCTTCTGATTTTTCGCCGCTTCCATGTAGCGGTTCGACGCGCACAAAACCGACAAACCCGGCGGCAGCGCGAGCGCTTTTTGGATGCCGGCGAAAGCGAAGTCCATGCGGTTCGCGTCGAAGTCGACCGGTGCTCCGGCGATGTACGAGACGAGGTCGACGAGCAGCATCACGTCGGGGAATTTCTTCATCACCGCGGCCACTTCGGGGAGCGGTGTGCGCACGCCGGCGGACGTTTCGTTCGACACCAACGTGACCGCATCGAAGGGGCCCTTGTCGCGCAGCGCCGTTTCGAGATCGTGCATCGAGACCGATTGGCCCATCGGCACGGACAACTTCACGATCTGCTTGCCGACCGCTTCGGCGATCTCGGCGAAGCGCTTGCTGAAGCTGCCGTTCACGAGGCAGAGCACTTTCGGTCCCACGCCGCGCAGCGCGGATTCCATCATGCCCGTCGCAGCACACGTGTGCACCGCCACGTGTGCCGTCGAATTCGCGTCGAGACCGAAGGCGAGCTTCAGATGCGGATCCAGCCGCTCGGTCAGCGTCGTCATCGCCTTGGAGCGGTGTCCGATCATCGGTCGCGCGCACTCGGCGAGGATTTCGGGACGGACTTCGGTAGGGCCGGGGATCCAGAGGATGTTCTTCGCCATGATGAGTCTCGGTTGCGCGCGTCGCTGTTATCGGAAGAGAGCAGAATGTTCGGGTTTTTCGCGCAGCACTTCCACCTCGGCTGCGCTGAAAACGAGCGGAGCGAGAGCGGCCAGATCGGCCTTTTCACATGTGATTCTGGAGCGTGCGAACACGTTTTCTCGTCGCACCACGCCGCCGAACGCGATGAAACGCGCGGTGCTGGAAGCGGCTTCCAGATCCGTCGCCCCATCGCCGACGAGGCACACGCCGCCGCCCGCGGAGCTCGCGATGCGGCCGACGACTTCGATCTTGCCGCCGGTGCGCGCTAGCGGTGAAGCCTCGTCGAATCCCGTGTAGTTGCCCTGCGCGTCGAAGCGCACGTCGACCGCGAACACGTCGCGCTCGTGGATCGAGAGTGCGCGCGCCAATTTCAGAACGGCCGGCAACAGTCCGCCCGACACGATGCACACGCGCTTCTTCAGTGCGTGCGCCGCAGCGACGAGTTCGCGCGCGTGCGGCAACATGCGCGCGACGTACAGAGCACCGACGTCGTCGATCGCGTTGCGTGACGGTCTCACGATCGCGAGGCGCCGCGCGTAGACGGCTTCGAGCGCGAGTTCGCCCTTCATCGCGCGATCGGTGAGCTCTGCGATCTCCGTCTTGTGCTCACGCGCGAGCTCGTCGATGCCTTCGATCGCGCTCAGGGTCGAGTCGCAATCGAACACGATCGCTCGGTAGGGCGGCGGCGCGTCGGAGATCATGACGCGCTCGAATTCACAGGCGCACGAGGCGCACTTCGCGCACCGGTTCGAGGCTGCGTACGTGGGCGAGCACCGGCTGGCTCGGCTCCTCGTAGAGCGACAACACGCCCGTCGCGAGCCCGCGACCGGACGGTGTCATCGACGTCGCCGGACCGAGTTCGATGCGGCGGATGTTGACGCGATGGCTGCCGAGCACGGTGCCGAGCAGACCGACGACGCCGGGTTGATCGTCGTGGCGCGTGATCAGCACGGCACCCTTCGGTTCGAGATCGAGCTCGAGTCCGTCGAAGCGCACGATCATCGGCGAACGGCCGAAAACAGCGCCTGAAACCGCGTGCGTTTCGCCGCCCTCGCACGTGACGCGCACGTGGATCGCACTCTGGAAGACCTCGTCCGAATCCTCGCGACTCTCGAGCAACTGGAGGCCGCGTTCCTTGGCGAGGAGCGGAGCGTTGACGAGATTGACGCCTTCGTCGAGGCCCTGATGACGCAGCACCGCCGACAACAACGCGAGCGGCAGATGGCGCGTGTCTTTCTTGGCGATTTCGCCCGCGATCGTGATCTCGATCTTGCGAATCGGCTTCTCGGAAACTTGCGCGAGGAAGGCGCCGATCTTCTCGGCGAGCAGCGTGAACGGTGCGATCTCGCGCAGCGTCTGCGCCGAAACGGCCGGAGCGTTGACCGCGTTGTGCGCGACGCCTTCGGAGAGGAACTCGCAGATCTGATGCGCGATGTCGACGGCCACTTGGAACTGCGCTTCCTCCGAAGATGCGCCCAAGTGCGGCGTCGCGATCACGTCGTCGCGCAAGCACAGCGGATGATCCTTCGGCGGCGGTTCTTCGGCGAACACGTCGAGTGCAGCACCGGCCAAGTGACCGGATTCGAGCGCCGACAACAACGCCGATTCGTCGACGAGTCCGCCGCGCGCCGCGTTCACGAGTCGCGCGCCCTTCTTCATCTTCGCGATGCGTTCTTTGGAGATGATGTTCTTCGTCGACTCCATGAACGGCACGTGCAGCGTGACGAAGTCGCTCTTCGCCAGTAGATCGTCGAGCGCCAGCAGATCGACGCCGGCCATGCCCGAACCCTTCTCCAGGGGCAAATACGGATCGTGCGCGACGACGTTCATGCGCAGGCCGAGCGCGCGATCGGCGACGACGCGCCCGATGCGGCCCAACCCCACGATTCCCAGCGTTTTACCGGTGATCTCGGTGCCGGTCAGGCCCTTCTTCGTCCATGTGCCTTTCTTGACGAGGCGGTCGGCCTTGGGCACGTGACGTGCGAGGCTCGTGAGCAGTGTGATCGCGAGTTCAGCGGTCGTGACGGTGTTGCCGGTCGGCGTGTTCATCACGACGACGCCGCGTTCCGTCGCTGCATCCGAATCGACGTTGTCGACGCCCACGCCCGCGCGACCGACGACGCGTAGGTCGGGCGCCGCTTCGATCACTTTGCGGGTGATCTTCGTCGCCGAGCGCACGACGAACGCATGGACGCCCTTCGCATCCGCGATCAACTGCGCTTCGGTGAGGCCGAGCTTCACTTCGGGCTCGAAGCCTTTCTCGCGGAAGATCGACAGTGCGGCGGGGGACAGTTCGTCGCAGATCAAAATGCGGAACTGAGCGGGCGAGGTCTTGTTCTTCAAGGGAAGCGTTCTCGAGTCGGGAAATGCGTTGAGTTCGGTTCAGGCGCCGGCGAGTGCCGCGCGCACCAAGGCTTCGAGGTTCTTCGTATCGACGGAAAGCGCTGCGCGCTCGACGCCTGCTCGCGCTTGTTTTTCCGAGTAACCGATCGACATGAGCGCGGCGACCGCGTCCTCGAAGTTCGGATCGGCGCGCTTGGCCGAAGGTAGTACCGCGTGCGGAGAACCCAAGTCGGCGCGCAGCACGTCGGCCTTGTCGCGCAAGTCGAGCAGGATCTGATCGGCCGTCTTTTGTCCGACGCCCTTGATGCGCGTCAGACGTTTGGCGTCACCCGCTGCGATCGCCTCGACGAGGTCCGCGCGCGGCAGACCCGACAGGATCCCGAGCGCCATCACGGGCCCGACGCCGCGCACCGACAGCAAGACGCGAAACAGTTCGCGCGTCTCGCGATCGGGGAAACCGAAGAGCGTGTGGCTGTCTTCGCGCACGACGAGGTGCGTGAAGACGCGGGCCTTGCCGCCCGCCGGGAACGTCGCCGTCAACGGCACGGCGAGGTCGTATCCGACGCCCGCAACGTCCACGACGAGCCGCGCGGCCGTCCGGCCGACGATCATTCCCTCGATGTACTCGAACACGAGTCCTCGGCCAAGCTCTCAGGGCACCTTGGTCTTCAGCTTGATCCCGAGATCGGTGAGCTTGCCCTTCAATTCCTGCAGGGACGTCACGCCGAAATTCGGCATGCCGAGCAGTTCCTCTTCCGAGTGTTGGACCACGTCACCGAGCGTGAGACAGCCGAGCGATTCGACCGTGCGCCGCGCGCGGATCGACAGCTCGAGATCGCTGATCGGCTTGTTCAGGAGTTCCGAGTTCTCGCCCGTCGCGTACTTGCGGCGGTTCTGCTCGATCGACTGCACTGCTTCTTCGCGCGCCATGCCGAGGCGCAGGCCCTTCGACGCGAGAATATCCTTTATTTCGTTCAAGGACGTCTCGCCGAAGTTCTTGTAGCTGAGCAGCTCTTGCTCGGTCTGACGCACGAGATCGCCGAGCGTCATGATGTTCATCTTGTTGAGGCAGTTGCGCGCGCGCACCGACAGTTCGAAGTCGGTGATCGGGATGCGCAGTATTTGATTCAGGCGATCCTCTTTGCGCTCCATGTCCTCGTCGTAATACATGTTCATCGCGGACTTCGCGTCCTCGAGGAACAGGCGGATCTTGCGATCGGTGGGGAACGAGCGCGCGATCGTGTCGAAGCACGCGGCCGCGTCTTGATCGCGTCCCATGTCCTCGTACAGGACGCCGAGGTTCATGAGCGTGTTGCGATCGATCGGCAACATGCGCACGAGCATCTGGTACGCCTCGAGTGCGACTTCGTCTTGAGCGGTACGCTCGGCGCAGTACGCGAGACGGAACAAGTTCGCGCGGTGCGTCGGATCGAGTTCGCGCGCTTTCGAATAGTGCTCGACGGCGCTCTCGGTGTCGTGCTGCATCTCGGCCAGCCGACCCTGCATGTGACGCCCTTCGGCGCTCTCGCGGAACGAAGCCGGCGCGTGTTGGATGCCGTGGGCGAGGCGCGAGATGGCGCCTTCCTCGTCGCCGTTCTCGAGGTCGAGCTCGAGACGCGCCTCGAGGCCACCGGCGCGCGGCCGCGGTTCGTCGGGGTAGACCTTCGACAAGCGCTCGAAAATCGGCAGCGCTTCCTTGAACTCGTTCTGCGCCATGTGCGCGCGCGCCATCGTGAACGACGCGACGTTGTCTTCCGGGTACAGGCGCAGGGCCTCGATGGCCTTCTGGTATTCGCCGCTCATCCAGTAACCGAATCCACGGCGACGGCCTTCATCACCGCTGGTCGCGAGCGCCGAGATGGAGCTGCGGAAGCGATCGAAGGTCTGGCGGGTTTCGTAGACCTCGCCGCGCGCGTGCTGCAGTGCGGCGAAACTTTGGATGGCGCTCGTCTTGATGTCGAAGCTGGTCTCGGCGGTGGTGGTCATCGGGTCGATTCAGCGCTCAAAAACGTCGTGATGTGAGAGGCCTCGATGGAGGCCTGCTGGAGCCGTGAAACCGCTCCAGTGAAGCGCGGGATCATAGATGCACTGAGCGGGCTGCGTCAAATCGCGCCGGCTGAGCTGGGGGCCGCCGCGCAGGTCGGAAGCCGGTCCTCCGCCGACCGGAACGCAGCGATTTTCAGAGCGCATTTCCAGTGCAGAACGCGCTCGCGACTTCTACGGCCCGCGGTGGGTTGGTACTTCCGGCGCCACGCACATGAGCCAAGCCGACTGCATCCTCTGCAAGATCGAGGCGGGAGTGATCCCGTCTGTGAAGGTGTTCGAGGACGAGCTCGTCTTCGCGATTCGCGACATCCGGCCACAGGCGCCGACGCACGTCCTCGTCATTCCGAAGGCGCACATCGCGTCTCTGTGGGAGCTGACGGACGAGCGTTTGGCCGGCCGCCTGGTGCACGTCGCGTCCGAGATCGCGCGCTCCGAGGGATTGTCGGAAGGCTGGCGTTTGATCGCGAACACGCGTGAACACGGCGGACAAGAAGTCGCGCACTTGCATCTGCATGTGCTCGGCGGACGAGCGCTCGGGCGCATGTTGGCGCAGCGCTGAACAAGTAAACAGATTCACAACACGGCCGAACAGACATACAGAAGAGGGACAGCAGCGTGGACAAGTTGGTGATTCAGGGCGGACATCCGCTCGAGGGAACGGTCGTGACGTGCGGTTCGAAGAACGCCGTGCTGCCCGTGATGGCGGCTGCGTTGCTCACGACGGAGGAATTGGTGGTGCCGAATGCGCCGCTGCTTTCGGACGTGAACACGATGGCGTCGGTGTTGCGCGACCTCGAGTGTTCTGCCGAACGCAATGCCGACGGATCGATGAGCATGCGCTCGTCGAAGACCGTGGTGCAGCGCGCCGACTGGGAAAACGTGCGCAAGATGCGCGGGTCCGTCGCCGTGATGGGCCCGTTGCTCGCGCGCACCGGACGCGCCGAAATTTCGCTGCCCGGCGGATGCGTGTTCGGCGTGCGACCGATCGACTTGCACTTGAAGGGCATGCAAGCGCTGGGCGCGCGCGTCAAAGTCGAACACGGATACGTGATCGCCGAAGCGCCGCGCGGCGGATTGCGCGGAGCCGAGATGTTCTTGGCCGGTGCGTCGGGCTCGACCGTTCTCGGCACCGCGAACGTGATGATGGCCGCGACTCTCGCGAAGGGTCGCACGGTCATCCACGGTGCTGCATGCGAGCCCGAAGTCGTCGACCTCGGCCTGTGCCTCTCGAAGATGGGCGCGAAGATCAAAGGCCTCGGTTCACCGCGCGTGGAGATCGAAGGCGTCAGTGATCTCGGTGGTGCGACGCACGCTGTCATTCCCGATCGCATCGAAGCCGGCACGTACGTTCTCGCGGGTGCGATGTGCGGCGGACACGTGCGCGTGGAGAAGTGCAACCCCGAGCATTTGTCGGCGCTGCTCGATCGCATGTTCGAAGCGCGCGTACCGTTCACGACGGGTCCCGACTGGATCGAGACGCAGCCCTACCATCCGCGCGATCCGGCGCGCCGTCCGCACGCGACCGACGTCACGACGCTCACTTACCCCGGTTTCCCGACCGATTTGCAAGCGCAGTGGATGGCGCTGATGACGCTCGCCGACGGGATCAGCGTCTTGAACGAATTGATCTACCCCGATCGCTACATGCACATCGCCGAGCTGACGCGTTTGGGTGCGAACATCCGCCGTCAAGGCACGACCGCGATCATCCAAGGCACCGAGCGTTTGAGCGGCGCCCAAGTGATGGCGAGCGATCTGCGCGCGAGTGCCGCGCTCGTGCTGGCGGGGCTCGTGGCCGAAGGCGAGACCGAAGTCCACCGCGTCTATCACATCGATCGCGGCTACGAAAAGATCGAGGAACGCTTGATCAACCTGGGAGCGGTGATCGAACGCGTGGACGACAAGGTGCCGGCCGAAGTGGGCTGAGAGCGGACCGGCTGCGTCGTTGATGGCCGATCGAAGTCGCGGCGCTTGTCATCCTCGGTAGCGTCGGGAAGTCCATTCGTCGAACCTCCATAAAAATGCGGGTGCGTCCGGCGAGCCCATCACGCCGCTACGCGACGCGATAGGACCCCTCGCTCGGGAGCCGACAACTATCCTGACACCGGGGGTTGGAGGGCGGTGTGGTTGACGCCCGTCGACGCGGGCGTGAACGCCAGGTGCGACTTGAGTGTCCGTGCGTCAGCGCGTCCTCGGCCGCCTGGTACTCGGCGATCGTGCGGTACAGGTGGACTCGAGCTCAACTTGTGCGCGGTGATCGAACGCGTCGACGATAAGGCGGCAGTCGAACTCTGCTGAACTCGGCCAGTCTTTGCGAATACGCCCGAGGCGACCTGAGCGCCACCCAAAACGTTCGCTTCCGGCGCCTCGAGCACGGAGAGCAGGAGGATGTTCCGGAGCTCCTCCGTCGCGGATCGCGTACGCAGCATTCGTTCGCAGGCGTGATAGCACCCGAGTTCCACTCAGGCGGCGATGCCGTTGACCCGCAAGTGCTCGCGAACCCGACGAGGAAGCGAATTGCGATCTGCAAAGGCCGCATGAAACGAGGTGGACGATTCCCATCACGGCGGAGGTGACGGAAGGAGGGCGAGCAACGTGCACGGCTCATTCTCTCCGCTGAACCGCTTTCGCGGCGCACGCTGAGCCGCGGTCGGCATCGAAGCCCCACCATCCACTCTCCCCCGCGAATGCACTCGATTTGGCGATATCTCCCATTGTCTAGCTGCGCAAATTGGAGCATTGCAATAAGCTCGGATGGTTCGTTCGCGGCAGGGATCTCTTGGAATTTCGACCGCAGTTGTTTCTCGTTGCGTCGTGCTTTTCGAGCCCGACGCCCTTCCACTGACACTCGCACCTAGAAGGTTTCCCCATGCTGACTTCACGTTTCCGTGTGCTCGTCGGGTTGCTCGCGTTCGCGCCCGGCGCTTTCGCGCAAGACGACCCTCAAGCGATCGATGCCGCGCCCCGTTTCACGCGCACCGGCGGCATGCCGCAGTTCCCGCCCGCTCCCGCGACGTCGTCGCCCGGCGCGGTCACCGTGTACCACACGAACATCGCCACGAGCGCGACGTCTGACGTGCCCGGCCTCCTCGGCACGAAGTTCGCGGCCGGCAACGTCACGAGTGCTTTCGAGAAGCAGTGGTTCAGCCCGGACGGTCTGCACTACACGTTCCGCGGCGACACGCCGCTCGCCACGACACTCGACGCCGTGGTGATCCTCGACAGCACGCTGCTCTGGCAGGAAGGCACCGTCACTCCGTACGCGTCTCCCGAACTGTGGGGACCGGGCACGAATCGGATGGGCATCAACAATGCGGGAGACGTCGCGTTGGCGCACAACATCGCGCCCACGGCAGTCAACGACGACTACATCCTGCGTTGGAATGCAGGTAGCTCGACGTACTCGGTCCTCGCGCAAGAACTGGGAGCGATCTCCTTCCTCCCGCCGACCGTCACCTGGGACGACTCGCTGGACTCGGTCAACATCCTCACGGACGGACGCGTTCTGTGGCGCGCGGTCGGCATCGACGGCACGGGCATCACCCTCAACGTCAATGACGAGATCCTCGTGCTCGACACGACTCTCATCGCGCGCACGTCGATCGACGTTCCTGCCGGTCAAGCGGGCGGCGGCACGGCCGCGTGGCAGAACTTCGGCATCGACAACACGTGGATCTCGCCGGACGGCGCGAACCTCTTGATCGACGGCGACACCGATGCGGTGACGAACGACGACGTGCTCGTGTACAACGGCAACGTCGTCATCCAAGAAGGCATCGTCCTTCCTGGTACGAGCTTCGTGAGCCCTGTCGCCTCGGGTGGACCGGCCGAAGTCAGCATGGATTCCGCCGGACGTTGGTTTGCCCGCGGCAACAACGTCGTGACCGCTGAGGACTGGGTCGTTCGCAACGGCGTCCTCATCGCCACGACCGACACCCCGATCGCCGTGAATGACGAGCGCGTCTACATGAGCGCGACGATCAACGAAGCGCAAGAAACCCCGCCGAGCGGTTCGCTCGCGACCGGCATCGGTCGCTTCTTGGTCGACACGGCGTCGAACCAGCTCTACTACGACATCACCCTGACCGGCCTCGTCGGCGAAAACGCCGCGCACATCCACGGCTTCTCGGGTCCGGGCGTGCCGTCGGGCGTGCTCTACAGCCTGCCGCTCGGCAATCAAAAGGACGGCGTCATCACCTACCTCGAATCCGAGGAAGGCAGCATCCTCGCGGGGCTCGCGTACGTGAACATCCACACGGCGACCTTCCCCGGCGGCGAAATCCGCGGTCAAATCTTGGTCGCGCAAGAGCAGTGGGACGACGCCGATTTCGCGGCCTGCTACTTCGCACATACTGGCAACGCGGCCGGTGATTATCTCGTCGCGGGCGTGACGAACGCTCCCTCGGCAGTCAACGGCGTCGTCGTCCTCAACGGCACGACCGTCATCCTGCGCGAAGGCGATCCCGTCGACGTCGACGGCAACGGCCTCTACGACGACAATGCCTTCCTGCAGAACTTCGGCAACGACGACTTCACGTTGCTCGAAGACGGCAGCGTCGCATTCTCGTGCACACTGCGCGATGCCGCGGGCACCGCGTTCGCGCAAGGCATCTTCAAGCGCAAGCCTGGCAACTTCCAACGCGCCCTGTGCTTCGGCGACGGTTCGGGCACGGCCTGCCCGTGCGCGAACAACTCGATCGTCGGACAGATGGCGGGTTGCGTGAACTCGTTCGGTCTGGCCGGCCGCCTCGACTCGATCGGAACCGCGAGCATCGCGGCCGACACGCTCGTCCTGCAAGGCTCGCAAGTGCCGAACGGTCCGGGCCTCTACTTCCAAGGCACGAACATCTTCGCCGCCGGAGCGGGGATCTCGTTCGGGGACGGCCTGATCTGCGCGGGCGGCACGATCATCCGCATGGGTGTCGTGTTCGCGGCGGGCAACGTCTCGGCGTACCCGGGCGGCACGACGCCGGCGCCGATCCACATCGCGGGAGCAACCGCGTCGGGCGATCTGCGCACGTACCAACTGTGGTATCGCGACGGCGACATCACCTTCTGCTCGCCCGCGGCGTTCAACTTGACGAACGCGATCGAAGTCGTCTGGGGCCCGTGACATGCGGCGGCTGAAGGCGTCTCGTCGCCTGCGGCCCTCGAGTCCAGCGGGGCGGCTCACCGCACAGGTGGGCCGCCCTGCGCTGTTTCGCTCCCGCGAATCGGCGCACTGTCTTCATGCTCGCGCGTCCGACGGATAGGCTCTCGTCACGCCACCATGTTCGAAACCCTCACCCAGCGCCTGTCGAATTCGTTCTCGTTCCTGCGCGGAGCGAAGGAACTCACCCCCGAGAACATCGAAGAGGGCTTGAGCCAAGTGCGCGCGGCGCTGCTCGAAGCCGACGTCAATTTCAAAGTCGTGCGCGACTTCACCGAGAAGGTGAGAGCGCGCGTAATCGGCGCGAGAGTGATCGCGGGGGTCGATCCTTCGCAGCAATTCATCGGCGCGTTCCACCACGAGCTCGTCGAGTTGATGGGGCCGAAGGACGCGCGGCTCGAGTTCTCGAAGAACGGACCGACCGTCGTGCTCATGGCGGGCTTGCAGGGGGCCGGAAAAACGACGACGTGCGCGAAGCTCGCCAAGCACATGCGCGACAAGCACAAGCGCCGTCCGTTGCTCGTCGCGTGCGACATCAAGCGACCGGCGGCTGTCGAGCAATTGCGCGTGCTCGGTCGGCAGTTGAACGTGCCGGTGTTTTTCCAAGAAGGTCTGACGCCGCCCGAACTCGCCTCACGCGGCGTCTTGTACGCGACGCAAGCGGGCGCCGATCTCGTCATCCTCGACACCGCCGGTCGTCTGCACATCGACCGCGAGATGATGGACGAAGTGCGCGCCATCGCCGCGGCGACGAAGCCCACGAACACGGTGCTCGTCGTCGACGCGATGACGGGACAGGACGCGGTCAACTCGTCGCGCAGCTTCCACGACAGCCTCGATTTGACGGGCGTGATCCTGACGAAGCTCGACGGCGACGCGCGCGGTGGTGCGGCCGTTTCGCTCAAAGCGGTGACCGGCAAACCGATCCTCTTCGTCGGCATGGGCGAGAAGCTCGACGATCTCGACGCCTTCAACGCCGAGCGCATGGCCGGTCGCATCCTCGGGATGGGCGACGTCGTCGGCCTCGTCGAGAAAGCTCAGGAACAGATCTCCGAGAAGGACGCGCAAGCGAACTTCGAGAAGATGGTCATGGGCAATTTCACGCTCGAGGACATGCTCGCGCAGCTGCGCATGATCCGGAAGCTCGGGCCGATGAAGAAGGTACTCGGCATGATGCCGGGCATGTCGGGCCTCGCCGATTCGGTGAACATCGACGACAAGCAGATGAATCGGTTGGAGGCTTTGTTCACCTCGATGACGCCGCGCGAGCGCCTGCAACCGGACGTGCTCGACATGGCGCGCCGCCGCCGCATCGCGAAGGGTGCGGGGCAGGACGTGCAGGCCGTCAACGATCTCTTGAAGCGCTTCAAAGAGATGAAGTTGATGATGAAGCAGTTGAACAAGCTCGGGATGGCCTCGCAGTTCGGCGCGAAAGCCAAGCGTGAATCGTTGGCGGGGATGTCGGCCGACGGCGAGCTCGCGGCGGAAGGATTGGGCGGCGGGGGACTCTTGAGTGGCATCGGCAGCGGTCTCTCGGGCCTCGGCAGCGGCATCGCCGGCGTCGGGCGCGGCATCGGCGGGATGCTCACGGGTGGGCCGAAATTGCCGCCTGGAATGAACCTCCCGGGCGGGATGGGCGGCGACATGGGCAGCCTGATGAGCGGCCCGCGTCCGATGGGTTCCTCGAGCACGCGCCAGAGCGGCTCCAAGCGCAAGGACAAGAAGAAGAACAAGAAGAAGCGGCGCTAGCGAACTCGCTACGGGCGCGCGTTTTTACCCCTCGCCTCTGGACAGTCGGAGGGCGATTGTGTGTCATCTTCGGCCCTTTGAAACGCCGGATCGCCCGGCTGGTCCACGCAAGAAGCATTTCCAACCATGGCAGTCGTCATCCGCCTGCGACGTACCGGTCGCAAGAACCTCCCGTGTTACCGCATCACGGTCACGGACTCGCGCTTTCCGCGCGACGGACGCTCCCTCGCTACGCTCGGTCTGTACGATCCGCTGCGCCGTGACGCCGCGACGCAGCTCACGCTCGATCAAGAGCGCACCAAGCTGTGGCTCGAGAAGGGTGCTGTCCCGAGCGACATCGTCCAATCGCTCTTCAAGCGCCTGAAGGTGTTCCCGCGCAAGATCGTCGAGCGCCGTTCGCGCCCCGGTCGCAAGGCCAAGACCGCGACGCGCACGCGCCGCGAAGCCACTGAGAAACTGCGCCTCGATCGCAAAGCCGAGCGTCGCGCCGCGCGCCTCAAGGTGAAGCGCGCCGCCCCGAAGGTGGAAAAGGCCGCGAAGAAGTAGCACGCAGTGCTGAGTCGGCCGACGCTCCACTCGTGAGCGACGCGGCTACACCTTGCAGTCCGAGGCGCTCTCCCAGACGAGAGCCCTCGAAACAGTGCGGACCCTCTAGCTTGAACAGCGAGAGTCCCGCAATCCTGAGGCGCGCGCCGCCTGCTGATTTGATTTTTGCCGGACCTTCCGGCCTGGCCATTTCTTCGCGCCGGAGCACGCCGGCTTTCTCGATGGTGGACACCGCGTGAGCAAGAAAACAGAAATCGTCCAGAAGCTCCTGAAGAAGATCGCGCCGCGGGCTCCGCTGCCGAAGCCGAAGAAGGATGCCACGTTGATCGAGCAGGGGATGCTCGTGATCCTCGTGCGGCACATGAATCAGGAGAAGGCCGAGAGCGTCCTCGCGAAGCTCAAAGTCGCCTATCCCGATTGGAACGAGATGCGCGTCGCGCAGAGCCAGGAGATCTCGTCGCAGATCGTCAACGGCACGCGCAAGGCTTCGCGCGAAGAGTGCGCACCGTGGGTGCAGCCGTCGCGCGATGCGCGCGAATGGCTCCAAGAGGTCTACCAGAAGACGCACGGCTTCGACCTCGAGTTCATGAAGGACGACCAGACCGCCGCGGCGAAACTGGTCACGCAGATGCCCTTCCTCGGATTGGCTGGCGGATCGTTCCTCTTGTGGCTCGCGTCCGGCAAGCAATTGCCCGTGCACGGAGCCCTCGTGCGCGTGCTCGACCGCCTCGGATTGATCGCGCGCACCGCCAGCCCGAAGAAGGCGCGCGACTTGATCGAGCCGCTCGTGCCCGAAGGCGAGGACTTGTCGTTCACGACGGTGTTCGGCGAAGTCGCCGATCGTTGGTGCTTGCCGACGAAACCGATTTGCCAAGAGTGCCCGCTCGTCGACGAGTGTCCGTATGGCAAGAAGGCTTTCCAAGAGTGGAAGGTCAGCCAAGCGCGCCTCGAAGCGCAGCGCCAAAAAGAAGCTGCTCGGCGCGCGATCGTCGAGAAGAAAGAGGCCGCGAAGCGTGCCAAGGAAGACGCGCGCCTGGCGAAGAAGGCCGCGATCGAAGCTCAGAAGGTGGCCAAGGAAAAATCGCGCCTCCAAAAGATCGACGCGAAGCGCAAGGAGCTCGAGCAGCGCGAGAAGAAGAAGGCCGACGTGATCGCGAAGAAGGCCCAAGTGCTCGCGCAGGCGGCGGCCAAGAAGACCGCTCACGACGCGAAGTTGAAGGCGGCAAAAGACAAGGCCGCCAAGGAATCGGCTGCCAAGAAGTCCAAGGCTCAGAGCCCGAAAAAGGTGTCGAAGCCGAAGCCCGCCAAGGCGAAGCCGAAGAAGCTCGCGAAGAGGCGCTGAGAGCGCGAGCGAGCGTTCAGGTGACGAACCGTCGACGCGTGACGTGCGGCAGCGCGCGGCCTGCGGCGGCCGAGCGGTTGCTCTCGAGCACTCGATGGGCGCTCTCGAACACTCGCGGGCCGCTCTCGAACACTCGAGTGTCGC
>JAWXBU010000036.1:0-24426 GCA_034440255.1 Planctomycetota bacterium | reverse complement strand
GGCGACCGACGACGATCATGGAGAGACGCTTTGAACCAGGTAGCTCAGAGCCTAGCGTCGTGATGACGACTACGATCATCCAAGCCTCAGTGCTGTACGAGGGGTCTGTGGGCGATTTCATTCGCCCACAGATGCAGGACGAATGCTGGTTCGTGCGCAACTGAAACTCGAAATCCAGCTAGATTTGGCGTCATAACCAAATTGATGCGCCGAGCGCAAAGCACCCGAGTGGCAGTGTGAGGAGGATAGCTCCACTCACCGCTACTAGAATGGATAGCCGAAAGATGCCTGAACCAGCTCAGGTTCCAACGACAGGGAACCTGCGCAAGTGGACACTTCAGCGCACGCGCACGACGCTGATGTCGTTGCTGAACGCGTTCGCCACGACTATCTCGACTTGACCGTCGCCGTCCATGTCGGCGAGTTGCACGTCGAGCGGACCGGTACCGACGCCGAAATCGGCGATGCGGGCGAAGTGGATCGGCGTGCGCGCGTTCTCCGGCGCCGGCGGGGGACCGCCGTTCAACCACACATTGACGTGATGACTGTTCTGCGCCGTCACCACGATGTCTTGAATCGCATCGCCGTCGAGGTCGGCCATGCGCAGCGCGTACGGTCGCGCACCGGTCGCATACTCTTCGTCGGCCTTCACGAACGAGCGATCCGCTCGTTGATAGTGCACTGCCAGGTGACTGTCCGAGTCGGACTTCGTCGCGAGCAGCACCAAGTCGCCGAGCCCATCGCCGTTGCAGTCGGCCGAAGCCACGCCCGTGACCGGTGTCGTCGACGGCAGCACGCGGATGAGTTCGAGCACGAGACGACCGTCGTTGTCTTTCTTCACGCGCAACAGCGCCGCGCCGAGCGTCTTGCCCGGACCCGCGAGCGCGACTGCGATCTCCGCCTTGGCATCGCCTTCCACGTCGACGAGCGCGAGCCGTTTCGGGCCTGATTCCACCAGGATTCCGCGCGGATTCTCGAACGCGAGACCGGCGTCCTTCACACGCTTCAAATCGACGACGACGACGCGACCACCCTCGGGATCGGTGACGAGCGCTTCCAATGTGCCATCGCCGTCGAGATCCGTGACGAGCAGATCGCCGGCACTCACGCCGACATGCATCGGCCGCACTTCGGCGCGCTGGACCAGGTGGCCTTGGCCGTCGCCGAAATACGCATCGATCACGGTGCTCGCCTCGGCTCGGCGCTTCAGGAAGAGCACGTCGTTGGCGCCGTCGCCGTCCAGATCGGCGATGCGCACGGAATCGCCGCCGTCGGCGCGTCCTTGCACGACGCTATCCTGCAATAGGCCCGTTTTCTGCAGCGAAATGGACAGTGTTCCCTCGAGCGCGCTGATCGTCACGACGTCGAGATGTTTGTCGCCGTTCATATCGCCGCAAGCGAGCGAGTTCACCGAGCGGCCGATCTTCGAGTTCAGCGCGGCGTCAAACGTGTTCGCTTTCGTCGCGAAGAGCACGCCGATGCGCTGTGCGTCGCCGTTCGCGATCGCGAGATCGTTGTGGCCATCGCCGTCGAAATCTCCGATCGCGCCGGCGAGCGGATGTTGTCCGGCGTAGGTGCGAGTTGCAGCGATCGGCGCTGCGCTCATCTGCGTATCCCACGCGACGATCTCTTGTCCTTGCAGCGCGATCGAAACGAAACGCTCCGTTCCGAGCAACGTGCCGTGGACCAGCGCGTAGGGGACGGTCCCGCCCGCGTACGTCGCGACGATGCCGAGCTTCTCGCCTGCGCACAACCACACCGCGTCGTCGCCGCCAGCCACGAGCACACCGGCGAGGCGCTGCTGGCGCGGCGGGAGCGCGAGAATCGAGCGCGGTAATCCTGGAAGTGCAGTTTCACTCTCGACCACGGCCCGGCCGCTCACGTCGACGGCGTACTTCACGAGTTTGCGCGAACCTTGAAAGCCCACGTAGAGGTGTTTGCCGTCGTCGCTGAACGCTGCACACGTGGCTTGTTCCAGGCCGAGCTTCGTCGTCACGACGTCGTTCGGTCCGCGGATGATCACCAAGTTGTCGTCGACGGTGACGACCGCGATCTCGAGCTTGCCGTCGCCCCCGAAATCTCCAGACGCGAGCACGCGCGGCCGCTTCGGCAGCGTGACTTCGAGCGTCGTCGGAGCTTGATCGTCCGTCTGCGACTTCCACGCGGCGCGCACGTCGCGCACGACGACTTTGCATGTCGCGCGCGACGCGTAGACGATCGCTGCGGGATCGTCCTTGCCGTTCGGCGCGCGTCCGCCGAACCACACCGGACCGAGAGTGAAATCGTCGACAGCGACTGCGCGCGGATCGGGCCAGCCCAGCAAAACGCGCGATAATCCGCTCCAAATCTGCAGCGTCGACGGAGACGACGTGAGCACGATCAACTCGCTTTTTCCGTCGCCGTCCAGATCCGCCGCCAACAGTCCGGTCGGCTTGCCTCCGCCGGTCAGCGGGAACTCGAGGCGCGCGTGGATCGCTCTCTCGCGCTCTTCTTCCGGTGCGGCCGTGCGCGCGCCGCACTCCGACGCGAGCGAGATCGCCCACGCGGCACAACCGAAAGTGATCGTCACTGCCGAGGACGGCACCGATTTTTTCGTCGTCACGTGTTTCATCCGGACTGGAAGGGTAGGTCTCGCGCAGAGACGAGGCTATCCTCGACGTGGAAAATGGGCTCGAGGCGGAGTGTCCCCGCGGCCTGGCGAACTCCTCGTGCAACGAAACCTACTCGTCGTCCTCGTCTGTCTCGTCCTCGTCGGCCTATTGGGCGGAGCGTGGTGGATCTCGCGCCGTGGACCTGCTCCAGCACCGGTCGTCGAAGTGATTCCTCCGCAGCCGTCGGCGTCCGTCGAGGAGCCCACGAAACCCACCGAACTCGAGCCGCGCACCGACGCCAACGACGGGACCGTCGGCCTCGAGTCGATCGAAACGACCGTCGTCTACGACCTCGTCGTCGAAGCCGAATTGATCCACGGCAAGTTCACGCCGAGCGCGCTCGGCACTGCACCGCTCGGATCCGGATCGAGCGCGCAATTGCGCGGCAAAATCACCGGCGCGAACGGTCAAGGCACGCGCGCCGAGGTAACGTTCCTCGGCGGCACGAACAAGGGTCGCGTGCTCTACACCGACGGCACGGGCGAGTTCGGTGCGACCGATCTGCAGCCGGGCATCAACGTCGTCGACGTCACCGGTGCGAGCATCGTCGGCGCGCAACGCGAAGTGTTGTTGCGTCAAGAGCGCGAATCGTTGCTCAACATCAGCTTCCTTCGACCTGCGCGCGTCGCCGGCACCGTGTTCGACGACCAGGCGAAACCGCTCGCCGACGCGCAGGTCACGTTCGACGGACAAGTCGTGCGCACCGACGAATTCGGCATATTCGAAGTCCCGCTCGTCGCACCCGGTGAAGCGCTCGTGCTCGTCGAAAAGCCCGGTTTCGCGCTGTACCGCGAGACGACGACGGTTCCGTTCGCGGGCAAGATCGACAAAGACAAATTGAAGTTCCGTCTCGCGCGCGCGGCCCGTCTGCAGGTCAGCGTCGCCGACGTGATCAACTCGAACGAACAAGCGTGGTTCTTCATCCTGCCCGAAGCCGACGCGGGTCAACGCACGTTCCCATGGCACCTCGTCAATCCGCAGCGCGTGTGGCCGGGCGGCACGATCACGATCGACAGTTTGCCGACGGGCTCGTACTCCGCGCGCTTGTTCCAAGCCGGCGCGACGGCTGTGCCGAAAGTTGCCGCGGTGACGTTGGGCGCGGGCGACACGGCGAGCCTCGAGTTCCATCTGGAGCCGGCGCCCGTCGTGCAAGGCCTCGTGACGCTCGACGGCAAACCAGAACCTGGCGTGACGGTACGGCTCGAAGCTCCCGATCGAACGGCAGCGAATCTGTCGGTGTTCGGGCAGTCGAACTATCTCGCTCTCGAGCACGACGTGTTTCCGAATATGCCGTCTGCGGTGCAGGAAGTCGTCAGTGACGCGCGCGGCGAGTTCACGCTGTCTGCGAACGAAGCGATCGCGGGAGTGCGCTACATCACGGCCATTTCGAAGGATCAACGTCGTTTCGCGTCGGTCGTCGTGAAGCCCGGGGACACGCACGTCGATTTGGTGTTGGAGCCGATCGCAGACGGCAACGGCGAGCTGCGTTTCGTGACGAATCCGCGTCATCAAGCGCTGCCGCTCGACGTGCGCGTGAACGGTGCACCACGCGAAAAAACCTTTGTGCCGGCCGGTCGCGATCTGCGCATCGCCGGTCTGCAACGTGGCTCGTGGCTCGTGAGCGTGACGTGGAACGGCGAATCGATTTGGAAGAAGGTCCCGGTCGAAATCGACACGGAAGCAACGCGCGAGATCACGCTGCCCGAGGGAGCGATCGCGGGTCAAGATGCCGACACGGTGTTGCGCTCCGGGCGACGCTGAGTTGCCGGTCACGTCCGGTTCCTGGAACGAATCGTAACCCTGAGCCGCGGTCGCGAAGGGCGAGATGAAACCTGCGGGCCGAGCAGGGTCACGACACGTTTCACGAACCCAACCCAACCCAGAATCGTGCAGGCACCATTCTGCCGACCCACCGTCAGCGGAACCGACGTTTGCATTCCGGCATGGAGCCGCACTCGGTCGTCGGGCCAGCGCGCTCGGCCGCCACGGCCCTCTGCTTCTCTCGACAGAATTGCGTGCGCATCCACGCGCGCGAGATCAGTGATGCGAAGCACGCTTGTGTCGTCCTTCACTTTCGGTCGCCCGCACGCGGCTCTGCCGCCTCGCCGCCCGATACCGCCGCTCCGCACAGTAGAGAAACCCCACCAAGTCCCGTATTTTCACCCCCCTCGTGAAAAAGCTCACTCTCGCCGGCACACCCCCGACCTTCGCCTCTCTCCTGCCGCTCGCGCTCGGTGAGCGCATCGAGTTGGCGCTGGCACCCTCCGCAAAAAAAGCCGTTCAACGCTCCCGCAAAATCGTCGACGCACACGTCCAAGCCGGCGACATCGTCTACGGCATCACGACCGGCTTCGGCAAACTCAAGAACGTCTCGATCGCGCGTTCCGATCTCGTCGAACTACAGAAGAACCTCGTCCTCAGCCACGCGTGCGGCGTCGGCAACCCGCTCTCGATCCAAGTCGTCCGTATCGCGCAAGTCCTCCGACTCGTCGGCCTCGTGCGCGGGCACTCGGGCGTGTCCATCGAAGTCGTCGACAAACTGATCCGCCTCTTCAACGCCGACTTCGTGCCCGTCGTGCCAGAAAAAGGATCCGTCGGTGCCAGCGGCGACCTTGCACCTCTCGCGCACATGGCCGCGAGCTACATGGGGTACGGCGAAGCGTTCGTCGGCGGTAAGCGCATGAGTGCGCAAAAAGCCCTGAAAATCGCCGGAGAAACACCGCTCGAGCTCGGCGCGAAAGAAGGTCTCGCGCTCATCAACGGTACCGAGATCATCAAAGCACTCGGTTTCATCGCGCTTGTGCGCGCCATCAACGTGTCGAAGGCGGCCGATGCGATCGCAGCTCTGTCGATCGAGGCTCTGCAGGGCAGCGTGAAGCCGTTCGACGAGCGCTTCGTCGATCTGAAGTGCGGAAACCTTGGCCACGCGCGCACGTCTAAGAACATCCGCGCGTGCCTCGCGAAGTCTCAGGTCCTCGTGAGTCACGCCGACTGCGACCGCGTGCAGGATCCGTACTCGCTGCGCTGCATCCCGCAGATCCACGGCGCGTTCAAGACAGCGCTCGAGCACGTCGCGAGTGTGATCGAGATGGAACTCGGCACCGTGACCGACAATCCGATCGTGTTCGCGGACACGGGCGAAGTGATGAGCGCAGGCCTGTTCCACGGTCAACCGCTCTCGATTCCGCTCGACTACCTGGCGCTGGCCACGGCCACGATCGGCAACGTGAGCGAGCGACGCATCGAACAGCTCGTGAACCCCGACTTGTCGCATTTGCCCGCCTTTTTGACGCCGAAGCCAGGCCTCAACAGCGGTCTGATGATCGTGCAAGTCGCCGCCGCGTCGCTCGCCAGCGAGAACAAGAGCCTCGCTCACCCCGCGTCCGTCGACACGGTGCCGACGAGCGCCAACCAAGAAGATCACGTGTCCATGGGCCCGATCGCTGCGCGTCACGCACTCGGCGTGATCGAGAACGTCGAATCGATTCTGGCGATGGAGTGGTTGTGCGCGGCGCAAGCGCGCGAGTTCCATCGCGACTTACGCGCTGGCCGCGGTGCCGAAGCTGCTTACGAGACCTTGCGCACGCGCGTGCAGCCGCTCGCGTCCGATCGCTACACGCACACCGACATCGAATCCGCGTGTGAATTGTTGCGCGACGGCTCGTTGGTCGCCGCAGTCGAAAAGGCCGTCGGACCGCTCGGTTCGTAGTATTGCGCGCAGGGACGCATCCCTCTCGACCGAGACTGCGCTGTCGTCCGCGCCGGAACGATCGCTTTCGTCACGCCCTGCACGCTCCGTCCGGTCTAACACCTGCCCATGGAAAAGATCTGGTACGGCTCGCTGTTCTTCGTGATCGCCGCGATCGTGCTGTACGCGATGCATCGCTACGCCTGGAAGCGGTTGGTGTACGACACGCGTCTCAGCGGACGAGCACGAACGTGGGCGACCGACGCGACGATCGCGCTCGCTTTCTACATCCCGATCGCATTCCTCTTGGGAAGGAAGCTCGCGCCGTGGATCGCGAGCGCCGTGAGTTGGCCGGCGTGGCTGTGGTTCGGCTGGCTGTTCTACGTGACCGTGCTGTTGCTGATGTTGGAGCTCGTGCGCTACGCGATGATGCACGCGCGCAGGTGGAACGCCGGGCGCTCGAGCAGCGCAGACGGCGACGCGACGGTGCGGATCGCAAGCGCGAATCCGGCCGGTGCGACGGTCCCGGCCGAACCACTCTCTGCGACTCTCGATGCGCCGATCGACGCGGAACGCCGCGTCTTCTTGGCCCGCACGTTGGCCGGCACCGCACTCGTGGGGGCGACGGGAACGACGATCGCTGGCATCGTGAGTGCCGAGGGAGTGATCACGACGCCCGTCGTCCCCGTGGCGCTACCGCGTCTGCCGCGCGCATTGGACGGTTTTTGCATCGCGCAGATCTCCGACTTGCACGTCGGCGCGCTCGTCCAACGACGTTTCGTGGAACGCGTTGTCGAACGCACCAATGCGCTGAAACCCGACCTGATCGTGATCACGGGCGACATGGTCGACGGATCCGTCGCCAATCTCGCACGCGAGCTCGATGGGCTTTCGAAGTTGCGAGCGCGACACGGCATCGCGTTCGTCACCGGTAATCACGAGTACTACAGCGGTGCGGAAGAATGGATCGCCTGGTTGCGCGCTCGCGGTGTGCGCGTGCTCATGAACGAACGCGTGTCGATCGGAGACGCGGGCGCTTCGTTCGATCTGGCGGGGATCACGGATGCTCACGCCGAGCGCAGATTGCCGTCCCACGCATCGGACATCGGACGTGCGCTCGCAGGTCGCGACGAAGAACGCGAACTCGTGCTGCTCGCGCATCAGCCGAAATCCATCGAGGTCGCAGAGGGTCGCGGCGTCGGCTTGATGCTCTCGGGCCACACACACGGCGGACAGATGTGGCCGTTCGGGATGCTCGTCGGCTTCGTGCAGCCGTACGTGAAGGGGCTGCATCGTCATCACGACGGAACTCTCGTCTACGTGTCGTCTGGAACGGGCTTTTGGGGTCCGCCGATGCGCGTCGGAAATCCGGCCGAGATCGGTTCGATCGTGTTGACGCGCGGTCCGGGCGAGATGTGAGAGCGGTTCACTCGTTCGAATTCGATCGTCGTGCGCCGAACACACGCACGACCAGATTCGAGAGTGAACGCACTTCGGTGAGCGCCAGCACGTGCGCGACGCCGACGAAGACCGCGCTGCCGACGCACGCGAGCGTCGCTCCACGCAAGACGATTCCGGCTGTCGAGTCCGCCGTCGGCCAGATGCGCTGAACGAGAAATCCTGCGGCAATTCCGGCCGCCAGCGCGATTCCAGCACGCATGGCGAAGTGGGCGAATTCGTGACGGGATGCGGTGGGCGCGTCGATGCGGCGCGACAACACGTAACCGAGCACGCACGCGTAGACGAGGATTGCGACCGACGACGTGACGGCGAGTCCTCGGATGCCGAATTCCTCTCGCGACCACACGTAGGCCGGATACGCAACGACGGCGACGAGGGTGCCGATCAAGGCCGGCGTCCAGGTGTTTCCGAGTGCGTAGAAGCCGCGCGCAAGCAGCGTTTGTACTGACAACGCCGCCAATCCGATCGACATGAAGCTCAGCGCTGTCGCGATCTCGTTCACTTGTTGCACATCGAGCTTCGAGCGCCCGTACACGAGCCGCACGATGTCCGCACCGGCGACGGTGAGCACGACCTGGGCAGCGAACGAGATCACGATCACGTTGCGCACCGAGCGGAACAACAGGACGCGCATCTCGTCGTGCTTCGCTTCCGCGACGAGGCGCTGCAGAGTCGGGAACAGTGCAACGGCTACGCCGAGTCCGAACACGCCCATCGGCACTTTCACGAGCGTTTTCGCATAGGAGAGGATCGTCGCGGCGCCCGGGCCGAGCAATGTGCCCTCGCGCTTCAAGTACCAATCGTCCACGACGACGATCGAGAAGCCGATCATGATCGGGAGCGATCTGAGCAAGTATTTGCGCAAGTCCGGATGCGTGAAGGACAGCGTGAAACGCCAACGCAATCCGCTCTTCAACGCTCCGTAGAGCGGAAGTGCGAACGGACCGAGTGCGCTGCCGACGAGCGCTCCCCATGCGAACCCATACGGTCCGGCGCTCGTGCCCCCGACGAGCCCGCCGCCGATGATGCCCAGCGTGTAGACGAGCGGCGCGAGCGCGGGCAAGGCGTGCTTGTCGCGCGCTTGGATGGATGCCGACAGCAAGCCGCCGACGGCGTGAAACACCTGTGCGGGCAACACGATGCGCGAGAGCGCGACCAACTCGTCGAGCTGCGCTGCCGAGAATCCCGGCGCCGCGATCGGCGCGAGCAACGGCATCGCGAACCACAGTACGACCGTGGCGACAGCGAGCAGAATTACGAGGAAGTTCGCAATGACACTGAACGCTTCCGAAGCACGTTCCTCCTCGCCGCGCGCCAGATATGCGCCGAAGATCGGGATGAACACGATCGAGAGCGCGCCGCCCGCGAGCAGGTAGTACAGGAAGTCGGGGACGACGAACGCCGTCGCGTACAAATCCCCGCCGTCGCTCGCGCCGAGCGTGCGTCCGAGCACGCCCTCGCGCACCAACCCGATGAGGCGCGAGAGCAAGATCGACCCGCCCCAGATCGCGCTCGCGATCCCGATGCGCCGCGCGTTCGATGACGGCGGAACCGCGGCATTCGTGGTGTTCGTCGGTGCAGCGTGCGTCACCCGCGGAGCCTACACCGTTCACGAGCGCGACTCACTGGAGCCACGTGACCTTCTCGGCGCTCGTCAGGTCGAATCTCGCGCTCGCGAAAAAGTTCGCGCGGTCGCGGGAGAGCGCTCGGTAGTAGCGGTCGCCGCCGGATGACGTCACGAAGCTCTGCGCCGATAGGAGTGCGCCTCCGACGAGGCGCCAAGCGAGTCGGCCTCCCTAATTCCATGCATCCAGAGACAAGCTGCTTGATCCGCGTACTGTTGCGGCCGAACTCGACTCTCAAGGCAGCGTCGCTACCCAAGCTCGCTCGACCGTAGCCGTGTTCGGGCCGCCCGGTTGGTGCTCGCCGTAGCCGCACACGACACGACCGTTGTCCGACAGGCCTGTCGCGGACATGTTCTTCCACTGGGCGACTGCGTTCGGGAGGAAATCACGCAAGAGGCGCAGGCCCACGCCAGCGTCCCAGACGAACACCTCGAAGTCGTCGCCACCGTTCGAGCATGTGCCGACGACGCGCCGACCGTTCTCGTTCACAGCGCCGGCGGCAGCCCACACCATCCCCGTCGGCAAGCCTAGGTCGAGCGTCTGCTGCTTCCGTCCGTTCGCGAGGCGCCAGCGCACCGGATGCGACAGACCGTTCGCATCAGATGCGGAGCCCGCGGCGAAGCGCCCGTTCTTGCGGCTGATGTCGTTGACGATGCTGCCCGCGGTGAAGCCCGGCAAGAAGCCGAGCCACTCCGTCGTCCAGCTCGCGCCTTGGCGCGTCCAGCAGACGGCCTCGCGACCGAGCGCCGCATCTCCGCCAACGGCCGGGGAGCGTCCCCAACCGACCACGTGGCGCCCGTTGCGCTCCGTGCGCAGCGCCATGCCCTCGTGCGCGGGATCGATGCGCTGCACGCTGGGATTGCTCGACGACGTGAACTTCCATGCGAGCGCGTAAGGATCGCGGTACTGCGGAGTGCCCTTCGGCCAGCCGTACCCGAAAACACTCTCGCCGTGGTGTGACGCGCACGCTGCGGCGCCGACGAGGTCCGTTCCGAGGTTCGGGAGCAGCGCGAGTCCCGTCGAAGGTCGCCACGTGTACGCCAGTGTGTCGATGTCTACGAGTGCGTCCTGCACTTCGAAACTGACGCGTCCGACGTAGACGCTCGCGTTTCGATCCAGGCTCGCCGCGGGAGTGTTGAGCGCAGCGGGCGGCCCCGCAGGCAATCCGAAGGACTGCACGGTCCAGGCGCTACCCGTTCGTTTCCAGCGGAGGCCGATACCGTGTTGCAGATTGTTCGTGCTCCAGCCTTCGCCGGCGATGCTCTTGCCGTCGCCGCTGATATCGTAGGCGTAGGCGAGATCGGGGCCGCCGGGCAAATCAGGCAGTACGGCTAGAGCCGGGGGGTGCGACGCGCACGCGCAGAGCAGTGCAGCGCACGATAGGAGGGTGAGCCAGCGGAACGGGGACATGCAGATCTCCTGAGTCTGTGGAGGGATCCTTGGCACGCTTGGGTGGCTACCTTACCGCCCCGTCGAAAATTCTCGCATCGGACGATCTGTGAACGGGCTCTGGCGCCGAAGACGCCGCGCCGCATAGTAGTGGGCATGTCCGCCACTCATGCTTCGAAGTCGAGCTCGATTACCGCCCCCTCGTCCATCCCGACTGGTCCGCAGAAAGCTCCGCGCGGAGCGCAGAAAACGTGCAAGACGTGGGCGGCGGAAGCGGCCATGCGCATGTTGATGAACAACCTCGACAGCGAGGTGGCCGAGGATCCGGCGAATTTGATCGTGTACGGCGGCAACGGCAAGGCGGCGCGCGATTGGCCGAGCTTTCAACAGATCGTGGCGACGCTGCGCAGGTTGGAGCCCGATGAGACGTTGCTCGTTCAATCGGGTAAGCCAGTCGGTGTGTTCAAAACCAGAATCGACGCGCCTCGCGTGCTGATCGCGAATTCTAATTTGGTCGGTAAATGGGCCACGTGGGAGCACTTCAGGAAGCTCGAGGCCGAGAACAAGATCATGTACGGCCAGATGACCGCCGGCTCGTGGATCTACATCGGCACGCAGGGGATTCTGCAAGGCACGTACGAGACGTTCGCTGCGGCGGCAAAGAAGCATTTTGGCGGCACGTTGAAGCACCGTCTGGTCGTGACCGGCGGATTGGGCGGCATGGGCGGCGCGCAGCCGCTCGCTGCGACGATGAACGAGGGCACGTTCCTGGCGGCCGACGTCGATCGTTCACGGATTCAGAAACGGCTGGACACGCGCTACCTCGACGTGTGCATCGACGACGTCGATCAGGCGATCGATCAAGCTCTCGCGTGGAAGAAAGCCGGAGTCGCGAAATCGATCGGCGTGACCTGCAACGCGGTCGATCTGTTGGAGCGCATGATCGCCCGCAAGGTGACGCCGGACATTCTGACCGATCAGACGAGCGCTCATGATCCGGTGGGCGGTTATGTGCCTAACCACATGAGCTACGACGCTGCGCTGAAGCTGCGCAAGTCCGATCCGAAACGCTACGAGCATGAATCGCTGCGCACGATGATCGATCACTGCAAAGCCATGCTCGAATTGCAGAAGCGCGGTGCCGACACATTCGATTACGGCAACAATTTGCGCGGGTTTGCGCTGCAAGCCGGGTTCGAGGACGCGTTCGGCTTCGAAGGCTTCGTTCCGAAGTACATTCGGCCGCTGTTCTGCGAGGGCAAAGGTCCGTTCCGCTGGGTCGCACTGTCGGGTGATCCGCAAGACATCGCGACGACCGACAAGATCATCCAACGCTTGTTCCCGAACGATGCCGCGCTGCAACGCTGGATCCGTCTGGCGGGCGAGCGCGTCGCGTTCCAAGGTTTGCCTGCGCGCATCTGCTGGCTCGGTTATGGCGATCGCGCCAAAGCGGGAGCAGCCTTCAACGATGCAGTGAAGAGCGGCGAGATCAGTGCTCCGATCGTGATCGGTCGCGATCATCTGGATTGCGGTTCTGTCGCGAGTCCGAATCGCGAAACAGAAGCGATGAAAGACGGCACGGATGCGGTCGCAGATTGGGCCATCTTGAACGCGATGGTGAACATCGCGAGCGGCGCCAGTTGGGTCAGCTTCCACCACGGCGGCGGCGTCGGCATGGGTTACAGCCTGCACTCAGGCCAAGTGACGGTCGCCGACGGTTCGCCTGAAGCAGCACTCGCGATCGAG
This sequence comes from Planctomycetota bacterium, assembly GCA_034440255.1. Taxonomy (GTDB): domain Bacteria; phylum Planctomycetota; class UBA1135; order UBA1135; genus JAEUIA01. The sequence continues at coordinate 11,866 of JAWXBU010000036.1, read as the reverse complement.
CGTGTGCTGACGTGTGATCCCGGAATGGGCGTCATTCGTCACGTCGATGCTGGTTACGACGAAGCGCTCGCGTGCGCGAAAGCGCAGAACGTCGACATTCCGGGCGTGACGCGGTGAGTCAGTGGTTGATCGCGAAGATGTCGCGATCAACCTCACGACGAAGATTCGGCGTAGTGTCTCTCTCGTCGAGGTACTCGGCATCGCTCTCCGGAAAGTGCACTCCCTAAGTCATTTCAAGGAACTAACTTGCGTGAGCCATGACAATTCCCCGATTCAATCGAGGAACTGTACGGTAACTCCCTGTGCTCCCCCGCAAGCTCCAAAGCATCCTCCTCGAACTCGGGAAATGACTCCGGCATTCTCGGTGGTGAGCTGCGCCAGACCCGGCCGCGCGAGAGCCAGGCCGAGAGGGCATACGACACAACTCGTCTCGATCCGTTCGTGATCCACTCGCTGATGCGAGCGCGCAGACGAAGCGCGCAGTTTCAGCCCGCTTCGATCCCGTCGCGCTCGATCTCTTCCTTCGTCGCGGGCGCGGCCTGGGTGCCCGGCGGATGCGTGTACCAGCCCGGCTCCACGCCTTCTTCGATCGCGTCGCGCACCTTCAGGATCGTGAACATGCCCGACATGGTCATCTGCCCGAACGGGCCGCGGCTTCCCATCATGGACAGGCTGTTTTTGGGCACGAGCGCATCATGGTCGCCGTCGCCGCCCATCTCCTCACCCATGGTGGTGTACGCCGGAACGTGCGCGTAGAGCGCCTCGTCAAAGTGCGCCAGGTCCACGCCGACCGTGTTCGGAACGCCGTGCCCCATCTGCGTCATGACGTGGTGCGTCATGTGGCAGTGAAGCGGCCAGTCTCCGGGCTCGTCGGCGGTGAACTCGATCGTGCGCGTCGATCCGGTCGGAACGAGCACTGTGGTCTCGGGCCAGCCGCTCGATTCGGGCACCGGCCCGCCGTCGGTCGCACTGACGCGGAAGGAGTGTCCGTGCAGGTGGATCGGGTGATGGCTCATCGCCGAGAGGTTCCCGATGCGGATCCGCACGCGCTCACCGAGCTTCGCGACCAGGTTCTGCGTTGCGGGGTGGATCTTCGCGTTCATGGTCAGAACGTTGAAGTCCATCATCTCGTTCGGATCCGGGCGGCGCGCGCCAGGCTCGATCTTCCATTCGCTGAGCAGGATCGCGTAATCGCGCGCGGGCGGCTCCGGCTCCGGATCGCGCGGATGCACGACGAAAAGCCCCATCAACCCGAGCGCCATCTGCGTCATCTCGTCGTGATGCGAGTGGTACATGTACGTGCCGTGCCCGCGCAGCGTGAACTCGTAACGGAACGTCTCGTTGGGCTCGATCGCGCGCTGGTGCAGCCCGCCCACGCCGTCCATTCCGTTGGGTACGACGAGCCCGTGCCAGTGCGTGGTCGTCGCGACGTCGAGGCGATTCGTGACGTAGATGCGCACGCGCTCGCCCTCCACCGCTTCGATGGTCGGGCCGTGCACGCGGCCGTTGTAGCCCCAGCAAGTCGCCGCGAGCCCGGGCGCGAACTCGTGTTCGACGGGAGCCGCGACGAGGTGGAAAACCTTGACGCCGTCGACGATGCGGAAGGGCAGAGCGATCGAGTTCGGCGTCACGACGGGCCGGTAGTCGCGTCCGGGAAGACCGGGCGGAAGCGCTGGCGCGTTCGCGGCACGAACTGCGCGCGCCGCCGGACCGCGTGCGGCCAGGAGAGCTGGTAGCGCGGGCACGATCGCCGCCGCGCCAACCGATGTCGTGAAGAACTTCCTGCGTGATGCATCCATCTCAATGTCCTCCGCGCGCCGTGTCCGGTCCGGCTTCGTTCGTCTCCTGCCCATCGAAATCCGCTCGTGCTCCGTTCGCGGAGCCGGCCAGGAGTTCCTCGAGATCCAGTCGCGCCTGCGCGGCCTTGGCCGCCAGCGTGACCGCGCGCCGTTCGGCAGCGAGCTCGGCGCCTTGCGCGCGCAGCACGTCGAACACGCCGACTTGCATCGCGTTGTAGTTGCGCAGGGTCTCCAGGACCACCTGCTGCTCAGCGGGCACTAGGACGTCGCGCGCGAAGCGAGCGTCGCCGGCTAGAGCCCGCAACCGTTCGCGCAGAGTGCGGGCACGGGAGCGAATCTCGACGGCGCGCGACCAGTACATCGCTTCCGCGGCGGCGAGACGTGCGCGCGCGCCGAATCCGCGCGTCGACCCGGCATCGCCGAGCGGAATCCCGATCGCTGCGTGCGGCCCGAGACCCCAGTCGGATTCGCCGTGGTCCTTTTCCGCCATCAGCCCGATCTGCGCCTCGGGGAGACGTGCATCGAGCTCCGCGACGCCGACGGCCTGCGCCAGTGCATGCATGTGCGAGCGCCCTTCGGCGAGATCGAGGCTGGCTGTGACCGCGCGCGATTCGACGCGCTCGAGATCGAGTCCCGACGCGGCGTCCAGACGCAATTCGCCTGTGATCTCGAACGCAAGGAGATCGCCCCATACGCCCATCTCGCGCGACAACGACTCGCGCGCCGCAACGAAGGCGAGTTCGGCCGCCGAACGCGTGAGCAAGCGCGCGGCCAGTGCGGCCTCCTCGAGCGCCACGTCGGTCGCAGTGACGTTCCCGGCAACGTGCAGGCGGCGCACGAGTTCGACGGACGCCTCGAGAGCGGCCGCGTGCCGCGACTCGAGCTCGAAGCGTGCACGCGCTGCGAGAACGGTGACGTGCGCGCGCCGCGTGGCGAAGACGTGTCCCACCACATCGCGCGCGACCCGCGCCCGGGCTCCGTCGAGTTCGTGCTCTGCGACCGCCGCGCGCCGGGGACGCAAGAAGACGTCGACGAATGATTGCGACAAGCCCAGGTCGATCTGCGTCCCGTCGCCGAAGAAGAGCAAGCCGACTTCGAGGACCGGGTTGGCCCACAGGCGCGTCTGCTCGAGCTCCGCCGCGGAAACACCCAGCTCGGCGTAGCGTGCCGTCAACGCCCGATTCGAGAGAAGCGTGACGCGCACGGCTTCGTCCTCGTCGAGGCCGCCCGCGCAGAGTTCGCGGACGCGCTCTTCCGCGACCATGCCGACCTCGTCCTGCTGCGGCATTCCGAGACGCTCGTCGACTTCGCGTCGCACGGTGCCGCGTGCTTCGTCCGCGGCGCGTTGGGGTGCTGCGCAGGCCGCGAGGGCCGCCGCGAGGAACGTCGCGAGGAACGTCGCGAGGAACGTCGCGAGGAACTGGCCACGCACGTGCATCATCGACTTCTTCCGCCCACGTGCGGCCGCGGAGCCGGTTGGGTCATTTCCGGAGTCGGCGCCGGAGCAGGCACGGAAGCGGGAAGCAATGCGCTCGTCGTGCCGCGCAGCACAGGCGCCGCGGGCTCGACAGCCGCGGGCGAGGCCGGGTGGTCCGCGGTCGGAGGCGGGGGAGTGGGGACTGCGCGGCAGGCGACCGCCAGGAGTGCCGCTGCGGCGAGGAAGGCGCGCACGGATCAACCTCCCGCGGGGGTGGACTGGGGCGACTGCTTCTCTTTTTCCGCGCGCTCGCGGTCCTCTTTCGCGCGCAGTTCGAGCGCCTTCGCGAGGACCTTTTCCGGTTCCTTCTTGGCTTCTTCGACGGCCTTCGCCGATGCGAAGCGCACGATGCGCCCGTCGATCACGGCGATCACGTTTTTCGCGACGGCGTCACCCGTGATCGGGCAGGTCGCGTTGCCGACATCGACGAGTTTGGTGTCGAGGAGCTTCGCGAGCGTCGCTTGGGCGTCGTCGATCGCGATCGCAGCCGCCGCCTTGTCGGCGACGGAGAAATCGCGCCCCTGCAGCAGAACGCGCACGGCGTCCTTGCCGATCTTCGTGCCCGTGACGGGACACGTCTCGTTCTCGAGCTTTTGCGTCGCGGGGTAAGCGGTGCGATAGGTGTGCTCGACGTCCGCCTGGATGTCCTTCACGCAGGCCTTGCAGCAGATGTAGATCCGCCCGTACTTGGTGTCCGTGAACAGGCGTGTCGAGATCGGCTTGCCCATGATCGGGCAGGTCGAGTTCGGGAACGCGGGCACTTGGACGGCTTCCACCGTTTTCACTACGGGGACGGGCTTGGAATCCTGGGCCGCGTGGAGCGCGGGAGCGAGGGCCAGCGCGAGGCTGGCGGTGAAAAGTAGCTTGAACATGAGGCGTGGTTCTTTCGGTTGTCGATGTCGATGGTTCGGTTGCGTCGAACGCCGCGCGGACACGAGGCCCCAAGCTCGGCGTGCAGATCTCGCGCGTACCGCGAGCACGACGGCGGACGAGGCGCCGTCAAGAGGTCGTCGAGTGCGCGCGATGAGACGCGCGCCGAGGCACTACAAACGCAACGGAAGCGGGATCGAACCGCCGGGACTCGGACCTCGCGCCCGAGGTCTGTCGACGGGCGCGCTGCTCGCCGTGCACGCGCAGGGTGCGAAGCGAACGGTCGGCGCCGGGATCACGGCGTTCGGCGCTACGTGATCGACGAGGATCCGCGCGTTGCCGGCTTCGTGCACGGGCACAGCTACCGCGCAGGAGCAACGCGGCCGAGCTTCCGGTCCGCTCGTGTCCGCTTTCTCTTCCGACTCGCTCGCGCGAGCGGACGCGCAAGAAGTGGGCGTCTCGGCGGCGACGCAGCACGTTGCTCCGCCCGCCGCTGCGATCAGACAGGCACACAGCGGCACGCGGACACCCGACGGCAAGAGCCATCCGGGTGCCAAGAGCAGCATGAGTAACCAGTTCACGATCATGGAGGGAGCGCTTAGGTGACGCGTACGCAGGCGCCGCAGATTTTCTTAGTTTATTCCGACATCGCGGGCGACCGCAAGGGGACGAAGGGCGCAGCGCTTTGAATCTCAATTTGCATTTTCATGCTTCGTGGTGCCGAAGTCCCGGAGCACTGAAAGCACGTCACTCTTGTCGTCGCTGCGCTCCTTATAGCCGTCCATCGCTCCAGTGCCTGTCAGCTTGAACCAGCACTGCCGGCCCTGCGCATCGCGAATGAGCTCCATTTCGTTCGCGTTCCCGTTGCTGGCCGCACTGGCGCGGGCCATGGGTCAGGACCACGGGCGTGTCTGCGAGCGCCTCGAACAGGGGCGCTTCCGCGCAGCGGCGATACACCGTCTCGGTAGCCATGTCGGCCAATCGACTCCTCTGGGCCGTCTGATTGCAATGTCGTAGTGCGGCTGAAGGCAATGTTGTGGGCTGGCTGAATGCAATGTCATGGCGCGGCCCGATGAAGCGCGGGCGTCGCTGGACCGCCCATCGAATGGTGAAGAGTGTCTCCATCGCGGTCTGCTGAGCGAGCCGGACGCCGCGTGCGCGAGGAACAGGGACCGGATCAGCGAGTCGCTCATGCCTCCGCCTTCGAGCCAGCCTCGACCTTCCGGCGCGTGGTCTCGTGGCGATACTCGAACATGCGCTCGAGCTTCTTCTCGATCATCCTCCGGCCGAGCCAGTCGCCGATCCGTCCGAGAGGAGCCTGGTACTCGACTTCGTCGCGCAGAAGGGTTCCGCCGCGGCCGTCGTCGACGAAGAGATGGCGGTGATACCACCACAGGAACGGACCTGAGTCCTGGCGATCCGCGAACGAGCGGGGCGGATCGTACTCCGTGTGGATCGCGACCCACTGGATCCGAACGGGACCGGCACGCCCACGCAACACGACCCGGCTTCCAACTGCGAGCGAGCCTGCGGATTCAGCGACGCGCATCGGCTCCCAGGGCGGAATCAAGTCCCGCAGCGCATCCGGACTCTCGTGATACCGGAACACGGCACTCGGGGACGCGTCGACGCGCGTCTCCTTCACGAAGCGCCTCAGCGGCGCCGCGCGGGAAGGTCGCTCGCGCGGTGTGTGCAGCAGCGCGTCGAAAAGGATCATCCCGAACGGAACCCACCACACGAGGTCGTTCGTCAGGATGGTGACGCCGAACAGCGGGGGAAACGTGCCTTGCAGCAGAGCCGCGGCGAAACCGAGCGGACCGAGGATCTTGCCGAGCAGACCGACGAGGACGATCGGCCAGTGCCGCCGCGGATCACCCGCCGCGAGGATGTACCCGACCCCGTACACGCCGACGATCATCCCGACGCACTGCCAGATCGCGGGATGGTTGAGCCGCTCGACGCCTGCGAAATCGAACAGCAGATGGGGGAACGCGATCGTCAGCGCGCCCCAGACGAGGTTGTAGATGCCGGCCGCCCACAGCCAGCGCTTCGCCCACACGGGCGCTCCGGTTCGAGCCGATTCGTCGTGCGTGCTCATCGCGGTGCGCCAGCGTGAACGAACCGAGGCCAAACCGCCATCGATTCCCATCACCTGGCCCGTGACGAAGCTCTGCTCGCCGCTCGAGAGCCAGTCGATCGCAGCGTCAGGAATCAGGACCGCGTGAGGACGCTGGGTGAAACGCTCACGCCTCGTCGATAGCGCGCTCGGCCGATCAGCGCGAGCGCGCGCCGGAAACAGGGGGAGCGATCTGCGGTGCATCGAAGATCGCGACGAGTTCCAGGCGCGCGCCCGCCGACGGTTCGACTTCGGCCACCAGGCCGATGCCGCGGACGAGAATTTCGAGGATCAGTTCGAGCGGTTCGAGCGGATCGAGCTCCTCGATCTCTACCGCGTTGTCGAAGCGGCCGAACGGCACTTCGATCGTGCTCGTGCGACTCGTGACACGCGCGACGCCCTCGATGCAGCCGATCGACAAACCGCGGCGGAACGGAGCCTCCAGGTTTGCGAAGGAGGGAACGACGATACCGGCCTGCGCTCCGTTCAGTCCCGCGCGCCACGAACCTTCGAGGCTCGCGAGGATGCCGTCCACGAAGTGTTGATTGAGTTCGCCGAACCACCACACGCTGCCGTCGGCGTGTTGCGCGTACCAATTCGTCGACGTCTCCGTCACCTCGCCGTTCACCGTGCACACGGTCTCGACCGGACGGCACGTCACGCCTTGAATCGCGACGGTCGTGCGCAACGTCGTCACGTCTTTGCGTTCGATGCGATCTGCGCCATGGAGTTCGTAGACGAGCGTGCGGCCCGGCACGAGCGGATACAGCGGATGATCGACGATCGGCGTGAATTCGATCGGCGTGATGCGCGGCGCATATGGTGCGCCACCGAACAGAACACACGTCTCGAGCCGCGCTTGAAAGCGCAGATCAGCGAGCGCGAACGCGGCGCGTCGATCGGACAGGATCGTGAGCACCATTTCGTGCCACGAACGTGTCGCATCGGCGAAACCGATCGCGATCGCGCGCAGATAGCGCTCGTCGACCGCGCTGCGATCCGCGAGAAGCAGCGCGCGAGCACTCAACTCGCACGTATTCGGCACGTTCTCGACACGGGTCGCGAACGCGGGTCGCAGCAGCGCGCTGCTGGAGAGGACGAACAAGACACAAGCTTTGACGATCATGGGGACCCCCTGCAATGACTGGATTCCAGGTCCGAACGCGCTCATTCTGCTCCGTTCATCATGAACGGAACATGAAGGCGTGTCATGCCGGCTCGCGCTCGCCGTGCGGATTGCGTGGCAGCGTGACCGTGAACACGCTGCCTTCGCCCAGACGACTCGACGCGGCGATCGATCCGCCGTGAGCTTCGACGATCCGTTGAGTGATCGAGAGGCCCAGGCCCGAGCCACCGCGTTCGCGCGTGCGCGCGAGATCGACGCGGAAGAAGCGTTCGAACACGTGCGGGAGCGCATCGGCGGGAATGCCCTCGCCATCGTCTTCGACCGTGAGCACGCACCATTCGGCCTCAGGTCTCAGCGCGACGTGCACACGACCGCCGGACTTGTTGTAGCGAATCGCGTTGGAGAGCAAATTCACCACGACTTCGTGCAACAAGGCCTCGTCGCCGCGGACCGTCACCGCGTGCGCCGTGTACGAAACGGTCACTCGCGCACTCGCCGCCTCGCCGTAGGTTTCACGCACCGCGTCGTTCACGAGCGCGTCCAAGTCGACCGGCTCGCGTGCCACGCGCACTTCACCTGCATCGGCGCGCGCGAGCGCCAAGAGTTGCTCGACCACGTGTGTCATGCGCAGCGTCGCGCGCAGGCAATTCTCGAAGCCCTCGCGGTACTCGCTCGGCGAGCGCTCCTTGCGCAAGGCGTGCTCGGCTTGCGCGCGCAAGACCGACAGCGGCGTGCGCATCTCGTGCGACGCGTCGGCGGTGAAGCGCGCCTGGCGCTCGAAGGCCGATTCCAGGCGCGCGAACGCGGCGTTGAGCGTCGTGCCGAGGTCCCGCAGTTCGCCCGGCAGCGCAGAGACGTCGATGCGTTGAGTCAAATCGCGCTCGGAGATCGACCCGGCCGTCGCCGACATGCGCGCGATCGGTCGCAGAGTCCGCGTCGCGAGCCACCAGCCGCCCACGAGCGCCGATGCCAGTACCGCGGCGCCCGCCACGGCCGTGAAGAGCAGCATGCTGCGCAATTCTTCGCGCTCGGCGACGATCGATTGTCCGACGCGCACGCGCACGCGCTTGGGCGCAGTGAGCACGAATTCGCGATCGTCGGCGCGATCGAAGAAGCCCACCGAGTCGCCCGCGCGATCCTCTGGCACGTTGCCGCCGCGACGCACGAACTTGCCTTCGCCCACTTTCACTTCGTACCAGCCGCTGTGCGTGAACGTCGCGAGGTAGTCGGCTTCGAGCTCCAAGTCCCAGCCGGTGATCACGTCCTGCTCCATCGAAGTCGCGAGCATTCGCGCTCGATCCTGCAGGCCGGCGTCGACGCGTCCGAACAGCGCATGGCGCGTGCGCCAGTGCAACACGGTGCCGAACACGACGATCACCATGGCGAGGACGAGCCCTTGCCAGACGAGCGCAGTCCACAAGAGCGACGAGGCGAAGCGCGGACTACGCATCGACGATGTAGCCCTCGCCGCGTCGCGTGCGGATGAAGCCAGCGCCGAGCCGCTTGCGGATGCGCGACACATACACGTCGAGCACGTTCGACAACGTTTCGTCCTCGTCGTCGTAGATGTGGTCGTAGATCATCGTGCGCGTGACGAGTGCGCCGCGGTGGTGGGCGAGGTATTCGACCAGCGCGTACTCCTTCGGTGACAGATCGACCATCGCGCCGGCGCGGGTGACGGAACGCGCGACCGTGTCGATCTTCACGTCGCCGATCTCGAGCGTTGGCACGGCGACGTTCGCTGAGCGGCGAATCAGCGCACGCAAGCGCGCGATCAACTCGGCCAGGTCGAACGGCTTCGTCATGTAGTCGTCGGCGCCGGCATTGATGAGCGCGATCTTGTCGCGCACTTCGTCGCGCGCCGTCAGCACCAGCACCGGCGTCGACTTCCGCGCGCGCAGTTTCGCGAGCAGCGTGCGGCCGTCTAATCCCGGCAGCATCAAGTCGAGGACGATCGCGTCGTAGGTCGCGCTCTCCATACGAAACAATCCGTCGCGTCCGTCGAGCGCCGTATCGCACGCGAAACCGTCCTCCTCCAAGGCCGCGCGTAACACGCGGGCCAAGTCGGCTTCGTCTTCGACGATCAGGATGCGCATGGTGAGTTGCCGCTTCAGATGTACGTGGGAAGGGAGACCCTCCAGGAGGATCTCCCCGTTCACAGTGCTGAACTTCGATCAGTTGTCGTCGTCGTCATCGTCATCGTCGTCATCGTCGTCATCTGCTTCGACCTTGACGTGCGCACCGTCGGCCGAAACTTCGACCTCTTTCGAGACGCCGTTGACCGTGCCTTCGAGCGAATACTGCAGCACGCCGTCCTCGGTCTCGCGCTCTGCGGCGACGATCACGAATCCGGGCAGAGCTTGTGTCGCCGCATTGCGGATCGCCGCGGGAACCTGATCGACGGAGATGGCTTCGTCACCATCGTCTTCTGCGGCAGCTCCCGCGAAAGTCGGTTCCGACGGGCTCGAGAAGGCGCGCTTCGTGCGCGTTCCTTCACTCGTAGAGCCGCAGCCCACCACGAGGGAGCCGGCGACCATCAGTGCCAGGGGCCATTCAATTTTCATCGTGTCATCTGTCCTTTCGCTGATTGGAGCGTCGAACTCGGTGCGAGTGGCTGCTCGTTCATCGGCTCGACGAGCGGCGATCATGCTAACGCGTACATGAACGCAGCATGAAGGCCGCGCACCGCTCGTGGCCCAGCACGCTGCAGCGTTTCGGCGCAGCGCACGAACGCACAGAATTCGGCCGCCACATTCACCGCCGATTCAGGCAACGCAGCGCATCGTCACTTGCGAACCGGATGCGAATGGTCGCATCCCTCAAGGAGACGACGAAATCATGAAACTCAAGTATCTACTCACGTCGAGCGCACTCGTGCTCGCCCTCGCTTCCTCCGTGTTCTTGTCGATGGCCGCGAGTCCGGTCGTGACGGTGAACGGTGGCAACGAAGTCCAGCTCTCGCGCTCGGTGATCTACTGGGAATACAACGCGACGGCCAACGACCTCGGTGTCCACGTCACGCTCGACGGTGAGAACTGGAAACGCATGAAGATCTTCCGGCCCAACGACAGCCTGGTCTTCGACGTCAAGGGCTACGGGCCCTACAACGAGCTCGGCATGACCGAGCTGTTCTTCGAGGGTGCAGAGCCGAATCTCGGCGAATTCCCTCTCAGCGGACTGCTCGCGCGCTTCCCCGAAGGCACCTACGACTTCGAAGGCGAGACCGTCGAAGGCGACGACATCGAAGGTGAGTCCAATTTCTCACACGCGATCCCGGCCGGGCCGCGCGTGGCCGCACAGCTCGGTGCGAACAACTTCGTGCGCATCGCATGGGCACCGGTGACGACGACGCCCATCGGTTTCCCGGCGCGACCCATCGTCATCAAGGGCTACCAAGTCATCGTCGGCACGTTCCAAGTCACGCTGCCCTCGACCGCGACCTTCGTCACGCTGCCGCCTGAATTCGTGGCCTCGCTGCTGCCCGGAGTTCAAGCGTTCGAAGTGCTCGCCATCGAACAGCACGGCAATCAGACTCTGACCGAAGGGTCGTTCGTGCACTGAGTCGTCACGCTCGCGCCGAGGCGGTCCGTTCGACCGACTCGGCGTCGGCCTTTCTCGCGGCACTCCAGTCAGTGCAGGAGCCGAATCGAAGTGTTTCGCCTCGGCCGCGGCAGGTCAGGTGAAGAGCCGGGTCTAATGGCGGTACGCAGTCGAGCGCGCACTAACCCATCCTTCGATGGACTCGAGCGCGCGCGCAGGATTCGTTTCACATGTCCAAGAAGTCCGGCTTCAACTCCATCGCCAAGAAGGTCTCGGTCGCCGCGGGACGACCAGGCGCATTCGCGCTGGCGCTGTTCGTGATCCTCGCGTGGGCGCTGACGGGGCCGCTGTTCCACTACAGCGACACGTGGCAGCTCGTCATCAACACGAGCACGACGATCATCACGTTCCTGATGGTGTTCTTGATCCAGAACACGCAGAACCGTGACTCGGCCGCACTGCAGATCAAAGTGGACGAGCTCATTCGCACCGTCGAAGGCGCTCACAATGCACTGCTCGATCTCGAAGAACTCGACGACGACGTGCTCGACGCGATGCGCTGTCGATACACGGCGTTGGCGCGCCGCGCTCGCCAGGACATCGAAGCAGGCGGCCTCGACACGGGCGTAGGTCGCGAGGAGTGAAAGACCCTGTGCTCAGGTCGCGCCACAAGCGCCGGGGCCCCGCGGATCACCACAGGTCCCGCAGCCGAGAGCGGACTCGTTCGAATTGAACGCCTCCACCGACCCGTGACTCGTCGCGAAGGTCGAGAAGCGCTTCGCGCTGTTGCTCTTCACCGCAAGCGAGTACGAGCTGAGCGTCACTTCGCATGAAAAGGCAGCGGTCACGCGCACGTTGAACGTCGCGAGCGACACGGAGACGGCGCTCGAGCTCGCGGTGCTGCGCTGAGTCGAGCGGCCGCTGAGTTGAGCGGCCGC
>JAWXBU010000035.1:0-48519 GCA_034440255.1 Planctomycetota bacterium | reverse complement strand
CAACTCTCGAAGCTGTCCTTGTTGCCTTTGCCGCGCACGATGTACGAACGCGTGCCCATCGAACCCGGGATGATGCCGAGCTCGCCCGCGCGCGCGCGCACGGCGCCTTTGCGCGTGACCAACACGTCGGCGCCGAAGTGATGTTCGCGCGACACGTAGTTGTGATGACAATTCACGGCGACTAGATGCGCTTTGAAATGGCGCATGCCTTTCGCCTTCGAAACGGCTTCGACGACGGCTTGCATCATCAACGCACGATTCGTCATAGCGAAGCGCTGCGCCCACTCGACGGCCTCGACGTAGTCGTCGAAGCTCTTGGAGCCTTCTTTCAAGTACGCCAGATCCTCGTCGGGGATATCGCCCAAGTGCTGGCGCATGTCCTTTTTCGCGAGTTCGATGAAGTACGTTCCGATGCGGTTTCCCACGCCGCGCGAACCGGAATGCAGCAGGAACCAAACGCGCTCACTCTCGTCGAGACACACTTCGATGAAGTGATTACCCGTGCCGAGCGTTCCCAAGTGTGTGACGTGATTCGATTGGCGGATCGCGCCGTGCTTCGACGCGATGCGCTCGAAATCGTCGGACAAATCTGCCCAGGCTTTTTCGGATGAGCGCGGGGGCTCGTTCCACGAACCCTTGTCACGTCCGCGCGCGGTGCGACCGTGCGGAACAGCCTTCTCGATGGCGTTGCGAATGGGGCCCAGATCGTCGGGCAAGTTGTCCGCGACGAGGCTCGTCTGCACGGCCATCATTCCGCAACCGATGTCGACCCCGACTGCGGCCGGGACGATCGCGCCGATCGTCGGGATCACGCTGCCGACCGTTGCACCGAAGCCGAAGTGCACGTCGGGCATGACCGCGACGTGACGATGGATGAACGGCAAGCGCGCCACGTTCTGCAGCTGTTTGCGCGCTTCGTCCTCCATCGCGACGCCGCGGATCCAAGCTTTGACGGGTACGCCGCCCTCGGTCTCGATCAAGTCGTAGGAAGTGTCCATGTGCGGAGTGTCATCGTTGCGCGCCGGAAGGATGTCGCCGAATGCGCTGCGCCGCCTACTCGATCGGAAACGGCTCGCCCGATCAGGAGAGCGGCGGCAATTGACCCGCGCGCACGAACGCCGACTCGTAGAAGAAGAGTCCGACGATCGCGAGCAGCGCGGACAGTGCGAACAGTGCAGGAATTGCCGCAGAAATCGCCGCCACGCTCGAAAGGGCGATCAACAACGCCGGTACGGCGACGCCGAGCACGTTGGCCAATGCGAAAGGACGCTTGATCGGGCCCAACTCGGCGACGGGCAAGAACGCGGCCGCTTGGCGCGCATTCGCCGTCGCGTGCTTCTGGCGCAGTTCGAGCAGCATCATCGCGCTGTGTACGACCAGCGAGGCCGCGAGCAGCACCGCGAGTTGTCGCGACACGTCGCTGAACGGCAACAACGCCGCCGCGCCGCACAAGACGGCCTGCACGAGCAAGTGCGGCAGCACGAGTCCGCCTTGCCACAAGTCGCGGCCTTCGCATTGCTGGAACAAGAACGCCGTGTAGCCCGCGACGCCGAGGCCGAGCGCGGCGTTCACCCAACGCACCGTGTCGGCCGCGCCTTCGTATCCGAACCAACGCAACGCCATCACGGCCGCCGACGCGATGCCGAACGCCGTCAAAATCCAGCCGCCCTTGACGAGCCAACTCTTCGTGTTCGGTCGCGTCAACAAGCGGAAGAACAGCATCGGCCGCGCGAGGTCGTGCACCAACAATGCGACGGTCGCGAGCAGGAAGACGATCGCGAGGATCTCGGGCAACCAATCAGCGGCGAAGCCTTCGAGGCCCAGAACAGTTCCGACCGGTGCGATCAACGCAGCGCCCGCAGCGATACCTTTGGTGACCAAGTACGCAGCGACGTGCCAACCCCACTCGACCTTGTGGCCCGCGTCGAGCACGGTGCGCGTGTCCGGTTCGAGCGGCAATTCCTCGGGCCATTCTTCGAGCTTGTGCGGCGGGCGATCGCTCCACAGATACGTGTCGGGACGCTCGGCCTCGCCCGGTTTCAAGATCGTCGGATCGATGCCGAGATAGTGGACGTTGGGCCCCGTCTTCTGTTCGAGGCCACGCTGCAGCGTCTGACCCTGGAACTCGCCGACCATCTGCGCGATGCGCGATTGCGGCTCGTGCAGATCACCCGCGATGATCGCGCCTACGGGACACACGACGACGCATGCCGGTTCGAGACCCTTCTCGACGCGGTGCGCGCAGAAGTGACACTTCTCGGCAGCCCCAGTGTCCTCGTTCAAGTAGATCGCGTCGTAGGGGCAACCCTGCATGCACGCTCGACAACCGATGCACGCGTCGCGATCCAGATCGACGATGCCGTCCTTGCGCTTCGAGAGCGCATTCACCGGACAGATCGTGACGCACGGCGCGCTCGTGCAGTGATTGCAGCGCAGCACCGCGAAGTGCCGTTTCACCGCAGGAAAACGGCCCTTTTCCTGATACTTGACCCACGTGCGAAAGCTGCCGACGGGCACGTCGTTCTCGGCTTTGCACGCGACCGTGCACGCGTGACAGCCGATGCAGCGGCGATGGTCGATCAGGAATCCGTACTGCATGGCAGGGGGGCGCCGAACATCATGACGATCGCGACGCCCGCGACAAGTGCGAACCGAGCGCGAGCACGAACCACGCGCCGATCAAGGCGAGCGAGAGGGAGGAGATCCAAGTTCCAAGACGCGTGTGCGCCGGCCGGAATTCGAGCACGACGTCCGCTGCTCCCGCGCCGATCGCGACGGCTCCGAACGCGTGGTTCGCGCGCAGGAACTCGACTTCGACGCCGTTCACCGTTGCACGCCAACCCGGATACCAAGGCTGTGAAGTGACGAGCCAACCGGAACTCGTGCTCGACGTCCGCAGCCGGATCGAACGATCGTCGCGAGCGATCACGTCGACGGTGCCGTTCACGGCGTGGTTCTCGAAACCCACGTCGCCGTCGATGTTCTCGAGCACGACCGAGCGCGCCGGGTCGAATTCGGAGCCGGTGGTCAGGCGGAACGAATCGTCTTCGTCGCGCGCAGCGAGAGCACGCGAGACCACGCGGAACTCGGGCAGAGCGTGCTCGAAATCGAAGAGACGTCGCGAGGCGATCGCGCCACGATCGCGCAGCGCATCCTTCGTCCAAGTCATGTCGACGACGATCGAGCCGGGCAGCGCGTGGCCGTCTTGGCGCGCCGAAAAGGCATGCAGAGCGGGATGGCGCACTTCGATCGGCCACTCGTTCACGCCTGCGTGACGCCACAGGCCGGCATTCATCACGTACTTCCAGTCACGCCGTGCGATCAGCGACCACGCGGATTCGGGCACGCCGTCGTTCGAGCGCACCACGAGCTTCAACTTGCGCGTCTCTCCATCCGCGAGTTGCGGCAACGGCACCGCGACGAACACGCGTGAATCTCGGTTCGGACGGTCGAAATCGGGAGCGAGTACGAGTTGCGACAAGCGTTCGCGCGTCGTTCGATCCTCGACGTTCAGCTCGATGTTCTGCAACAGAGGGCGGCCGCCGGTTTCGAAACACACGCGCAACGCGTTCGCGAATTCGTCGACGTAGTGGAAATCGAATTCGACGTCGGCGTCGGGGACCAGCGGTCGCGTCAGGTACTCGAACGTCGAGTTCGTGTCCGCGAACCCGGTCCACGTTCCGAGATCGACCCACTCGTCGCCGTCGACGACGCTGTCGATCCCGAAGACTTGCAGACCGCGTTTTGCAGCCCATCTCACGTCGTAGCCGTTCGCGTCCATCACGAACCACTCGCGACGCAGCCGCTCGACGCGCGCCAGCTCCGCGCCGCGAACATCCGCCAACGAGGGGACGCCGAACAGCGACGCGACACGCGGCGGAAGTGCAGCGCCGCCCATGAAAACAGGCCTTTTCGTGCTGACTTTCGCGCGCAGTTCGGCGAGTGCCGCTGTCTCTACGAACACGAAGGCATTCGGGGACGTCGGATGGAAATGCAGGAAGGTGAGCGCGTTCTGTCCGAGCAAGACGACGACGCAGACGGCGAGTGGGGCCAGGCGCGCCCGCCGCGTGCGCAATAACCACGCGCTCGCCAAGAGAGCTGCGCTGAGCGCGAACCAGGTGCTCACCTCGGACACGTTTCGCAGCGCGTCCCTCGCGAGATCGATGCGCGCTGCCTCCGACGAGAACTGGCCGAGCGCCGTGAGCACCCGATGCGACGCTCCCGCGCGCGCGACGAACAGTACGACGATGGCTGCACACACGGTGACGATCGCCGCGACGACGTTGCGCGTCGGACTCCGCTCGACGAGCCGATGCACGCAGAACGACGCGCACACGGCCACCGAAATGTGGAAGACTGCGAAGCCGCTCTCGATCGACACGAGCCGCAGGATCGGCAGCGACTGTGCGAGTCGGTGCAGACCGATCACGTCGTACGCGAAGGCGAGCCATGCGAGCGCGACGAGGCCGAAGAAGGTGAGTGTGTTCCGACCGCGCACCACGAACGGTGCGCAGAGTGCGCAGAAAACGACCGCGAGGCCTGTGAGCATCGCCAGGTTGCCGCCCGCTCGATGTGCACCATCGCCGAGCATGTTTGGAAAGAGTGCGGTGCTCCAGCTCGTGCGCTCGAGCGCGGCAACGCCGTTCAATAGGCGCTCGCGAAACACCCAGCTCTCGCTCTGGAACTCGAAGAAAGCCCCCAAAAACAGTCCTGAAATGCCGACCGCGAGCAAGGCGAGCAGCGTGTACTGCGCGTAGATCGACGCAATCGCCACGCCCGCTCCGGACGCTGGCTCGGCGCGACGCCACAGCGACCAACCCCGTGCGAACGCGAACAAGGCCAGCAGGGAGGCGGTCCACGCGAAGGCCTCGATGTCGCCCGCGGCGGCTCCGAATGCGGCGACGAGTGCGAACCCAGCCGCGTGCATCGGGCTGGCGAGGCGCCTGAGCACGACAGCTTGCCGCGGACCATCGCGCTCGACTCTGCGCGCCAGACTCTCGATCAACCACAGTCCACCGACGAGCGCGATCGCCACGCTCGATGCAGCTCGCGCCGGATGTTCGAGCAGAGAACCACTCGAGGCGAACGCCACGGCGCCGAAGGCACACGCGATGCTCGCGAGTCGCAGCGCTGCCAAGAATCCGTACGCGAGGAATCCCGCGAGGAACAGCTTCACGAACGCTTCGAGAAGCGCCGCACGATCCAGCGGCAACACGCGATGCATCCAAGCAAACGGAGAGAGCGCGCTCGCCGTCGGTCGCGCTGCACGCGGCGAACCTAAACCGGTGCGGCTGTCCCAGGCTGGAGATCCATCGCGCGACGCGATCGCCCTGTCCAGCGCGTAGGCCGCATGCACGTCCGTCGCAACGTCGATCTGTGCGTCGCCAGCCGAGCGCCAATTTCGATCGACCACGCACCATTCGGAACGCTGCAACGCGTCGACCGGCGACAGCGTTTCCTGCCCGAGCAACGTGAGCGGCGTCCACAGGAACCACGTCGCCAAGACGGCGCAGAGGACGGCCGCGAAGCCGAGTTCGAAGCGCGGACGAGGCCTCACGTCGCTCACGATCGCCGCTCCGGCGGAAGGGTGATCGCAAAGGCAACGAACAGCACGATGAGGCCAAAAAGGCTCGAAATCAGGCCGTTTCGCACACTCTTCGGCGCGTACTCGAACTCGACCAACGATTCACCGGCTGGAACCGCGACGCCGGTGAAGGCGTAGTTGGCGCACAAGAGCGTTGCGCTCTCGTTGTTGACGCGCGCCTTCCAACCGGGATACCACGCGATCGGCGTGACGACGAAACCGCTCGTCTTGCGTCGAACGATGAGGCGCGCTCTTCCATCGAGTTCGTCGAGCACGTCGACGGTCGCGCCTTCTTCGTCGGACAACGTGCTGCGTGTTTCGAGCGAATGCGGCGCGCCCTCGATCACGACCTCCGCACGCGGATCGAATAGAGGATCGAGCACGGCAGTCCACGCTGCGCCGTCCGTGTCGACGACGCGCGCTGAACCGAGTGTTCGATATCTCTCGACACTGTTCTTCACAGCGAACACGTCGAACGGACCGATGCGTCCTGCGAGCGCGAAGTCATAGTGCGAGTACGACAAGTCCAGGTCGACGCGACCCTCGAGCACGATCTCGCCTTGAGTCGCTCGCCAATTGGGGCCGAGGTCCGGAAGATCGGTTCGGCAGCCGATCGCGTACGAAGTGCGCGACCGCGAATCGTCGACGGACGCGATGCGCAAGCGGAGCGCATGTCCTTTCACTTTCGCTTCGCGCGGGAACGGAACGATGCAGTCGACGACGTTGCGTCCGGCAGGACGCACGGACCAGGGCGTCAGGGTCAGGCCCGCCAAGCGCTCGCCGGTGTCGAGGTCATCGATCGTGACCGAAAACTCGCGCGCGTTCGGAAGTCCCTTGGTGATCCACGGAAAGCGCACGCAAGTGAGTCCATCCGCCGGGGGAGTGAAGTACTGCGAAACAGCCGAATCAGCCGAAATCTCAGCTGTTTCGCGCCAGGTCGCGCGTCGCGGTGGGTTTCCACCGAACTCCGTGTCGACATCGATCCAGCCATCGGGATCGAGCACGAACTGAATCGCGAACAGATCCAACGCATGTCGAGTCGTGCGCGACACGATTCCGAATTCCCCGCGCGGTTCGAACGACTTCTCGAAGAGTTGGTCGTAGCGTCTCACGTGGAAAGGATCGTTCACGACGAGCGAGCGCGACCAATACGTCGCGTTGATCGAAGCTGGCAGTTCGACGTCTCCGAGCACCAGCGGGTTGTGTGCTCCGACCAACCCAGCGCGCATGTCGAGCGCTTTGGTCCGCGGCATCACGAGCGCATTCGGCGTCACGGGGTTGTAGCTCTCGAGCGGGGCGGCAACTTGCGCGTACACGATGGGAGCCAACGCGAGGAGGAGCAATGTACGCGCGCGTCCAGGTTGCAAAGCGTTCGCGATCGCGAAGGCAGCCAACCCGAGCAAGCACGTGGCGACGACGAAGTCGAGGTGCCCACTGGATGCGACGATGCGTAGCGTGTCGGATGTGACGCTCGGATCGGCGATCGTCGCGCCGAACAGTCGCTCTGCGATCGCGCGCGCGAACAACACGAGAAGGGCTCCCGACACGAACAGGGCGGCGGCCCCGCGCGCGCTCGTCATGCGCCCTCGAGACTCCACACGATCGACGGCGAGTGCTGAGAACGCGGCGATCGCGAAGGGGAACAGCACGAGTGCGCGCCCGACGACGGTCTCTGTCTGTCGCGGGAAAAGACCTTGAAACAAGCCGTTTCCAAGTGCTCCACCGCCGACGAGCAGCCCCGCGACGCCGATCACGGCGAAGAACGCCGCCATGCGATCGCGACGCGCCGCACTGATGCCGAATACCGTGAGAACGATCGGCAGCGCGCCGGTCGCACACGCTGCGAGCGTCTCGAAACTTCCCGCAGGCCAACCGGCGACCAGTGGACTCGTGCTGGTCGGCTGTCCGAAGAGCAGTGGAAAGAAAAACAGCGGCCACGCAGGCAGAGCGAAGTCGCCGATCGCGAGCGGTGCCTGTCTCGCGTTGCGCAGGTACTCGAGGTAAGGCAGGACTTGGATCCCAGCGACGAGCCCCGAGAGAATCGCGATGCCGGCGACGTGCAGCGCCGCATTCCACAGCTCGCGGCGGGCGGCGACGTTGCCGCGCTCGCGCCACGCGACTTGCACGAGTCGCACGGTCAGCCACGCAGCGACGACGAGTGCGGAGAAGAGAAACGTGTCGATTGCCCCGCCCATGAACGATGCGACGATGGCGAGCGTGAAGAAGACCGAATTGCGGAGCAGAGGTGTGCGCTCGACCGTCCCGGAGCGTCGCACGTCGATCGCCCGCTCGACGAGACTTTTCATGCGCTCGGCGAAGAACAGTCCGAGCGGGAGCAAGATCACGGTGCTCGACTGAGGCGCGAACAGCGTCGTGATTTCCGCGCCGCTGAACATGAACACGATCGCACCGACGACGCCTGCGGCGAATGTGAGCCCCAACTCGCGCAGGAAAAGAAACGTCGCGAACCCGAGAACGAAGAGCTTCGCGAACGACGCGATCAGCACGGCCCACGCTGGATCGAAGACGTAGAAACTCCACGAAAACGGCGAGAAAACAGCGGATTGTGGGTTGGCGAGGTGGGGAACGCCGCCGCCGTTGAATCCGTTCCATGTGGGCAGCGCGCCATAGGCGATGCGGTCGGCCGACATGCGCAGCCAAGCTTGGTGCGTCGTCCACGTGCGCACCAAGGCGGGGTTCAGAGTTCGAGCCTCGCCCTCCACCCGCGTGACGGCGAAGAGCTGCGAACAATCGGACGGCCCGAACTCGCCCTCACCGATCTCGGCGATGGGCCCGCGCAGGAAGAAGAGCGCGAACAGCGCGACGACGAGAGCGCCCACGATCGTCTCGCGACGGTGTGATCGTGCTCGATCGTGTCCCGCGCTCTCGCTCATTCAAGCCGACCGCGAACCACGCGCGCGAGGCGATCGAGTCCCATCTCCAAATTCTGCATCGGCGGCCCGAACGAGAAGCGCATCCACGAGCGATACGGCGATGCAGCGCGACGGCGCTTCCCCGGATTCACGTCGAAGAATTCGCCCGGGACCGTCATCACCTTCTGCTCGAGCGCGCTCCGGAAGAACGTCATCGAATCGTCGAGCGGCGCAGGCAGGCGATCGAGGCACGCCCAACCGTAGAAGGTGCTCGTCGGGCGAGCAGCGAAACGAATGCCCAGGGCTTCGAGGCGTTCGACCATCAAGTTGCGCTTCTTGGCGAACTCGACGCGAAGTGCTTGCGTCTCTTGATCGGCGCGCGCCGGCTCGAGGACTTTCAGCGCGGCACGCTGCGCGATGCGCGACGGACCACCGTCGATCGAACTCGCAGTGCGCGACAGAGTCTCCATCATCGGCGCCGGACCGACGACCCAACCGATGCGCCATCCGGGGTAGCGGAAACTCTTCGTGAGCCCGTCGACGAGCAGGACGGGATCGTGATCGACGTCGTCGACGAAGGGTGCCGCGCTCACCGGCCCGGCAGCGGGCTTGCCATCCTCCGTGTAGATGAAATGGCTGTAGAACTCGTCCAAAACGAGCAGCGTCTCTTTCTCTCTCGCCGTCTTGACCAATGCAGCGAGCTCGCGTCCTTGGATGACGTTGCCGGTCGGATTGCACGGGTTGCTCAAGACGAAGGCCGACAATCCGCGCTCGTCGATCTCTTGGGCGAGCCGGTCCGCCGTCACGCGGAAACCATCCTCCTCGCGCGCGCGAATCGGAATCGGCGTGAGCCTCGACATGTGCGCGTCGAACATGTCCTCGTACGCAGTGTAGTCGGGGAGTTGATAGCCGATGTTCACGTGACCGAGTGCGGCGAACACGCGCGTCAACGCGAGCCGACCGCCTTGAGCGACGCACACGTTCGCGGCGGTGTACTGCGAGCGCTTGCCTGTTCGATAGAGACGGTTGTAATGCGCGGCGATCGCCTCACGCAGCTCAGGCGTTCCGCCGAGCGGACCGTATGCGTGATCCTCGGGTTCGATCTCGACATGATCGATGCGTGGCGGAGCACCCGCCATCACGCCGACTTCGGGTTGACCTTGTCCGAGATTGCACCAGTCCGGATGGCCGTTCGTGAATCCGAGCTTGCTCGCTTCGTGAACGACCCAGATGACGCCCATGAAAGGCACTTCGCGCAGTGCGGGTGTTCGATTCGTCGAGGTCTTCATCGTTCGAGTTCTCTCTGCAACCGATCGGAGTTGGCGAGCCAAGACTCTATGATCTGCGACCCTTCGTCGCGCGCATCGAAACGGCGGACCTCCCCATGAAACTGAAAATCGCTCTCGGCGCGGTCGTGATCCTCGGTGGGCTCTATGCCGCGCACCACTACCTGAACGAAAAGCCGCAGTACCACGCCACCGCACCGTCCAGCGACACACCCGCTGGCGGAGTCGTGCGCCAGAGCTTCACCGTTGGATTCTTGCCGGTCACGTGTCACCTGACCTGTCCGGTCACGAGTTGGGTGACGCGTCACAGCGCGAAAGGCACGCAATTCCAAGCGCAGAAATTCACCGACTTCCCTTCGATGAAGGAGGCTCTGATCGCGCGCAAGATCGACGCGACCTTCATGATCGCACCGCTCGCGATGAAGCTCGCGGCGGACGGCGTGCCCGTGAAGATCGTGTACCTCGGGCACCGCGACGGTAGCGCGCTCGTCGTCGCGAAGGACAGCGACATCCACACGTTCACCGATCTGCGCGGCAAGACGGTCGCCATCCCGAGTCGCTTCTCCAACCAGAACCTGCTCATGCACCGGATGATGAAGCAGTACGGCATGAAGGACGGCGACATCCTGCTCAAGGAAGTGCCGCCGCCCGAGCATCCCGCCGCGCTCGGCGCGAAGGCTGTCGACGGCTTCATCGTCGGCGAACCGCATTGCTCGAAGGCCGAGCTCGAGGGCTACGGGCGCATCCTCTACGAGATGAGCGAGCTGTGGCCCGACTTCATCTCGTGCGTGCTCGTCGTGCGGCAGGAGGTGATCAACGACCAGCGCGAGCTCGTCGACGAACTCGTGCGCGGCATCGCAGCGTCGGGCGAGTGGCTCGACGCAGATCGCGCTACCGGCGCACAGCACAGGAAAGACGCGGCGCTCGTCGTCGGCACGCAGTTCTACAACCAGGATCCGAAACTGCTCGAGTACGTGCTCATGAAACCCGATCGCGTTTCCTATTCCGACCTGAAGCCGCCCAAGGCGACTTTCGAAGAGATCATGGATCTTGCCGTGTCGACGAACATCATTCCGAAGCGCATGAAGTTCGAGGAATACTGCGACACGAGTTTCGCGCCCGATCTCGAGACCGTGAGCCTGCCTTTCGATCGCATGCCTGGACTCGACCAAATCAGTCAGCAGAAAAAGTAGGGCGCGGACAGCACTTGGGAGTCTGGCCTTACATCACGATCGCCGTTGCGGTGCTCGTTTTCGTGCTCGGAACACGGCTTTCGCGTTCCGTGACGCGCATTGCGTTTCCGTTCGCGACGGCGGCGATCGTCGTCGCTGCGTGGCGCATTTCGTGTCACCTGATGGAGTACGACCTGCGCTTCCCGGACGGGACGGTCAAACGCATCCCGGTGTTCCCGACCCCGTTCGAAACAGTCGCGGCGATGGTGGACATGTTTCGCGACGGGACGATCTTCCGGTACACGATCGCGAGCCTCTACCGTGTCGCCGTCGGATTCACGATCGCATGCGTCGTCGGGATCCCACTCGGACTGTGGATGGGGTGGTCGTTGCGCGCGCACGATGCCTTAAACCCGCTCGTTCAAGCGCTGCGTCCGATCTCGCCGATCGCCTGGATTCCGCTGGCGATCCTGTGGTTCGGCATCAAGGACGCGGCCGCGATCTACATCGTCGTGATCTCGTCGACCTTCCCGATCGTGACCGGCGCGATGGCAGCAGTGCACACCATTCCAGTCGCGTACGTCCGGTCCGCGCGCAACTTCGGAGTGAGCGGATTCGAGCTCTACCGCCGCGTGTTGTTTCCCGCTTCGTTGCCGCAGATCCTGATCAGCATGCGCATCGCGCTCGGCGTGTCGTGGATGGTCATCGTCGCGGCCGAGATGATCGCGGTCGAATCGGGGCTCGGTTACTTGATCATGGACTCGCGCAACGCGAACAACTATGCGCGTGTCGTCGGCGGCATGCTGTGCATCGGGCTCGTCGGGTGGTCTCTCGACTGGTCGATGCGCAGGCTCGAGCGCTTGGACGAAGTGCGCTGGGGGTTCTCGAAAATCGTATGAGTCAGCCCCGCATCGAATTGCGCTCCGTCACGAAGTCGTTCGCACGTCGCGACGGGAGTTTGAACGTCGTCGCCGGCATCGATTTGGCGCTTGCTGCTGGCGAATTCGTGTGTTTGCTCGGTCCGTCGGGATCAGGGAAGTCGACGATCTTGAACCTGATCGCGGGGCTCGACGCGGCATCGAGCGGCGAGGTGCTCGTCGACGGTGCGCCGGTCGCCGAACCGAGTCGACGGTGTGTGCTCGTGTTCCAGGAGTACGGCATTTTTCCGTGGGCGACCGTGCGCGAGAACATCGCGTTGGGCCTGCGCGATCGAACGACGAGTGAGATCGAGAGCACCGTGAAGCGGTACGTCGAACTCGTCGGCTTGCAAGGGTTCGAGGACGTCTACCCGGGTGAATTGTCGGGTGGAATGAAGCAGCGCGTCGCCGTCGCGCGAGCTCTGGCCGTGCAGCCGCACATCATGTTGATGGACGAACCGTTCGGGGCGCTCGATTCGCTCACGCGGCTCTCGATGCGCGCCGAGCTCTTGCGCATCTGGGAACGCGAGAAGACGACGATCTTGTTCGTGACCCACGACGTCGACGAAGCCCTCCAGCTCGCCGATCGCATCGTGATCTTGAGTCCACGTCCGGCCAAAATCGTCGAAGAGGTCGCAGTCGAACTCGCTCATCCGCGCGACGTCGCCGGGCCAGAGTACGGGCGTATCAAGCGGCGCTTGTACGAGCGACTCGGCGTCTCCCACGCGATCTGAGTGCACGGATCGCAAGGTTTGCGACAACGCTCCCGCCAGTGGAGACGACTGCGTAGCATCTGGCGCATGCTGACTCGCTCCATCACCGTCGTCGTGCTCACGTTCGTCTCGCTCGCGGGCCTCGCGCGAAGTGAAGAACCGACAGGAAAAGCCTGGCTCGCAGCGCATTTCACGAAGCGCGAGGCGATGGTGCCGATGCGCGACGGAGTAAAGCTCTTCACGAGCATCTACGAGCCCAAAGAGTCGACCGCGAAGTCGCCGATCCTGCTCCGGCGCACGCCGTATTCGTGCAGTCCGTACGGCGAGAACGAGTTCCCCGAGATCCTCGGGCCGAGCACGCACTTCCACGAGAGGGGATACGCGTACGTCGTGCAAGACGTGCGCGGCGCGTACATGAGCGAAGGACACTTCGTCGATATGCGCCCCTTCGTGCCGGACAAGCGTGACGGCAAGACGACCGACGAATCGACCGACGCGTTCGACACGATCGATTGGCTCGTCGCGAACGTGCCCAACAACAATGGTCGCGTCGGCATGTGGGGGATCAGTTACCCAGGTTTCTACGCTTCGATCGGCATGATCGACGCGCATCCGGCGTTGAAGGCTGTTTCGCCGCAAGCTCCCATCGCCGATTGGTGGTACGACGATTTCCATCATCACGGCGCGCTGTTCTTGCCGCATGCGTTCAATTTCCTGCACGGCTTCGGTCGGCCGCGCCCCGAACCGACGACGAAGCGTTCGTGGGGCTTCGATCACGGAACACCCGACGGCTACCGCTTTTTTCTCGAGCTCGGTTCCCTCGCGAACGTGAACGCGAAATGGTTCAAGGGCGAAGTGCAGATGTGGAACGACATCGTCGCGCATCCGAACTACGACGAGTTCTGGCGAGCGCGCAATTTGCTCCCGCACCTCGAGAACGTCGCGCCGGCGGTGATGACGGTCGGTGGTTGGTTCGACGCGGAGAACCTATACGGCGCGCTCAACACGTACCGCGCGATCGAGAGGCAGAATCCGAACGTCTACAACGTGCTCGTCATGGGGCCGTGGATCCACGGCGGTTGGGGGCGCACGGACGGAGACAAATTGGGTCAAGCGCGCTTCGGCTCGAAGACGTCGTCGAAGTATCGCACCGACATGGAACTGGTCTTTTTCGAGCACTTTTTGCGCGATTCCACGCTGCCGCCGCCTGCCGAAGCGAACGTGTTCGACACCGGCGCGAACGAATGGCGCGCGTTCGACGCCTGGCCGCCGAAGCGAGTGTCTGCGCGACGATTGTGGTTCGATGCGAATGCCGCAGCGCTCGTCGATGTCGGCCCGACCATCGCGGGCGTGACACACCGCGAGTACCTGAGCGATCCGCGGCATCCGGTTCCGTTCACGCAAGCGATCACGACTGCGATGTCGAGGGAATACATGACCGAGGATC
The DNA here is from genome assembly GCA_034440255.1 of Planctomycetota bacterium. Classification (GTDB taxonomy): domain Bacteria; phylum Planctomycetota; class UBA1135; order UBA1135; genus JAEUIA01. The sequence continues at coordinate 34,527 of JAWXBU010000035.1, read as the reverse complement.
AGCGCTTCGCAGCGACTCGGCCCGACGTGCTCACCTATCGGACGTCCAAGTTCGAAACCGATGTCACGCTCGCCGGTCCGCTCACGGCTGATCTCGTCGTGACGACCACCGGCACGGATGGCGACTGGGTCGTGAAACTGATCGACGTGTTTCCAGACGACACCCCTGATCCCAAAGGCGACGACGCGCTCGTGCCGGGGCAACGCATGGGCGGCTACCACATGCTCGTGCGCAGCGAAGTGGTGCGTGGTCGCTTTCGCAACGACCCGAGCCAGCCCGAGCCCTTCACACCGGATCGACTCACCGCAGTGAGGGTTCCGCTGCAAGACGTCCTGCACACGTTCAAGGCCGGCCACCGTCTGATGGTGCAAGTGCAAAGCACGTGGTTTCCGCTTGTCGATCGCAATCCGCAGACGTTCGTGCCGAGCATCTACGCAGCCCGCGAAGAGGACTTTCGTGCTGCGAATGTCGCTGTTTGGAACGCATCGACGTTGGACATGAACGTGCTCTCCGTTTCGAAGTAAGAACGCGATGCCCGAGCTGCCCGAAGTCGAAACTGTCGTGCGTTCGATTCGGAAGCGACTCGAAGGACGCACGATCGAGAGCGCTCTCGTGCATTGGCGACGCACGGTCGTCGCGCCCGATTTCGAAGAGCGCGTCGTCGGTGCTCGCATGGTCCGCGTGTGGCGGCGCGCGAAGTACATCGTGATCGATCTCGCACGCAAGAAGCGTCCGGCGGGAGCCATCGTCGGTCACTTGCGCATGACCGGTCGCATCCATGTCGAGAAACGCCCGTTCGATCCGGGACCGTACAAGAAGGTCGAGCTCGCGCTCGATGACGGTCGCGTGTTGCACTTCGTCGACGTGCGCAAGTTCGGGCGCTTCGAGTTCGCCGCGGATCCGGAGCGCGTGCTCGGCAAGCTCGGTCCCGAGCCGTTGTCGGATGACTTCACGGTTCAGTGGCTCGACACGGCGTTGCGCGCGAAGCGCCGGGTGTTGAAGTCGCTCTTGCTCGATCAGACCTTCGTCGCAGGGCTCGGGAACATCTACGTCGACGAAACCTTGCATCGCTCGGGCCTGCATCCGCTGACGCGATCCGAGCGTGTCAAACCAGCCGAGGCAGCGCGCTTGCACGCTGAAATCCAGGCTGTTTTGACGTCTGCGATCGAACGCGAAGGTTCGAGCTTCGACGTTTTCTATCGCACGCCCGAAGGCAATCCCGGTCAGTACCAGGACGAGTTCCGAGTCTACGGACGCGACGGCAAACCCTGTCGCAAGTGCGGAACGATCATCGAGCGTCTCGTAGTCGGTCAACGCGGGACGCACGTGTGTCCGCGCTGTCAGCCGCGCTCGCCGAAGCGTTCGAAGTAGCTACTGCGAACGCTTGCGCCACAGCGCATCGAGCTCGGGCAGTTGATTCCACTGCTGCGCGCACAATGCCAAGTAGAGCGTGACGTCTTCGGGCGCGAACGACTTGTCGAGCTCGGTCACGGCGGCTGCGATCTTGGCCTTTTCCGGCAAGCCGTTGTCGAGGTCTTGGATCATGCCGTCTTCGTGCGCGACGCCGGTTTTGTCGAGGAAGCCCGTGACGATGCCTTTGTGGTGGCGAATCAGGTACGCGCCGAAGACTTCGTAGGCGAGTTCGGCGTTGGCCGATGTCTCGATCAACATGCGCGCACGTTTGGCGCGTTGAGCGATCGGCAGCTTCTTCACCGCGATTGGCCTGAACTTCAGCGACTTGGCGACCTCGTTGTCGAGAGGTCCGAATCCGTTCAATTCGAGGCCCGAGTAGATCGTGAGGAAGCGCTCGGGGCTCATCGACTTCAGTTGTTCGAGGACTTGCATGAGGGAGCGGAGTCTAGCGAGCTCCGTTGTCCTCGACCACAGCGGCGGATACACACTGAGCTCCGATGAGCACCGCGAAAGACACGAACCGCCGCGAAGTACTGCTCTTGACGTTGCTCGCGCTCTTCGTGGGGTTCTTCGTCACGGCCGAAATTCTCGGCGCGAAGCTGTGGAAGTTCACGCTGTTCGGCGTCACGCCGCAGTCGATCGGACTGTCGGACGACACGTTCTTCGTCGCGACGGCGGGCATCTTCGCGTTTCCGCTGACGTTCATCCTGACCGACATCATCAACGAATACTTTGGCCGACGGATCGTGCGCGTGTTCACGTGGCTCGCCATCGCAGTCAACGTGATCCTGCAACCGATCGTCATCGGTGCGACGCGGGCGCCGACCGTCGTGTTCGGGCAGTCATACTCGGACGAGACCGCGCACCAGGCTTACGTCATCGCGTTCGGACAGACGCCCTCGATCGTCGCGGCGAGCCTCGTCGCGTTCGGCGTCGCGCAGTTCGTCGACGCGTGGGTGTTCACGTGGTTGCGCAAGAAGACGGGCGGGAAAATGCTGTGGTTGCGCTCGCAAGGGAGCACCGTCGTCTCGCAACTCATCGACACCGGCATCGTCATCTTCGTGGCGTTCGTCGTGATCCCGGAAGTGCTCGGGCAAGAGCACATGACGGTCGACCGAGCAGCCGTGATCTCGCTCACGAACTACGTGTACAAGTTCGCGATCGCGATCGTCATCACGCCGCTCCTGTACCTCGTGCATGCGGTTGTGAAGGCGTGGCTCGGCCACGCAGAAGCGGCGGCGCTGGCAGCCGCAGCACATCCGACCGATCCTGTTTGATCGCGGACCAGCGACGGCGATCGTTGAACGGAGTGCGCAGCTCTGACACGCTTCGAAGCGGCGGATGATCTACGCAGCACTGAAACGGCTCGGGAAGCACTCGTTCATCTACGCGCTCGGGCCGGCGGTGAACAAAGTGCTCGGTTTCGTGCTGTTGCCGTTCGTCACCGTCTGGATCGGTACCACGGCCGACTACGGCGTCCTCGAGATCGCCAGCGTCACCATCGCGATAGCGGCGCAAGTGCTCGGCATCAATCTGTTGCACGGCATGACGCGTTTTCACGCGCAGTACGAAACCGAGGAAGAGCGCAACACGCTCGTCACGACGACGTTGATCTTGCTCGCGTCGACGACGGGGATCGCGCTTGCATGCGCATGGATTTTTCGCGACGCGGCCGCCGAACTCCTCTTCGAATCGTCGACGCACGCGCCCGTGCTCGTCGCGGTGTTCGCGATCCTTTTCTTCCAGACCATCGGCCAAGTCGGTCTGCGTTGGTTGCAGATCCTCGAGCGTTCGATCACCTACGGCGTCGTCACGAGCGTCAAACTCCTGCTCGAACTGGGCCTGAAAGTCTGGCTCTTGTTGCTCGGCCTGAAAGTGATGGGGGCTCTGTACAGCGTGCTCGGCTGCGAGGCGCTCGCGGCTCTCGTGCTCGTCGGTTTCGTGGTCAAGAAAGTCGGCCTGCACTTCTCGTGGCCGATGGCGCGCAGGTTGTTCGTCTACAGCGCACCGCTCTTCATCTCGGGGCTGTGCATGTTCGCGCTGCACCAGAGCGATCGTTTCTTCGTGCAGCGGATGTGCGGCGAAGCGGACGTCGGTCTGTACGGACTCGCCTACAAACTCGGCACGATCGGCAACGCCGTGTTACTCGAGGCATTCGGTTTGATCTGGTTCCCGTTCGCGTTCTCGCTGGCCACCGACGAAGAGATGCGTCAGATCGCGCGCAAGGTCCTCACGTATTTCAATCTCGCGATGTGCACCGTGACGCTCGTGCTCGCCGTCTTCGCGAAGGAACTCGTCGTCACGATGGCGGCGCCGCAATTCAGAGAGGTCTGGCCGGCACTCGCAGTCATCGCGGCGGGCTACCTCTTCTGGGGGCTGTACCAGATCGTCAGCACAGTCTTCTACCGGCGCGAGCGCACGTGGGCCGTCGGCGTGATCGCGTGCGGCGCGGCGCTCTTCAACATCCTGTTGAACGCGCTCCTCGTGCCGCGTTTCGGGTACATGGGGGCGGCGTACTCGACACTCGCGACGTTCGCGACGCTCGCGATCGTGACCTGGCTTGCGGCCGAACGCCTCATGCCGATCGGCTACGAATTGCGCCGCATCGTCTGGCCGATGGCTCTCGCGACCGTCTTGTACGCGTTGAGCGCCGCCCTCCCCGACTGGTCGTTCGCGAGCGTCGTGGCCGCGAAGATCGTCCTCGTCCTGCTCTTGCCGCTGGTACTGTTCGCGACGGGCTTTCTCGCACCCGAGGAGCGAGCGAAGATCAGCGAGATCTGGAGAACGTTGCGCGCCGCGCGTACCGTGCGCTCGAAATGAGGTGAAGCGGCGCAACCCCCGATCGCCGAGACCCGCTTGCCGAACGTCGACCCGATTCACGAACTGCGCCGCCGAGTCCAGGAGCCGGTCCGCAAGTACAACGACATCGCGGGATTCCTGATCGGCGATCGCATCTCGATCCACGTCACGAGTCTGTTCCTCCGACTCGGACTCTCGCCGACCGTCGCGACGATCGGCTTCCTCGTCTTCGGACTCGGCGGATCCGTGCTCGCCGCATTCGGCGGTTGGTGGTCGGTCGCCGGATTCGCGTGCTTGGTCGTCTACTACGTGCTCGATTGCGTCGACGGCGAAGTCGCGCGCTACCACGGCACCGAGAAGCTCGTGTGGGGCTTCCACGACTTCATGTTCCACCTGTACGTGAAGTCCGCGTTCTTCGTCGCGCTCGGGTTTTACGCTGCGAAATGCAGCGATCGCGAGTGGACGTTTCTATTCGGCATCAGTGCGCTGCTCGCGACACTCTTCGGAAAATTCCTCTACGACGTCGCCATCATTCTGAACACGCGCTACGTCTTGTTGCGAGCGCCCGACGAGCGCACGAAATGGGTCGAGCAGTTGACGCGCGGGACGACGAACGCAGAACTCGCGGTCGATGGCGATCTGCCCGGTGAGTTCAGGCCGTTCGAATTCGGCGGTGCGCTCTCGACCGTGCGCGCCGTCGTCACCAACTTCGATCTCGCGGTCGTGCTGTTCCTCGCCGCGGCACTCGTCGACGTGTTCATCTCTCCGTTCGTGATCTCCGGAGTCGTCTGTGACACGAAGTTCCTACTGCTCGCGTTCTACGGCGTGACGCTGCCTCTAGACTTCCTGGATCGCATGATCAGCTACGTGCGGGACGATCACTTCCAAGCCGATTCGCGCCGGCTGCTGCGCCGCGCCCACGGATTTCGCATCCGCCGCGACTGAGTTTCGGGGAGCCCCGCCCGGTCTCGCAAAACCGGCCCCCGGATCCCGGGAGGCCTTTTTTGCGGGAAAACCCCGATTTGGAACGAACGGTTAGGTTCGCTTCATGCCTTCTTTTCCACGGTGAAGGACTTGCGCACTCCTAGCCTTGGGATAGCATCAGAATAGATTCAGCCTCCGGCCCGGGCCTACGTCCGGTCCACAACAAACGCCCTCTCCTGGCTCTAGGGAGTTCCTCCATGACCCGCTTCTCTGTCCTCACTAGCCTCGCAATCGGCGCCGCGCTTTTCACAAGCTCCGCCTCGGCGCAAACCCAAACGGTTTGCTTCACCGGCTCGATTCCGCTCACAAACACCAACTGGGCGAACAACGTCTCCGTGTCGAAGTTCGACACCGGCCTCGGAACGCTGCAATCGATCAGCTTCCAGTTGACGGGCAACATCGCAGGCGCGGTGCGCATCGAGAGCCTCGATACCGCCGCGACCGTTGTCCAAACGAACTTTCAGGCCACGTTGACGCTGACGCGTCCGGACCTGTCCGTCATCGTCGTCACGGTTCCGATCGCGAACTTCAACGACAGCTTGACCGCCTTCGACGGCACGACTGACTTCGGCGGCACGTCGGGTGTTTCGCACCTCGGCATCACCGCGAACCAGATGAACAGCGCGACCTCGCCGCCCCCGGCGTCGGACCTCGTGCTCTTCTCGGGTCCTCCCGGATTGCCGGGCAACATCGTCCTGCCGGTGACCGCGGTCGGAAGCTCGGTCGCAACCGGCAGCGGCAACCTGATCACGCAGTTCCAGACGGCGGCCGCGGCCCAAGTCCAGGTCTGCTACACGTACCTCGTCAACACGCCGCCGACCTTCGGGCCGCCGACGCCGGCTTGCAACTCGACGCTGATGGCCTCGGCCGCGGTGCCGTTCTCGTTCCAAATCTGCGGTGGTGACACGAACGCGGCCGACACGGTCACGATCACGTCGGGCCCGCTCCCGGCCGGTGCCACGCTGAGCCCGCAAGTTCCGTTGGTCGGCAACCCCGTTTGCCGCACGTTCAACTGGACCCCGACGGTCGGTCAAATCGGCGGCGCGTCGGTGACCTTCACGATCACGGACAGCCACGGTCGCCTCGCGACTTGCACGATCAACATCCTGGTGGCCGAGTGCTACCAGTTCATCGGTCGCCAAGGCGGCTCGTCGGCGCTCATCGTCGGTGGCCAGTACTTCAACTCGCAGCTGAACGACATCCGCCTGCTCTTCCCGGTCACGATGGTGGACCGCCCGAACCTGCGCATCCCGCTTCTGACCAGCGGCCAGATCGTCTTCAACATGGAGACGGTGATGCACAACCCGCTCGTGTTCCCGACGAATCCTGACCAGTGGTCGCAACGCCTCCAAGTCACGGTCCACCCGGGCCAGATCGTCACGGGCGCGCTGTTCGGCACCTTCAACGGTGTTCACCAGAGCCTCGCGACCTTCACCGACGCTCAGGGCGCACGTTTCATGACGTTCCCCTTCGGCATCGACGGCATGTGATCGACTTCGACGCTGAGCACTGAGTCAGCGTCGATCGGACTGAATCAGGGACGGCCCTTCGCGGGCCGTCCTTTTTTCGTGGCCCTGCGGGTCTTGTTGCCGTCGGCCCGGCGAGATCGGAATCGCGACTTCTTCAGAAAGCCCGTGAAATATGGGTGAAGGGCGGGAACAAGCCTTTGCGAGCCGCGCCTGTCGCCATATCATCGAGCTTGCTCGCCTCGCATTGTTCTGGGTCCTCTCTCCCTCTCTCAGGCCCTCGGTCCCCCCATGCAACGATTCCTTCGTCCTGGCTCGTCCAGGAAGGCGCTGCTTTGTATCTACTTCGCCGCACCCGTCCTCACCGCGCCGGCTACTGCGATGCAGGCGACGGGGGTGGAAGGCCTGCGCAGCATCTACCGCGTCACGACTAGCGACGCGTGGCTCGAGGAAGAGCGCGGCCTGGTCGCAACGCTGCCACCGGCACCGTTGATCCCGACGCCGGTCGCCGTGCAGGAACTGGGTGCCGGGCTGGTTTGGAGTCAGTCGGACGCCGGGCAAGGCTGGGTCGGACAGACGGTCGCGCTGGGACAGAACGGCACGCTGGCCTTCACCGAGTTCGACTCTGCCGCCGACCGCGCGCAATTGATCTCGTGTCTCGACGTCGTGCCGCTCGCGCCGCTGTGGAACGACCCTCAAGTGTGGACGAGCCAAGACGCCAGGGTCGATGCGTCCGCTGATTCAGGCGTCTTCGTCTCGTGCCGCCAAATCCCCGTGTCGGGAATCACCGGCCCGCGGAACGGGATCGTGTCGAAGTACACGGCGGCCAGTCAGCTCGGTCCCGATTGGGAGTACACGTTTCCCTTCGCCGGCTACGGTCCGGTCCGTGCATTGGTGTCGCGCGATGGTCGGCGCATCGTCGCCGGCATGCTCGACCCGACCGCGAACCTGCGTCTTGCGATCTTCGATTCACTGTCAGGTGTGCCGACGTACACGACGACACTGCCGTGTGGGCCGCAGTTGCGTGCGCTCTTGCTGTCGGACGACGGATCGACTTTGTACTGGGCGTCCGGTTCGTCGGCGAACGTATGGGACATCGCGACGCACACGACGATCGCGTCGTACTTGCTGTTCACGTCACTCGACTGTCACGCGATCTCGGGAAACGGTCGCGTGTTCGCGTTCGGTGGCTTCAACACGGTCGACATCTACGAGCGGCAAGGGAGCGGTGGGTTCGCTCACACGCATCAGATGTACGTTCCTGGACAAGCCGTGTGCGGCAAGATCGACATCTCGTACGACGGATCGACGTTGGTCGCGGGATTCAACCTGTGGGATTTCAACTTGGGCGTCGTGATCGAAGCGCTCGATCTGCCGTCGAAGCACGTGCTGATGAGCGACGTGCAGACGGGTGCGGGCACGCTGCAAAACGTGGTGTCCGACATCGCGATGTCGGACGATGGAGCGCGCTTTGCCGTCGGTTTGTGGGGCGATCAAGCGGGGCTCGTGCCTGAATTGCTCCTGTACGAGCGCGATCAAGACAGCCCGGTGCAGACGTTCGACTATCCAGGGTCGGTGTACTCGCTCGACATGAGTCCGAACGGTCGGCGCGTGTTGGTCGGCACGAAAGCCGTGCACGCGAATACGTACGCGGGCGGCGGCACGGTCGACTTGCATCGTTTCGGTGCTGAAGATTTCGTGGCGCACGGGATTCCGAGCTTGGGCGACAAAGTGCGTTTCACTCAGAGTGGCGCGCCGTTTTCGCCGTCGCTGTTGGTGAGTGCGCCGCGACCGGCCGGAGTGCCTTTCTCGATGCCGGGAGTATCGGGCAGTTTGTTTCTGGACCGACTGACGATGACGACGCGACCGATGGGCCTGTCGGATGCGAGCGGGATGCTCAATTGCGATCACGACATCGGCACGAGCCCGCTGATGATCGGAACCACTTGGTTCTTCCAAGGCTTTCAGCTGGCCCCGCGCAAGTTCAGTGACGATTGGGTGCGATTCACTGTGTTGCCGTGATGCACGAACGGCGACCGTCACGGCCGCCGCTCTGAGTACGAGTATCAGCTAGCAGCGTTCGCGCTGCCTGGTCAGCGCGCTTTCACGCCCGCTGGTTCTGACTTCTTCGCCGTCGAACCGATCTTGCTCGTCGCGCGTTCAGGATGCGGCACGAAGAACGGACCGATCGCGAGCCCGTCGATGTTGCCCAGCAAGAAGGCGCGGATCGCGTCGTTCGGCGAACACACGATCGGTTCCTCGTGCATGTTGAAGCTCGTGTTGATCAGGCTCGGGATGCCCGACAGCTTCTCGTACTCTTTCAAGATGTCGTAGTAGCCCGGGTTCAGCTCGCGACGAATCAATTGCGGACGCGCAGTTCCGTCGACGTGCACCGCGGCCGGACAGCTCGAGCGCATGAACGGCGTGCAGTCGAACGTGAGCGTCATGAATTCAGCAGCGTGTTCAGCACCGGCCAAGTTCACATAACAACGCTCGCGCGCTTCCCACAATGTCACCGGCGCAAACGGCATGAATTCAGTGCGGCCCAAACGCTTGTTGAGCCACTGATTCACTTCCGGTTCGCGAGCGTGATACATGATCGTGCGATTGCCGAGCGCGCGCGGACCGTACTCCATGCGTCCGTCGAAGCGCCCGATCACTTCGCCCGCGTGGATGCGTTGAGCGACTTCGGCATTCAAGTGGGCAGGTCGCTCGTAGCGCAAGTCGGCCTTCCTCAATTCGGCCTCGATCGCTTCGGGCGAATAACTCGGACCCCAATAAACGTCGTGAATCGTTTCCTTCACGCCGCCGGTCCAGCTGTACAGCATCGCGAGGCCTGAGCCGCAACCGCCGTCGCCCATGTTCGGATAGACGAAGGTCGCATTCACGCACTCGAGCTCGTGAATGCGTTGGTTCATCTTCACGTTCGCCGTCACACCACCGCTGAGCACGACGTGACCGGCACCCGTTTTTTCGCACCAATGGCGCACGAGCTCGGTCGCGAGCACTTCGAGGACGTATTGGTACGCCGCCGCGACGTCGATCATCGGGAAGCGCGCGGCCAAGTGTTGCGCGAACCGCACGTTCAAGTTTTCCACCAACCTGAAGTCACCAGGAGTGCGTTCGACGCGCGCGAGGAGGACGTCAGCGAGCACTTTCGGATCACCGAATGCCGCGAGCCCGACGATCTTTCCGGCGTGACGATCGGGATGGAAGCCGAGCGCGCTCGTCACCATCTCGTACATCGATCCGAGCGAGTGCGGGAAGCGCAGATTGTGCAAGCGCTTGATGCGGCCGCCTTCGCCCAAGCTGATCGAACCTGCGAGACCGGATCCGTAGCCGTCCAGCGTGACGATCAGTGCGCGCTCGTAACCGCTCGCGAAGTACGCATTCGCACTGTGCGACAGATGGTGTTCGCCGCGTTTGAGCTTGCCGAGCAGGCCGAATTCGCCGAGTCCCGCTTCGAGCTCCGACTGCCAATGCTTGTGATCCTCGCTCGCACGTTGGCCCCAATCTGCCGATGCGCGTGACGCCACCGATCGCGACAGACCGCGCTCGGCACCGGCGAAACGATAGAAGAATTCCTTCACCGAACCCTTGTCCATCTTCTGATTCGGATTGCGCAATCCGTGCACCGGCTGCGTGCGTTTCGGCACACGCGCTTCGGCTGCGTCGAGCATCGCCTGCATGTTCGGCTCGCGGAATTCGCGCTGGAACTTGCTCTCTTCTTCGAGGGCCGTCTGGATCAGCTCCGTCTCCTTGTCCCACGGCAAGAACGCATAAGCGACTGCGTCGATCTCGTCCGGGTTCGTGCCCGTCCATTCCAAGGCCGCCTTGATCGCGTTGCGCGGGAACCCGGCGTACTGCTTCACGCGTGTGAAGCGCTCTTCGCCGGCTGCGAACAACACGCGCCCATCCACTACGAGCGACGCCGTCGAATCCTTGTCGAGAGGGGAGATGCCGAGGATTTTCACGCGTGAATCAGTACTTCTTGTTGAGGGTTGCGCGAGCGTGCAATTCGACCGTCGTCGTCGCGACGCCACCGAACTCGCCGAGGAAGAATTGGAAGTATCGGCGGCAGGTGTCGAGGAACTTCGCGCGATCGTCGAGGCTACGCACATAAGGCGTGCAACCGGGCTTCACCGACGGACTGTGCAGGCTGAACGTGAAGTGGCGCACGCCGCGATCGCCGAGAGACGTCGTCAAACGGCGCAAGTCGGACAGGGAATATCCTTCCGGGGACAGGAACAAACGTTCGACCGCGCCGATGCGCGACAAGATCCCGCCCGCGCGCGACCACGCGAGTCCCTTCGAGTTCGCGAGCCTGTAGAGCCCGTGCGCGCCGTCCTTCACGAATCCGACATAGGCGCCGGTGTTGGGGATGGACAAGATGCTCTTGTGTGCGCCGATCCAGAACGGCTCGACCGGAAAGCCCGACCAATCGGGGCCGCCGTCGCCGCCCAAATCGAACGGCGGGCACGGCGAGAGGTCGATGTCGAGGCCCAACTCTTCGAGGATTCCGGCCGTGTTCGGACCGGCGCCGTAGCGCCCAGCTTTGTACGCACGCGGTCTGACGCGGAAGTTCTGCTCGATCGCCGACACGAGTTGCTCCAGCTTCGCATGCTCCAATTCACGCGACAGATTGCCCGGATAACTGTTCTTCGCGTTCACGTCCTCTTCGAACGGCGGCGACACCCATGGATGCAGATGCGCGCCGATCTCAGCGCGCCCTTGCTGCATGAAAGTGCGCAGCGGCTGCAAACTCGCGGCCTGCGTCGCGATGGGATAGTCGATGACGTAGAGCGGCACGATGCCGGACTCGTCGAAGACCGACTGCAAGAGTTCGATCTCCTGCATGTGCTCGACCGACGTCTTCTTGCGATCGAAGCCGGCGTCCCAATCGAACTCCTCTTCGGTATCGACGACGACGACGAGCGTCGGCTTCGAATCGCTTTCGAACCGCGCCATGTCGGCGCGCGCGGGGGGAGCGAAAGGGGCTCTTTTGTCGTGTAAATCGGGCATGCGCAGATCCAGAGCGTACCAGACGAACCAGCGTCAGAAGCGCGAGCTCGAAGGCGTCTAGTGGACTTCGTCAGGGAATCTCGAAATCGATGTCGATTCACAGCCGGTGGTCGCGTTTTCACGGTGAAATCAGGCCGACCGCGTGGGAAGGCCTTCACAGACACACGGAATCGAGAATCAACGATGCCCAAGTACATGCTCGTCCTTCGCGACGATCCCAAGCAGTTCGCCTCCATGAGTCCGTCCGAGATGCAGGCCGTGCTCGAGAAATTCGGCGCGTGGGCCAGCGGTCTCGCAGCGCAAGGCCGGCTCGTCGGCGGACACAAGTTGCAGGACGACGGTGGGCGCACGATGCGCAAGGTCGGCGCGCGCGTCACATCGAAGGACGGCCCGTTCGTCGAGACGAAGGAGATCGTCAGCGGCTACTTCATCATCTCGGCCGACGACTACGATCACGCGGTCAAGCTGTGCGACGATCATCCGATCTTTTCGTACGACGGTCTGCTCGAGATCCGCGCAGTGGATTTCATGGGCCAACCCGAGACGTGAGATGAACGACGTGCGTCCCGTCCCCGAGCTCGTCGACCGACTGTTCCGCGAAGAAGCGGGTCGCATGATCGCCGGATTGACGCGCGTTTTCGGACCGGCGCGACTCGAACTGGTCGAAGACGTCGTTCAAGAAGCGTTGGTGCGCGCTTTGCGCACGTGGCCCTTGGACGGCGTGCCGCCGAATCCGCGAGCGTGGCTCGTGCACGTCGCACGCAATCGAGCACTCGACCTCTTGCGCGCCGATCGTGTCGCGGATCGCTCGGCGGCCGAAGTCGCACGCTGGGCGGACGAAGCCGTGTCGGTCGACGACGCCGACGATGCGATCGGCGACGACCAGTTGCGCTTGATGATCCTGTGCTGTCATCCGTCGATCGGGTTCGATTCACGCGTCGCGCTCACGTTGAAGACGGTGTGCGGGCTCGGCGTCGGCGAGATCGCGCGGGCTTTTCTCGTCGACGAAACGGCGATCGCACAACGACTCGTGCGAGCGAAACGCAGGATCCAGGAGGAAGGATTCGCGCTGGAATTGCCGTGTGAAAACGAACTCGTCGCCCGAGTCGATGCACTGCTCGAAGTCGTCTATCTGCTCTTCACCGAGGGCTATTCCGCTCGCGCCGGAGACGAACTCGTGCGAGCGGAACTCGTCTACGACGCCACTCGCCTGATCACGCTGATGGCGTCGTCCGTGGTGACGTCGAGTCCACCCGTGCACGCCGTCGCCGCGATCGTTCATTTCCAGGGTGCGCGACTCGCCGCGCGCATCGGCGACGACGGAGAAGCGCTCACGCTCGCCGAACAGGATCGTTCACGCTGGGATCGCGATCGACTGGCGCGCGGTTGGAGACACTTCGAGCAGTCGATCGCCGGAGACGAATTGAGCGCGTACCACCTCGAGGCCGCGATCGCCGCGGCGCATGCGTCGGCTCCGACGTACGCGGCTACCGATTGGCGCACGATTCTCGCTCACTACGATCGCTTGATCGCACTTCAGCCCTCGCCGATCCGTGCGCTGAATCGCGCCGTCGTGCTCGCGAAGGTGGAAGGCACGCTCGCCGGACTGCGCGCACTGGCGACGCTCGAGCACGAACCAGCGCTCGCCCACTATCCGCTCTTCGCTGCGACGCGCGGGCTGCTCGCGTGGTCGGCCGGCGACGCACTCGGCGCAACGACACACTTCGAAGCAGCACTCGCGCTGTCCTGCAATGCAGCCGAACGTCGACTCTTCGAGAAACGCATACTCGCTGTTCGCGCCGGTGAATCTGCGATCCCCTTTTGACATCCCCACATTCCAAAGGAAGACACACATGAACTTGAGATTCGTACTCTGCGCAGCACTGATCGTCACACCGCTCGCTCTGTCACGTGCCGAAGATCCTGCGCCGCAGAAACCGACTCCGACGAAAGTCACACTCGCCGCTGTCGAAGGGTTCGCGTACGACGGCTCGACGATCAATTCGGTAGGCGTGCGCGACATCAAGGTGTCGAAGGCTTGGTACCAGGCCGTGCTCGGCTGCAAAGTCTTCTACGAGCTCGAGGCTCAAGGTTGGTGCGAGCTGACCACGCCGTGCACGGATGCGATCATCGGCTTGAACGAAGATCCCGATCACGATCCGGCACCCGTGAACGCGATGTCGTTCGGCGTGAAGGACATGACTGCCGCGAAAGCGTGGCTCGAAAAGCACGAAGTGAAGCTCGAAGGCGACGTGATCGAGATGCTGAGCATCGTGAAGTTGCTCTACTTCCGCGATCCGGATGGCAATCGCCTGATGTTCTACCAGGCGCTGTCGGCGCGCTGAGATTCAGCGCTTCGACAGGAATTCGCGCCAAGCCGCGTCGATCTCGACGAGCGTCTTCTCGTAGATGCGCGGAACGGCCTCGACGGGATCGGTGGCCACGTAGGCGAGCTTGAAGTCGAGTACGCCATAGTTCGCGAGCAAGTAGCCGACGAACGATCCCGCTGCCGGGTACGAGACGGATTCGTCCTCGCGGAAGCGCTCGAGTAGATCGCTCATGCTCGGCAGTTTGTTCTCGCGCAGCAATTTCGCGGCATGAGCGTGGTGCGCGTCGTCACCTTCTCCGTCGAGCCACACCGCGATGCCTTCGCCGAACAAAGGCACCTGCGCGTATCCCATCGCGAGCGCGATCACGTGCACCATTTCGTGCGCGATCGTGTTGCTCGTCGTCTGGTGCACGGTGCGAGTTTCGGGCGAAGCGAACGCGAGCGCTCGTCCGGTGAATCGGCGTCCTTGTTCTTCGCTGGCGTAAATGAACACGGTGATCTTGTCGGTGAATGCGACGCCGAGTCGCTGTCGCACCATCTCGTACGCCGCGTCGAGTTTGCCGGCGTAGGCGCGCATCTCGCTGCGCCGCGGATGATCTTTCGGATAGCGCACGACGACGTGCGTCGAATCCATCGTCATCCACTCCGCGTACGCCGGCACTCCGCCACCGCGTCGCTTGAGTTCGATGCGATCGATCCACGCGTCGCCCGACATCGAGAGGAACGCTCTGAGCTCGACCTTCGTCGATCCCTCCGGCGCGATGGCGCGCGTTTCGATGCGCTTCCAATCGCTGGTGCCGAACGGTCCCGAAGCAGTGACGGGACTACCGAGGACGCGTCCATCGGCAGCCTGGAAGGCCAGTCCGATGTGCAGATTCTGGAACTGATCGTCTTCCTTGCGGACGTCGAGCGTCTTGAACGACGCACCCAAGTTGAGCGAGTCGCCAGCTCTGACTTCGAATTCGCGCGTACAGGCGAACCACCTCTTCGTGCGCGAATCGCCCGAGAAATGCAGGCTTTTCGGTGAGTCGGACTCGCCGACGCTCGCGTCGATCTCGATCTTCGAGCGTGGACCTTCGGTCGCTGTGCTGGCGCCGAGCACTTCGAGCCAATCTTGCGGCAGCCCCGTGGCCTTCTCGAAGTTCTCCGACAGCAGCACCTCTTCGGGCGGCAGCGATTTACCGCCGGCGACGTCGACGCTGACGTCGTCGACCCACATCTCGCCGCTCATGGAGAGGAAGACGTACACCTCCGCGGTGCGCGTCGTTTCGGGTGCGACGACTTGCGCCGTCACGTCGCTCCAATCGGCCGTCGGTAACGTCGCGCGTGCGTACTTCTTCTCGATGATCTGTCCGTCCGAACCGCGCAGGAACAACGCCACGTAGGCATTCGTGTACTGCTGAACCTGGCCGCCCGCGAGCTTCTCGGAGCGGATGTCCTTCGACTTCAGGCTGGCCTTCAACGTGTACGTCGCGCCCGGACGCGCCTCGAATTCCTGGCGAGCTGCGCGCCACGCGCGCACCTTGTCGTCTCCGACGAAGTGCAGGCTCGCGCGGCCGGAGTGTTTGACGACCTCGTCGAGTTCGACGCGTGACGCAGGCTCGTAACCGCCGTTGCGCGCACCGTATTCGAACGCCCAACCCGCGATCGCCCCGGGCACGGCCGGCGCTTCGAAATCACCGTTTGCGAGACGTTCCCCGACCGAAAACAACACTGCGGCCAGTGCGAGCATCTGCGATCACTCCTTCTCTTCCGAGCCGATTTCTTCGCCGTCTTCTTCTTCTTCGTCGTGGTCGTCGTGGTCGTCGTGGTCGTCGTCGCCCTCCTCGTGCTCGGCGAGTTCCTCTTCCGACGCGGCGCGCACCGAGAGAACTTTGAGGTCGAACGTCATGCGTTTGCCCGCGTAGGGATGATTCGCGTCGAGCACGATCGCTTCCGGAGAGATCTCGACGACGCGCGTGTCCATCTCGCCCTCTTCGGCGTCGGGATCGTCGTCGTCCGCGACCGAAACGGTGATCGTGTCCCCCGGAACGATCTCGGCATCGGCCGGGAATTGATCGCGCGGTACCGCCAGGATCTTGTCGGGATCGTAGTCGCCGAATGCTTCACCCGGCGCGAGCGTGACTTCGAACGCAGTTCCGACTTCGGCGCCGGTCAAGCGCGTCTCGAGGCCCGGCGGAATCTCGCCGTACCCGTGCAAGTAGCTCATCGGGCCGTCCGCGTCCGATTGCTCGACGACGGCGCCTTCTTCGTCTTTGAGCTGGTAGGTGAGTTCGACGATGCAGCCGGATTGGATCTTCAAGAGTCGCTCTTTTGAAAGGCCAGCGTCGGTTGCAACAACACGGGTCCATCGCTCTTCAGCTTCTCTCGCGTCAGGTACGTGTAGCCGTGCAGACCGGCCTCGTAGCGACGGTAGAGAAGTGCCGATTCCTCGAACGTGATGCGTCCCTCTTCGAGCGAACGCTCGACACTTCGGCGCAAGTTGTTGAGCAAGTCGGATTCGAAGTACTCGACGTATTCGAGCACGTCTTGCACGCGTTCGCCGCGCAGAACGTGCGTCAAGCGCGGCCGTCCCGCGTCGTCGATGTCGACGTGAACGACGTTCGTGTCGCCGAACAGGTTGTGCATGTCGCCCAGGATCTCTTGGTACGCGCCGACCAGGAAGAACCCGATGTAATACGGATCGTTGCCACGCATCGGGTGCAGTTCGAGCGTGCGCTTGACGTCGCGCAAGTCGATGAAGCGATCGACCTTGCCGTCGGAGTCGCACGTGATGTCGGCGAGGATCGCGCGGCGCGTCGGCGTTTCGTTGTGGCGATGCAGCGGCAATATCGGGAAGAGCTGATGGATGGCCCAACTGTCCGGCACCGATTGGAACAGCGAGAAGTTCAAGAAGTACGTGTCGGCCATGTCGCGCTCGAGGTTCGCGAGATCGTCCGGCACGTAGTCGAGCGAGCGCGTGATGCGCAGGATCTTCTCGCACGTCCGCCAGAAGTAGTCCTCGACGCGGGCGCGCTGCTTCAACGAGATCTGACCGACGTTGAAGAGCACCATCGTCTCGTCGCGGATCTGCACTGCGTCGTGGTAGCTCTCCTGGTAGTTCTTCGCGGTCACGTTCTCCCACACGCTGTGGAAGTTCGTGACCAGCGCGTGCTCGTCCTCGCTGGGCTTCGAAGGCAGGTCTTCCTCGGTGAAATCAGTCGTTCCGAGCACTTCGGTGACGAGCACCGCGTGGTGCGCCGACAACGCGCGTCCCGATTCCGTGACGATGCCCGGTTGCGGGATGTCGGCTTCGTTGCAGGCCTGTAGCAAGTGATACACGACGTCGTTCGCGTACTCCTGCATCGAGTAATTCATCGACGATTCGAAGTTCGTCTGCGAGCCGTCGTAGTCGACGCCGAGTCCGCCGCCGACGTCGAACCACTCGATTTTCGCGCCCATGCGGTGCAGGCCGATGAGCGTGTGCGTCGCTTCGCGCAGAGCGTTCTTCAAAGACCGGATCTCGGGGATCTGACTGCCCAGGTGGAAGTGCAGGAGCTTGATGCAGTCGATCATGCCTTCTTTCTGCATGAGCTCGACGACCATCACCATCTCGCGCGTCGTCAGACCGAATTTCGAACGGTCGCCTCCCGACTCTTGCCAACGACCGGCGCCTTTGCCCGACAACTTGCTGCGGATGCCGAGCGACGGCCGGATGTCGAGTCGACGCGACACGCGCAGGATGGTTTCGATCTCGCTGTATTTTTCGACGACGAGAATCGGCGTGATGCCGAGCTTCGTCGCGAGCAGCGCCATCTCGATGTACTCCTCGTCCTTGTATCCGTTGCAGACCATGAGCGAGCTGCGACCGGACAGGAGCGCGATGACCGCGATGAGCTCGGGCTTGCTGCCGACCTCGAGGCCCATGTTGAAGTTCTTGCCCTCGGACAAGAGCGCTTCGACGACGTGCCGTTCCTGATTGACCTTGATCGGAAACACGCCGCGGTAGGGCGCTTCGTAGTTGAATTCACGGCGCGCATTGTTGAACGCCTCGTTCATCGCGCGGACGCGCGCGCGCAAGATCCCGTCGAAGCGCAACAAGATCGGAGTCGTGACGCCGCGGCGCAGGATCTGTCCGATCAATTCGTACATGTCGATCCCCGGCCGGTTCGGACCGTCGGGACCCTCGGGACGCACTTCGACGTTGCCCGCTTCGTTGATCTGGAAGAACCCCAAGCCCCACTTCGGGACGTTGTAGAGGGTCTCGCTGTCGTGGTGTGTCCACTTCGCCATGTCTGCTCCCTGTTGGTGAGCGGGGGATTCTAGGAATTCCCGACGGCGAGCGCGGACCTAGCTGCCGCATTTTTTGAAGCCGGCGCTGTTGTCCGGCGCGTGCGAGCGGCACGGAAGAGTCTGCGAGGGTGCTGAGCCCCGTTCGGCCGGACTTGCGGGCGTCAGTTGCCCCGGGCGGCGTCGAATGCCCGCTCGAGCAGATCGTCGACTCCCGAGGTCAGTGCCCACATCCGCATGTATTCCACGTCCAACGAGGACAGGCGACGCTTCACGACTCCGAGCACGTCGCGCCATTGTCGATCCGAAATCTCTCCCGCACTGCGGAACAAGCGCAGCTTCTGAAGGACGACGTCTTCCGCAGTCGCGATGCGCAGAGTCGTTTCACTCGAACTTCCGACGACCACGGATTGCGCGCGGCGCATTTCTTCGAGGCTGTGTCCAGTCGACGCTCGAACGTGCATGTCGATCTTCACGAAGGGCCGCTTGTGAAAGACGTTGGCCATGCGCTTCAGACTGGCGGCTTCCACGAGCGCATCAGCCTAAACGTGGTAGTCGTCACGCAAAGCATTCGCCAATCCGGCCGCTTGTTCGGGCGTCATATGGACGGCGAAATCCGCGTCAAGGGTGGTGCGCGGCTCTCCCTACGTTCGCGCTGGCCAGCGATCCACCGAGCAAGTAGGGGATTCCCAAGCGCTCCAATTGGCGTGCGAACTCGACCGCGATCAGCAGCGTTTTTGATGCCTGATTCAAGACGCTTCGAGCCTGCGTCCAGTGCACGCTTCCACGACATCGGCGCCATACTTCTGCGCGGTGAGGCGGAACTCGATCTCTTCGTCGTCGGCGTGCGGATGATCGCAGCGCAGACCCGCGACCAGCAACTCGTCCATCGTGCGACAGGCTTCCATGCAGAGCTCGAGTGATTCGCGAGCATCCAGCGTTCGCAGATGATCGAAGAGCAGGCGGTCGGCCCAGACGCTCGTGTCTGCGGACTGCGTCCGATCCTTGCGCGACAGTTGCGTCGAGTCCGGAGCGGGTTCGGTCATGGCCGGGGGGAGAATACCCGAGCCGTGCAGAGAGCGACCACCGGCCCGCCGTTCAAGGTGCCCAAGTCACCGACAAACCCTGCGTCAAATTGAACGTCGCGGCAGAGCAAAACGCGACAGCATCGCGGTACCAAGCCTGATAGTGCCGCGTGTCGCCGGACGCCGTCATTCCGCCGATGTGAATCGGATTCGGATTGAGGCCGCCGGGATAGACCGACGTCGTGCCGGTCGGGAACACGATGCCGAGGCGCGTGATCGTGCCGCCCAAGCACAACAAGCCGTCGCCGAAGACGAAGCCTGCACCGCCGGACATTTTTCCGGTGCCTTGGAAAAAGAGCGCCGGTCCGGGCACGTCGGTCGCGGTCAGCGTCAACGTGTCGTTCGCGATCGACGCATCACCGGCGTCGTCGATGCGTGCTCCGACCGCGTTCGAATTCAAGCAACCAACCTGGTCGCCCGCTGTGCTCGTGTTGGCGCAAGGGCACGCCGTGCCCGTTCCGTCGCCATAGCAGAATGGCTGCGACTGATCGCCCAACTCGACGGTGAACGAATCACTCGGACCATAGACGACGCCCGGACCGAAGGTGTACGTCAGCGTGCGCCCGACGACGGCGACGCGACCATTCGCAGCGACGAGAAGCGCGTGCGGATAGTCGGTCTGCGCGTTCTCGTCGATCGTGCGCGCCCAACGCTGCACACCGGCCGGCGTGTGATGCGTCACGACGATGTCTTGCAACCACGCGCTGCTCTGACCGACTTGGCCGAGGACGGTGACATCGCCGCTGGGTTCGATCACCAAGTCGACGGGAGTCGAGCTCGAATACCCAGGTTGCGCCCACGACTGCTGCCACACGGGATTGCCGAGGGCGTCGTACTGCGCGACGAGTCCACCGCCCGACTGTAACGCCGTGACGGTGATGCGTTGCCACGGATCGATCGCGATACGCGTCGCGATCGTGTTGCCTGCGCCCGGCAACTGCTGAATCCAGCGGAAATTACCGGCGGAATCGTAGGAAATCAGCACTCCGACGAAGCTCGACGGAGCCGTGCCCGCGCCTCCGCAGGCGTAGATGTTGCCCGCCGAATCCGTGACGACCGCGTTCAAGAGTTGCGTCGTCGTCACGCCGGTGAAGTCGTGCGAGCGCGTCCATTGGATCGCACCGCTCGCCGACACTTTGGCGAGACCCAGTAGCGACGAACCCGAGGCGCTGCCGTCCATGCTGCCCGCCGCGATGAAGTCGCCGGCAGAGTCGCGACACAGCGCACGCAGTTGATCGGCTTGACCCAGCGGTCCGTCGATCGGCGTCGCGAAGTTTTGCACCCCTGCGCTGCTGTACGACAAGACGACCATGTTGTACGACGAGATGGCGGCACCTGCGGCGCTGACGCCCAAGGTCACGTTCTCGCTCGCGTCGACGAACATCTCCCGCGCACTAGAGACCTCGTCGACGCCGACGATGCCGTACACGGCGACCCATTGTTGCGTGCCCGACGCGTCGTACTTGACCAGGCGCGTGTCGGCTTGATTGAAGATGCCCGGCGAGGACGCGGCGTAGATCGCGCCGCTCGCGGCGACGCCGAGCGCTCCGACACCGTCACCTTTGGGATCGCCCGTGAACGAGCGTGACCAGACGACGTTTCCCGCTGCATCGAAGCGCACGACGAGCGTGTTGCGCTGCGCGAAAACGGTCGGACTGTCGAGCGTCGATCCGGCGATCACGTAGCCACCGGCCGGATGCGTCGCGCCGTGCGCCGTTGTGTCCGCGCTGTACGCCGTCCCGAAATCGAAACTGCGGCGCCAATCCTCGCGGACTTGCGCGTTCGAGAGTGACGGAATGAGCGCCGTGGCGACCAGAGCCGCGGCCGAAATGCGAAAGGATTGGTGCATGGGGAGCGCTGTTCGTTCCGAGTGGATCACAGCTCGATGACGCAGAAAACAAGTCTACCCGGCAACCTGTCACACGCTCGGCGCGAGGGCGTTCGAAGCGCTGTTTTCACCGGCAATCTGCGTCAATCGGGCCAGAAGGAGGGCCGGATCGGGCTCGGTCAGCCACGCGTCGCGCTCGCCGGCCAAGAGTTCGCCGGCCGTCCAGTGCCGCAGCAACTGTTTGACGCGCGCCGCTGCACCGCGGACGCCGGCCGAGCCGCTCGCCTGCAACTCGTGCGCGTACTCGACGAGGAATCGCGCGGCCTCGGAGCGCGTCACTATGCGACCGCTGAAGATCCACGGATTGCCCAGCGCCGCGCGACCGACCATCGCGAGCGCGCAACCGGTCTCACGCCGCATGCGCTCCAGATCGGCGTGCGTGTCGATGCCGCCGTTGCCGCACACCGGAATCGGAACGGCGGCGACGGCGCGCGCGATGCGCGACCAATCGACGGACTCTTGGTAGCCCTCGGCGCGCGTCCGACAGTGCACGGTCAACAGCGCGGCACCACCGGCGTGAACGGCGCGTGCCAGATCTTCGAGCAAAGTCGCGTCGTCGAATCCTGCGCGGATCTTGCCCGTGACGGGCACGGTCGTGACGACGTCGGCGCACGCACGCACGATGTCTTCGAGCTTCCGCGGATCGCGCAACAACGCCGAACCCGCGCATCCGCGCAAGGCGCCTTTCGCGGGACATCCGAAATTGAGATCGACGAGCGGGGCTCCGACTTCGACCGCGCGACGCGCTGTTTCGGCGAGCGCACCGATGTCCGAACCCATCAATTGGATTCCGACCGGCGTGGCGCAACGCTTGGATCCCAAATGCTCTTTCAGCACGCGTTTCGGCAGCGGAATGTCGACGACGCGCACGAATTCCGTGTACGCGCCGCCCAGCGCGGTCGGCGCATTGCGCTCCAGCACGAGATCGCGAAAACACGGCTCGGTGACGCCTTCCATCGGCGCCAAGAGCCAGGGGGACGTGAAGGGGAGGCGGAGCACGCGCACAACTGTACGGGATGCGCGCGAGCGAGTTCAGCCCGAGCCAGGGCCGATCAACTGCGCGCTCTGCTGGTCGTCTTTGGCATTAATTTGTGCACTCCGAGCACCACGCGCACCGTGTGTTCCTCGCCGTCGTCCACGATCGGAATCGCAGCGGGGTCGACTTGGACTCCATCTATCGTGGCGCCGGCGATCCCTCGGCAGCGGCGCTCGGGATTGTCGACCACGATCGAGTAGCGAGTCGTGCCCAGACGCCACTGAATCGAGAACGTAGGCCATGACGAAGGGATGCACGGATCGATCTCGAACGTCGAGCCGCGACGACGCAGACCGAGGATGCCCTCGAGCGCGACGCGGTACATCCACCCCGCCGCTCCGGTGTACCAAGTCCATCCGCCGCGACCGCGGTGCGACGGATGGTCGTACACGTCGCCGGCCACGGCGTAGGGCTCGGTCTTGTACGTGCTCACGTCCGCCGCTGAGCGCGAATGATTGATCGGATTGAGCATGTGGAAGAGCTCGGCCGCTTCGTCTCCGCTCCCGAGACGCGTCAAGGCCAAGATCACCCACTGCGCTGCGTGCGTGTACTGCCCGCCGTTCTCGCGCACGCCGGGCAAGTAGCCCTTGATGTACCCGGGATCACGCGCCGTGCGATCGAAGGGCGGAGTCAAGAGCAAGATCACGCGCGAAGAGCGTCGCACGAGATGCGAGCGCACCGCGTCCATCGCACGCTCCGCTCGCGCGAGCGGCGCGGCACCCGAGAGCACGGCCCACGATTGCGCGAGCGAGTCGATGCGGCACTCGTCGTTTTCGGCTGAGCCGAGCGGTGTTCCGTCGTCGAAGTAGGCGCGGCGATACCACTCGCCGTCCCAACTCTGTTCGAGCATGGCGCCGAGCCGATCGCGCTCGTGGCGATAGCGTGCAGCGCGCGTTTCGTCGCCGCGTTGCGCGCACAAGCGCTCGAACGTGCCCAGGATCGAGTGCAGGAACCAACCGACGAAGACACTCTCGCCGCGGCCGTCGTGTCCCACGCGGTTCAGACCGTCGTTCCAATCACAGCTGCCGATCAAAGGCAATCCGTGAGCACCCACCGTGATCCCGCGGTCGACTGCGCGTAGGGCGTGTTCGAACAGCGTGCCGACGTCGCTCGAAACAGTCGGCTGAAGGAAGACTTCGTCCTCGCCTGGAGGCACGAGCGGAGCAACGAGGAAGGCGACGCGTTCCTCGAAGACGCCGGTGTCGCCCGTCGTCTCGGCGTAGTGCGCGAGCGCGTATGCGAACCACAAGAAGTCGTCTGAGCAGCGTGTGCGGATGCCGCGGCCCGTCGACGCGTCCCACCAATGTTGCACGTCGCCTTCGACGAATTGGCGAGCTGCCGCGCGCAAGAGATGTTCGCGCGCGATGTCGGGACGCGTGAGCAAGAGAGCGAGAACGTCCTGCAACTGGTCGCGGAATCCGTACGCTCCACTCGCTTGGTAGTAGCCCGCTCGCGCCCACACTCGGCACGCGAGGTCTTGGTAGACGAGCCACCGGTTCACGAGTAAGTCGAACGAATCGTCAGGCGTCGAAACACGCACGGCGCCGAGCGTCTCGTCCCAGAATGCTTCGACTTCAGCGAGCTCGGCGCGCGCGGCCGTTTCGCTGCGCCAGCGCGAGACGAGTCGGCGCGCGTCATCGGCGTCAGCGCCTTGCCCGAGGAGGAAGACGACGCTCCGTGTTTCGCCAGGAGGGATTTCGAGCGAGATGTGCAGCGCCGCGCACGGATCGAGTCCGGCTCCGAAACGATTCGAGAGCGCCGGGGCCAGAAGTGCTGCCGCGCGCGACAGCGAACCGTTGCGGCCGAGGAACTCGGTCCGATCGCTCGTGGCCGAGACGACGTCGGCGTTGGTCGCTGCGAACGCCACGCGCTCGCGGTACGTGTCGTTGTACGGATTGCGCGCCAAGATCGCGCCCGTCTCCGCGTCGCGCTCGGTGACGACGAACGATGCGTCGCGCGCGGCGGGCGCGGCGAGCGACCACTCGTTGTAAGCGAGCACTGCGACGCGCCGTGACTTCGCGTTCGGTCCGCTCGCGGTGTTCGTGAGCGTCAGGATCGAGAACTTGACCGGATCGGTGCGCGCCACGAACACCGCGAGCTCTTGTCGCAGTCCGTCGGCGGCGCGGTGGAAGCGCGTCACGCCAGCCGCGTGTCGCACCAACCAACGCGGCGAACGCTGCGTGCGACGCAGCGGCCCCGGCGTCGCCGCCCACACCCGGTCGGTCGCCAAGTCACGGATGAAAATGGCCTCGGTCGTCGGGTCCGTGATCGGGTCGTTCGCGAACGGAGTGAGACGATTCTCGCGGCTGTTTTCGCACCAGGTGTGAGCACCACCGCGCTCGGTGACGATCGTGCCGAAGCTCTTGTTCGCGATGACGTTGCTCCACGGCATCGGTGTCTCGCGCGCTTCGTCGAGTTCGATCACGTACTCGCGACCGTCGCGACTGAATCCTCCGAGCCCGTTTCCCATGACGAGCCGAGGCCGTTCGAATGTGCTCTCGTCGCTTTCGACCTCGTCGGCGAGTGCGCGCGCCAAAGGCCGCGGCGCGTCTGCTCGCTCGACTTCGAGTTGTCGCACCAAGTCGCCCGCCGATCCCGACAGCACGGCCCGCGCGACGACCGAGAGCAGGATGCGTTCGGGTTCGGGTAGACCGTCACCGTGCAACAGATACACGCCGCCCGGTCGATCTTTCGAGCCCGCCCACGGCCCACTTCCCACGACTTGAACGAGCTGCTCGTGCATCTCGTCTCGGTATCCGATCGGATGCTCGTTCAAGATGACCGCGTCGCACTTCAGGCCTTTCAAACGCCAATGTTCTTGCGCCATCAGCACTTGTCGAACGAGCGGCAATCCCTCTGCATCGTCGATGCGCACCAACACGATGGGGATGTCGCCGGAGATGCCGTGACGCCACAGTCCGGATTGTCCGAGCGTGTTCTGCGCAAGGATGGCTTCGTTGGCACGCAGCGACTGATCGGAGAAGAAGACGCGCGAAGCCAAGCGCTCGAACAGCTGCGCCTCCTCGACCGAGATCCCGAGATGCCGGAGCGAGACGACCGCGTTCGTGTACGCCAGTGCGAAGGTTCGCGCGGCCACGCCGGGCTCGTGGTACTTGCGCGACATGGCCCGCGCGCCCGCTTCGTCATTCGCAACGCCCGTCGTGAACGTGATTCGTGCAAGCGCGCCGGGCGCGAGTCGCACGCGCGTGCGCAAGCTCATGACAGGGTCCAGGACGGCACCCGTGGTGCTCGAGAGCGCTCTTCCGTCCAGAGCCTGTGGATCGTCGGGTCCGCGGCCGCGCCCCAAGAAGCGCAGTCGATCCGTCTCGTATTCGATGCGGGCCTGCGCTGGGCCCTCGAACGCAATGACGTGGAAGGCGATCTGCGTCGGATCCGAGGCCGCGCGTGGACGGCGTCGAGCGATCAATGCGCTGCACTCGGCGAGCCATTCGGTTTCGATGAACAACTTTCCGAACGCCGGATGCGCAACGTCTTCGGCCGGTGAATTGAGCGCGATTTCGACATAACTCGAGAGTTCGATCTCGCGCGGACGCTCACTCGTGTTCGTCAGTGTCACGCGTCGAACTTCGGCGTCGTCCTCCGGTGACACGGCGACTTCGAGTCGTGATTCGATGTCGTGATCACGACGATCGAAGGTCGCTTTTTCGCTCACGAATTCGACGGTGTAACTGTCAGCATCGACACCCGTGGGTTGATGCGTCGCCGACCAGACCTGTCCGCCGTGCACATCACGGAGATAGAGAAAATGGCTGCCCGGGTCGCGCGTCCGATCCTTGCGCGAACGAGTGACGGCGCGCTCGCGGCACACGCTCGACCCTCCACCCGCATGGGTCAAGATGGTCGCGAAAGATCCGTTCGAGAGGATTTGCGCGTGCGTGTTCGGCGTGTGCGGTGAGCGAATGCGACGCGGGGCGCGCGGCAGAATTCCGAGTGCCGTACGCGTCTCTTCGGACGGGTTGGGGTCGATCAACGGGGCCTGACGCGGCACTCGCTCTTGCAGCAAAAGTTCCGTGGCTTGGATGCGACGATCAGCGTGGAAACGCCGGACCATCACGTCGTCGGTGAGCACATTGCAGATCGCGACGAGGCTCATGCCCTGGTGGTGCGCGAACCACGACTTCACGACAGTGCCGATTTCCGCGCGCGTACCGGCCCGATGCTGTGCTTCGCCTTCGGCAGGCTTGCGTGGTGTGTAGTCGATGGCGTCGTAGAAACCGAGCGCGCCCTCGACGCCGAGCGCGCGCAGGTGCTGGAGGTTCGCGTACGCCGCGCTCGGGTCGACCTGCGCCGCCAACACCGTCGCGTACGGTGCTACGACGAGTTCGTCCGCGAGACCGCGCTTGAGTCCGAGGCCAGGTACTCCGAAGGCCTTGTATTGGAAGTTGCCCAACCGGTCGACGAGGTTGTACGCGGATTCGGAGATGCCCCACGGCACGCCTCGACTCGAGGCGAACCGAATCTGTCGACGGACGACGCGTCTACAGGTCTGATCGAGGAGTGTTCCGGGATAGGACTTCGCGAAGAGGTTCGGCATCAAGTACTCGAACATCGTCGCGCTCCACGAGACGAGCGTGGGCACGCCCTCGACGCTCACGACGAGTCGGCCGAGGTGGAACCAATGGCGTTGAGGCACGTCGCCTTTCGCGATCGCGAACAAGCTCGCCAAGCGGGCTTCCGATGCGAGCATGTCGTAGTACGCCGTGTCGAAACGGCCCGGGCCTCCCGCATCCGCAAGACGGTATCCGATGGCGAACAGGTCGCGCTCGCGATCGTAGAGCACCCGGAAGTTCATCTCGTCGGCGAGCGCCGTCGCACGCTGCGCCACGTCCAAGAGACGCGCGGAGAAAGCAGTGTGTGCCCGTGCGAGTTCGCGACAACCCTCGACCAGCGTGATCAGCGAACAAGCCAAATTGCCGCTGTCCACGGTGGAGACGTAACGGGGCGCGAGCGGTGCCAAGCTGCGCGTGTCGTACCAGTTCAGGAAATGGCCTTCGTGTCGCTCCAAGCCTGCGAGCGTGTCGAGCGACAACTCCAACTTCGCGAGCATCGTGTCGATCGTCACGAAGCCGAGATCGTGCGCTGCCAACGTGGCAACGAGGCCCATCCCGATGTTGGTGGGCGAGGTGCGATGTGCAACGAGCGGCGGATCCTCTTGGAAATTGTCGGGCGGCAGACCGCTATCTTCCGTGCCCATGTGCGTTTCGAAGTAGTTCCAAGTCTTGCGTGCGACGTCGAGGAACCCCGCTCGTTCGCTCTCGCTCATTTGGCGGCGACGCTCGGCGACCGGCCGACTGAGGACGAACGCGAAGCACGGTGCCGCGGCCCACAGCAACAAGAACGGGAACGCCAACATTAAGGCCGACGGGCGTGCTTCCACGATCGACACGGCGATCACCGAAGCAGCGATCGGGCTCGCGATCATCGCAGTGATGAACGCGGTCAAGCCGTCGCGCGGAAGGAGAGCAGTGCGAGCCACGAGTGCGGCGGCCGTTTCCCAATCGAGCAAGCGCCGCTGCGTGATCACCAAGCGCACGAGCGTCCGCACGATCGCGTCCACCATCTCGAAAGCGTGGTAGGGGAGGAACACGAGCATCAAGAGCGTCTGCGCACACGCAGCGCTCAACTCTGTGACGACGCCGCGGACGTAGACGCGCGCGGGTCCGCGCACGGAATCGCGCAGCGCGAGGTTCAAGAGCGCGGTGACGAGCGGGAAGGCCACGACGAACAGTCCGCCCAACGTCCACACGAGCGGCCGACCCGGCAGGATCGTCCATGCTGCGGCGAACCACGCGACGAGTGCGGGTGCGACCAAGCTGCGCCGCAAGTTGTCGAAGATCTTCCACTTGCTGATCAGAGGCAGGCGGTTCCGAGCGAAACCGTTGCGCGCCGGGACCATCGGTAGGAGCCAGTGCAGAATCTGCCAATCACCGCGCACCCAACGATGTTGTCGGCGCGCGTGGGCCAACACGCTGGCGGGGTAGTCGTCGACCAACTCGAGATCGCTCACGAGTGCGGCGCGCGCGTGCACGCCTTCGAACAGGTCGTGCGACAACAGCGCGTTCTCGGGGACGCGACCTTCGACCGCCGCAGAGAACGCGTCGACGTCGTACAAACCCTTGCCGGTGAACACGCCCTCTTCGAAGAGGTCTTGATAGGTGTCCGACACCGCAGTCGTGTACGGATCGACGCCGGTGTGTCCGGCGTACACGCGCGCGAACAAGGAGCCTGCTGCGCTCGCGTGCGTCACGCTGATGCGTGGTTGCAAGATCCCGTAACCCTGCGTCACGCGTCCGAGCACCGGATCGAAGACGGCACGGTTCAAGGGGTGGCAGCTGATCCCGATCAACGCTCGCGCGACGTTGCGCGGCAGGCGCGTGTCCGTGTCCAAGGTGATGACGTATTTCACGGACGGGAGCACCGTGAGGTCGCCGATAGATACGCTGAAGCTCGTGTCGGAGGCGCCGCGCAGGAGTCGATTGAACTCCTCGAGCTTCCCGCGCTTGCGCTCCCAGCCCATGAAAACGCCTTCTTTGGGGTTCCATAGGCGCACGCGATGGAAGAAGTAGAAGCGATTGCTCCCGTGTCGTCGGTTGAGATCCTCGATGCCTGCGCGAGCCGCGGCGAGGATCGGATCGTCACCCTCCAGGCGCGCGGCGTCGGCGTCCTTGAAATCGCTGAGGATCGCGAAGTGGATGTGCGGATCGAGGTTGCCCAGCGCTTGCACCTCGAGATGTTCGATCAAGTGTTCGACGCCCTTCACGTGTGCGAGGAGCGTCGGAATGACAACCATCGTCCGCGCGCTCTCAGGAATGCCGTGATCGAACTCGAGCCGCGGCAGACGCCGTGGTGGAACGAGTGCAGCGACGAGACGCTGGACGATCAGAACGGCAAATTCGCTAGCCGGAATCAAAGCGCAGGCGACGACCAGAAGAATGGACTCGAGCGCTCCGGTGCTGCGCGCGTAGGCGACGGCGAGTGCGACCGCCAGAGCCGTGAACACGGCGATGCTCCCGAGGTAGGCGGCCGTCGCGTGCGAGGAAACGAAGCGTCGCAAGCGCGTGCCGCGCGGCGGACGGAACGCGACGTCGATTTCCAAGCCGCGTCGACCGGCACCGACCAAGTGGTAGCCGACGTGAGCGCCCGTCTCTCGGGCGTCTCGAGCCGCAACCACCCGCGCACTCTCGACGGCGCGCAAGCTGACTCGCACTTGCGCTTCACCCGTGTGGTCGGCGAGTTCCTCGACGGCGTGCCGATAGCGGTCGCGACTGTGGAAGTCCATCCGCATGTAGTCGCCGCTCGGATCCCGACGCAGGATCTGCTCGACTTGGCTCACCTGCTCGACGAAGCGAGTCCAATCTAGGTTCGCGCAGAAACGCAGGCTCGTGAATGTGTTGCCCAGCGAGGCTTGATCGGTGGCTTGACGCTGGTACTCCGAGCGCACCACGGCTTCGGCGTTGACTCCCTTCAGTGCGAGCGCCGCTTCGACGCGATCGTGCAGTGCTGCGACGCGCGGATCGTGTTCCAAGCGCCGCTGTCGCAGCTGCGCGACGAACGCGCTGTGCAGATTTTCGTGGAGAGGTTCCGGGTTCGCGCCGGATTCGACGCGCAGCAGAGCCGCGTTCGCCTGTAACCGTGCCGAGCGTCCGCGACAGATGCCCTCGGTCAGCACCCGCGCGTTTCGAATGAGCGCCAGTTTGAGCATGATCGGCCACGCCCACAATTCGCCGAGCGTCAGCGGCGCGATGCCCTGATATGCGAGTATGAAACGCGTGAGCCGCTCCGAGTCGAGCCGGCCGTCACCGTGCCGAACCAGTTCGATGGCCATCGCGTGGATGCGCGCTTGACCCGAGAACTCACGCGCAGAGAGCTTCGGGAGTTTCTTGTAGTAGCGAGCCGGCAGATCGAGTTGCAGTGCGCGCGCCTGCGAGTCCAACAAGTGGAAGTTGTCGAGCAACCACTCGACAGCGGGATCGACCACTTCGCCAGCTTGGACATCGTCCGCCAAGATGTGCTGCGCTCTTCGCAAGGCGCTCAGATTCGAGGCGAGTTCCGCCAAGACATCGTGCCGCGGCCCCCGCGCATCACGGGCGAGCGTGAAGACGGCCGCGAGCGTCTTGCCGCGCTCCTCCAAGCCCTCGAGGCTCAAGATCTCGCCACGCAGGGGCGTGGTTTCCCCCTGAGGAGCGGAACGAAACAGCGAACTCATGCTCGCCGAGTGGACCGCGTGCGCCGTCGGCCGCGTGGGCCGGTCGAGGAGGAATGGATGAGAGCCGACGCGTGCATGGCGAGATCCGGGGGAGTGCGCCGTCCGGACCTCTTGACGTTCGAAGACGCGCGCGTGCGAAATGGTCATCGCGAGTCGCGTGCCACGATGATTGCGAAGGGCTAGCCTCACCTCGCCTGAGGCTGCAGAAAGTGCCGGCGGTCGATCCCAACCCATCGAGTCGGCAGCGCGTCGCCGTCGGAGTCGCGCCACGCGCAGAGGGAGCGCAATTCCAGGAAGTCCACCTCGGCTTCAGGACGCACTCACCGACTCGTACTCCTCTAGCGTCAGGTCGCAAGCTCGACACGCGCAGGATCCAGCGCTGCCGGGTGGAGGTCCCAATTGTTCAAAAGGCGTGCATGCTTTCGAAGGCATGGGCGACCCGGAGGGCTGACGCGAGGCGGACTGAGCGGACCTGCCTCTTACCGCACCGGCCGAGACCCGGGGGATCGGAACCGTGAAGGACTGACTCTTCCGTTCACGGGACTCAGCAGTTGTGAGGGTGGCAGCTTCGTTAAGAGATCTGTATAGTACGTCTGGGACCGTTGAGTGCCCGACGCGTGCCAGGTTTTGACCGAGCCGTTTACCCGACTCGAAGCAATCGATTCGGTGCGCTCGCTCAGGGCTCTGAAGCTTCTCATGTTGTACGAATTCATCCTCGAAAATCGCGACGAGATCCTGCAACGAGCGCGCGCAAACGTCGCTGCAAGACCCGCGCCGACACGAATTCACCCGCCTGTCGTGAGTGGCCTCCCGGTCTTCTTGGACGAACTGGCCGAGATGATTCGCAACCAAGCGCACAGCCACGCGCTGTTCGACCAAACCGCGACACGCCATGGTCGCGACCGGTTCGAGATGGGATACACCGTCACGCAGGTGGTGCAGGATTTCGGCGACATCTGTCAGGTGGTGACTCAGCTCGCGATCGAACGCTCGGCGCCTATCACGACCGAAGAGTTCCGCCTCCTCAATCTATGTCTCGACGTTGCCATCGCTCGTTCGGTCACGGAACACACGCTTGTATCTCAGAATGCGGTGACGGAACGAAACACCGAGAGCCTGGGCTTCCTCGCGCACGAGCTGCGCAATCACTTGGGCACGGCCTCACTCGCATACGAAATCTTGAAGAGCGGTAAGGTCGCAATCGGTGGAAATACTGGCGCCGTCCTCGGTCGCGCTTTGGCCGCACTGCGCGGATTGATCGATCGCAGTCTCATCGAGGTGCGTCTCGACGCGGGCGTTCGGGACGTGCATCCGATCGAGGTGTTCATGTTTCTGCAGGACATGGAGCTCGCGGGAACGATCGCCGCCGAAGCCGCCCAGATGACGCTCTCGACGGACTTGGGGGAGCGCGGCGTGACGGTCGCGGGAGATGGACAGCTGCTCGCATCCGCAGTGTCGAATCTGCTGCAAAACGCCTTCAAGTACTCGAAGCCTGGCGGTCACGTTTCGTTCAAGACCACGGCTTCGGACTCTCGCGTTCGCATCGAAGTCGCGGATCAGTGCGGAGGTCTGTCGCCGGAAGTCTCGCGGTGCTTGTTCACGGCCTTCTCGCATTCCGGGAAGGATCGGAGCGGCCTCGGACTGGGGCTCTCCATCAGTCGCCGCGCGGTAGAAACGATGCACGGCGGGCTCCATGCGCGCAGCATCCCTGGACAAGGCTGCGTGTTCACGATCGACTTGCCGCGGTTGACCGCGAAGGCGATGGAAACGAACACACGTCCTCTCCCAACGGCGTCGACTCCGTCCAACCGCTGCGCGCCGTTCTAGAGCACTCTCCACTCGTTCCGTGCCTTGACTGAACCGCCTGGCGGCGACCTCGATCCCGCGTGCCGACCGATCGCGCGCCTCCGCGGTCTCGGACTCGCGGCCGTGATCGTGGCGCTCGATCCAGCTCAACGGATGCTGCGTGAGCCGATCCGGGCTTCCTGAACTCGCGGAGGGAACACTACGCTAGCGGGCACCATGCGCCCGATCACCGTCGCCGCTTTGATCGCCGCCGCTCTGCTCGGCGTTGCCCTGTGGTTCACCTCGACGAAGCGGATCGATTCGAGCGAGCCTCTCCCAATCGAGAGCGCAGAAAGTGAATCACGCGTGAGCGAGCCGGCGCCGACCGAGCTCGCCGATCCGGATGCGCCGGTGGTCACAGCGAGCGACGTGCACGCCGAAGTCGATGACGAGCGCGTGGCGCTGGCCTCGGAAGCGCAACCCGAGGTCGTCGCAGTCGTCGACACTTCGAAGCCGACGGCGGCGCTCGAATTCAGCGTCGTCGATGAACGTTCGGGTCTGAATTTGTCGCGCTTTCTCGTGCGGGTATCCGACACGGCCGGACGCAAGATCGAGGTCGTGACCGACGATCGCGGACGTGCCGTCAGCGAGCCTCTCGCGCTCGGCGGGGTGACGGTGATTCCGATCGATCACGAAAAACGGCGCTCGCAACCGGCGCCGATCGCGATCGAACACATCGAGAGTCCGTCGCGTCCTCACGTCGTGTCGGTCGCGAGCGGAGCGACCTATCGCGTCGCCTTTGGGCCTGAAAACGGGCCGGATCCAGAGTCCATCACCTTGCGCATCACGCTCGACAACGAGGAGGGGAACAGCGCCACGACGAGCTTCGAAGTGCTGCGCACGCGCGAGCCCTACCGGCACGAGAGCGAATCGGCGTGGATCCGTTTTCCAGCGCTCGACGAGACGTTGACGCGTGCTCGTCGCATCGAAGCTCGATCGCGCGATGGACTGTGGAGCGGGGCGGCAAACGCGACGGTTGCCGTCGGTGAAGCGACTCAGCCAGTGCGTATCGAAATGGAAGCCTGCGGCATCGTGAAAGGCCGCGTGACTTGCGCCGGTGCGGCCGCGGTGGAGGTCGTCGTCGTGTTCCGTGCAGAGCCCGACAAGGGACAGGGTCGAGCGTACACGGTTTCGACGCGCACGGATTCGAGCGGAAATTACAAGCTCGAATTCGTACGGCCGCGTTCAGCGACTATGAGGCTCACCTCTCTGCTCTACGAGCCGACGACGCGCGACATCGAGCTGATTGCCGGTGAAACGACGGTGCAGGATTTCGACCTCGTCGGCCTTCCGACGGTCGGGCGCGTCGCCGGCACGATTCTCAGCGAGAGCGGCACTTACGAAACCAAAGTGGACGTGACTTTGGTTCGCTCAGGCAACGAGCGCGGGGACGTGCCGCGAATGCGTCGCCGAGTGCGTTGGACGAGCGTCGCAGGCCGCCGTGTCGGCGAGTTCGATTTCGGGCTGCTTGCCAAGGGAAAATATCGCGTCGAGTGCGAGCGCGTCGATTGGTTCGAGTGGACTCCGCGTCGACTCGATGTCGAAGCGCCGAAAGACGACATCGTCGTGCGCATCGCCGATCGTTCGCTCGTCGCAGACTTCGCCATCGAGGTGCGCGACGCGGACAACGGGCTGCCGCTGAATCGTGCGCACTTGGTGCTCGAGACGATCGACGGCGAGCGCATGCGCTGGATCGATTCTGGCGATGTCGTCGTGTGGGGCTACCCCGAGGACAAGCGTTTGCGATGGCGGCTCGACAAGACCGGCTATCCCTCGCGCATCGGCGACGCGAAGAGTTTCGAGGTCACGACGATCGTCGAGGGTCGGCGGCGGCGCACGGTCGAAATCCTCGTGCAACCGGAGTGGAGCGAAGTCGTGCGCGTCACGCACGGCAAGGACGAAAAACCGCTGGAAAACGCACTCGTTTCGATCGACGGCCGCGAAGCCGGCAAGACGGACAAGACCGGTCAGTTGCGCGTGAGCGCGCGCGAGAAGCCGCAGAGCATCACCGCAGCACTCGCAGGATGGCGCTTGGAAGGCGGCGTAGACTTGCGCGCGCCGGCGCAGCGCAACTGGCGGCGCTTCCTCGACGTGCGCATGCGTCCGACGAAGAAAAAGTGAGCCCGCCAGCCCCGCATCGAGAGTGTACCGAGCCAGAGCAATT
>JAWXBU010000034.1:0-23476 GCA_034440255.1 Planctomycetota bacterium | reverse complement strand
GTCGAGTTCTGCGTGATGTCGAAGGGGACCAGATACCACTGCGAGGTCGCACCGAATCCTCCGGTGGCGGCGACCTGGCAGTGCAACACGGGCAGCGAGATGTTGTAGCTGAACACGTGCGACTGCGAAACGCGCAGCTCGCTGCCGGACAAGAACAGGTCGGTCGAGTACAGGTCGTGATACCCGAAGGCCGGGACCTTCTCGGAGTACGAGACGAGGAAGTGACGGCCGTCGCTGTCCACGCTCGCGTTGAGCTGCTCGACGGCTCCTTGCCCCGAGTTCTCCAGCGTCGACAAGTCCGCGTAGTGCAGCACGCTCGTCCCATCCAGCGCGACCACGCCTACGTCCGCTTGTCCTCCGATCGGGTTCTTGCGGAAGACGACCACGTTGCGATTCGTTCCGGTGAGCGGGCTCGAAGCGCACGGGCCCGACTCGAAGAGCGTCGAGTTGGCCACGATGAACGAGTTGTTCTGGATCGCGCCGTTCCAGGTGACGCGGGCGGCGTAAATGTCCGTGCGCGTGGGCGAGACCAAGTCGAAGTGTTGCCACGCGATCAGCCAGTTCGTCGCACCGTTCGACTTCGAGACAGACACGGCCGAATCCTCCGTGCCGCCTTGGTGGAACAAGTACGTCGGCCCCGCGACGACCGTGCCGTTCACGTCCACGAGCGCGTATCCGATACTTGAGTCGGTCGAGGTATTGCGTCGCGTCCAAGCCACGCAGGCGTAGCGGACGCCGGAGAAAGACGAGTCGCCACCGACGTCCGGCAGGGACTTGTCGCCACCGGCAGCTCCGGCGATGTCGACCATGGCGGCGAAGGTGATCGTCGTGCCCGAGAGGATCACCGGCCGACCGTAGATGCTCTTCGGAACGGTCGTCGAATTCTCGGCGACGACGATCATGCGGTCGTGGGCCGGGATCGAGGCGCAGCGCGGCGCGTTCCACGAGTTGGATGTGAACTCGACCCAGGCGCCGGCCGAGAACACGCCGGCCTGACTCATCTGACGCGCGTAGACGTCGTTGTCGGTCGCCGCGAAGGGGACGTTGTAGACGACGAGCCAGGCATTGTCGCTCGCGCTCCACGTCGCGTCGGGTGAGAACGTGTCCGTAGTCGTGCTGTCGAAGTGAATGGTGGTGACGACCGGATCGATGATCAGCGGGAGGCGCGCACTCTCCACGAAAGCGGCGTCCACGCGAATCACGATGGCACCGTCGACGAGGTCGGTGGCGGCCGCGACACGGCGACCGTCGGCGTCGATCGCGACGGCGCGGCTGTAAGAGACCTGACCGAGCTCACCCGCGAACACGATCCCGCTCTCGCTCACGCTGCCCGAGAGTTCCGAGCCGACCGGGATGGTGAGCACGATCTCGCCGCGCGCGGGGAGCGTGTCGAACACGAACGACTGCTCGAGCGCATCGACGCCCAAGTCCCAGCGCTCGACGAAGGTTCCGCGGCGGAACTCGATCCGGTCGCCGGCGCGCGTCTCTTCCGCCGCGGCATCGAAGGGGAGTGCACTGCCCGCGACGTGCACACCGACCGGCGAGAACGACATCACCACGTTCGCCGGTTGCCGCGGGCCGAAGGCCGGGATGTACTGCGCCCCGCGCGGACCGAAGCTCGCTTTCCAACTCGCGCCGCGTGCCCATGTCGCGCCGTCGCCGGGCGTGTCGTACGCGACGTGATCGAACCGGATCGCGGCGAGGGCGGCGGTGTCGATGGACGGCGCCTCCGCAGCACGATCACTCGCACGAGCCGGGCTCGCGGCGAGAGCGCAACCGAGGATGACGGCCGAGAGGAACGCAGCATTCGTGTGTCGCATGGGAAGACCTTTTCGAGTGGGCCGATCACCCTCACGCCTCGCGACCCGTCGCGAGGCGGCGGACGACGGCCTCACCAGCTGGTCTGCGCAACCCCGCGCCAGAGGACACGAATTCAGAGCAAAATTGCGCCGCGCATTCCGTGCGGGCGCGCCGCTATCCTCTGCGCTGGACCGAAACCGCCTACCCCCCTTCGCACACCCCACATGACTCGAATCGGCTGCGTCGCACTGACCCTCCTCGTCACCTCGACTGTGGCGAGCGCTCAAACGAAGCTCCTGCGCTTCCCCGATGTGCACGCCGACAAGGTCGTGTTCTGTTACGCGGGCGATCTGTGGCTCGCGGCGAGCACGGGCGGTACGGCGACGCGGTTGACGGCGCATCCGGGGATAGAACTGTTCCCGAAGTTCTCGCCCGACGGGGCGTGGATCGCCTTCACGGGACAGTACGACGGCGACGAGCAGGTGTACGTGATGCCCTCCGCGGGCGGCGCGCCGAAGCAGCTCACGTTCTATCCGGCGCGCGGTCCGCTGCCGGCGCGTTGGGGCTTCGACAATCAGGTGTACGGTTTCACGCGCGACGGGAAAGCGGTGCTGTTCCGTTCGATGCGCGATGGCTTCGATTTGACCGACACGCGCCTCTCAACCGTGCCGATCGAGGGCGGATTGCCGACGCCGCTCCCGATGCCGGTGTCGGGCGGCGGTGATCTCTCGCCCGATGGCGAGCGCGCCGTCTACTCGCCGCTGACGCGCGATTTTCGCACGTGGAAACGCTACCAAGGCGGCTGGGCGCAGGATCTCTACGTCTTCGACTTCAAGACGTCGAAGCTCGAACCCGTCGCGCACAGCTTGCGGACGGAACGCGACCCGATGTGGATCGGGAACGACGTGTACTTCGTTTCGGACCGCGACGGCACGCTCAATCTGTTCGCATGGAACGTGGAATCGAAAGCGACGACGCAGCTCACGACGAGCAAGCAGTGGGACGTGCGTTGGGCTTCGCGCGGTGAAGACGGGGAGATCGTGTACGAGTCGAACGGCGAGCTCGTGATCTTCGACACGAAAGCCAAGCGCGAGACGAAGCTCTCGATCCGCGTGCCCGACGACGGCGTTTCGTCGCGTCCGGCGCACCTGAACGTCAGCAAAGACATCGAAGGCTTCGCGCTCTCGCACAAGGCCGAGCGGGCTGTCGTCGTGGCGCGCGGCGACGTCTTCACCGTGCCGATCGAAAAAGGCGCGCCGCGCAATCTCACGAGCAGTTCGAACGCTCACGATCGCGAAGCAAAGTGGTCGCCCGACGGCAAGCGCGTGGCGTACATCAGCGATGCGAGCGGCGAAGAGGAGATCTGGCTCGCGGCGCAGGATGGATCGAGTGCACTCGAACGCGTGACCCTCGACGGCAAGGTGCGCAAGAACGGTTTGCGCTGGTCACCGGATTCGAAAGCGATCGCGTACGACGACAAGGACGGGCGCTTGTGGCGCCTCGATTTGGCCGCGCGGAAGTCCACGGAAGTCGCGCGCGATCGCAACGGGAACGTCTCGGACTACGACTGGTCGCCAGATTCGCAGTGGCTCGTTTTCTCGCTCGCCGACGAGAACGGCTATCGCTCGCTCTACTTGTGGAGCGCCGCAGAAACGCAGCTCACACGCGTCACCGACGAGCTCTTCAACGAGTCGGAACCAGTTTTCGATCCGTCGGGCGAGTTCATCTGGTACTTGTCCGACCGCGAGTTCGCCCCGCAGTTGATGGGACTCGAGTGGAACTTCTGTGTGAACCGCACGACGGGCCTCTACGGGCTCGCACTGCGCAAAGACGTGAAGCATCCCTTCCCGCCGGAGAGCGACGAAGTCACCGTCGAGAAAGACGACGCGAAGAAATCTGACGCGAAAGCGGACGAGAAGAAATCCGACGCGAAATCCGACGCGAAAACAGACGAGAAAACACACGAGAAGAAAGACGAAGCACCCAAAGCGGTGGGGATCGATCTCGACGGATTGGCGCAGCGCGTCGTGCGCGTGCCGGTCGACGCCGACAATTTCTCGGGCCTCTCGGCCAACAAAGACACACTCTTCTACGTGAAGAGCTCTGCGTCGTACTACGGCCGCGAGAGCGAGAGCAAGCCGGTGCTGATGGCGTTCTCGAAGAAGGATCGCAAAGCCAATGTGCTCGCCGAGGACTGCGGCGGTTACGCGACGAGTGCCGACGGAGCGAAGCTGCTCGTGCGCGTCGGCGGCGTGCTCGCGCTCTTCGACGCGAACTGGAAGGGCAAAGAATCGAAGAAGGACGTGTCGACCGCGACGTTGTCGATCGACCGCGTGCCGAAGGAAGAGTGGCGCGTCGCGTTCAACGAGGTGTGGCGCCGCTTCCGCGACTACTTCTACGTGTCGAACATGCACGGCTACGACTGGGAAGCGTTGCGGAAACAGTACGAAGCTCTGCTCGGCGACGTCGCGCATCGCTCTGACCTCAACTACGTGATCGGCGAGATGATCGCCGAGTTGAATGTCGGTCACGCGTACGTCACCGGCGGCGATTGGGATGCGCCGGCGCGACCGCGCGTGGGTCTCTTCGGCGGTCGACTCGTCTACGAGCCGGCCACGAAACGCTACAAATTGAGCCAAATTCTGCGCGGTCAGAACGAGGAAGAGCGCTATCGCTCGCCGCTCACCGAGGTCGGCGTCGACGCGAAAGTCGGCGATTACGTGCTCGCGATCGACGGAGTCGAGTTGCAACCGAACGATGATCCCTACCGCTTGATGCGCCACAAAGCCGGTCAAGCGATCACGTTCACGATGAGCTCGCAGCCCAGTTTCGACAGTTCTCGTAAGGTCGTTTTCAATCCGATCTCGTCCGAGACCGACCTCTTCTACCTCGACTACGTGCTCACGAATCGTGCGCGCGTCGACACGCTCTCGAACGGTCGCCTCGCGTACATCCACATTCCCGACATGGGTGCCGACGGAATCCGCGAGTTCATCAAGTGGTACTACGGTCAGACGAAGAAGGAAGGTCTGATCGTCGACGACCGCAACAACGGCGGCGGCAATGTCAGCCAAATGGTGCTCGAGCGGCTGCGGCGCGTGCTCCTCGGTACCGAGTACTCGCGCAATTCGGAGTTCACGGGCACGTACCCGCAAGTCGTCTTCCACGGTCCGATGGTGTGCCTCATCAACGAGAACTCGGCCTCCGACGGCGACATCTTCCCGTGGATGTTCCAAGAGTCGAAGCTCGGGCCCGTGATCGGCAAGCGCAGCTGGGGCGGCGTCGTCGGCATCACGAATCACGGACCCCTGATCGACGGAGGCACCGTCAACGTGCCCGAGTTCGGTCACGCCGACGCGCGCGGAAAGTGGGCTGTCGAGGGACACGGCGTCGATCCCGACATCGTCGTCGAGAACGACGCGACGTCGATCCTCGCCGGCCGCGATCCGCAACTCGAACGAGGCATCGTCGAGGCCATGAAGGCTGTCGAGGCGCGAGCGCTGAAACTGCCGATGCGTCCCGCAGACCCCGTGAAAACGCGCTGAAAACTGCGTGGAAACCGGGGCAAACGGTCAGCAGGCGGGCTTCGCAGTGAACCTGTGCGGAAGACCGGAGCGCGCGCAGCAAGCCGAGCTCTTCAACGCGTGCTTCAAGAAGCAAACGAAACCTGAGGCCCTTGCTTGGCGCTACGACCTCTCGCCGCACGGACCTTCGATCTCGCTCGTCACCCGCACGGAGGGCGGGCAGGCGGTGTCGGGATACGCGTGCTCGCCGCGTCTGGTTCTCGCGCACGGTGACCTGAAGACGCTGGCGCCGCTCGGTGAAACGGGTGACGTGATGACGCATCCCGACTGGCGCAAGCGCGGGCTCTTCAGCGCGCTCGATCGGGCAGCACTCACGGAGGCGCAAGCGCGCGGTTGGCCTGTCGTGTTCGGTCTGCCCAACCGACGATCCGCGCACATTTTCGTCGAGCTCGGATGGAAGTCGGTCGGCACGCTGCGCACGTGGACTTTCCTTTTCGAGGCCGACGATGCGGCTCGCGAAGTTCGAACGCGTGAAGGACGACTGCGCGGTTTTTTCACAGGTTTCAGCGTCGGTTCCTGCGCTCGAGCACGCCGACGAGCGAGCGCCCGCTCCGCACAGATCTATGCCAAGAAGCTCGACCGTTTCCCGTCGCAGGTGAGCTCGCTCGCTCGACACGTCGCGACGCGCCACGCGTGGATGGTGCGGCGCGACGCCGAGTACTTGAACTGGCGTTTCGTCGACAATCCTTCACGAGCCCACGAATGTGTCGGACTCTTCACGGGCGATCATCGTTTCGTCGGTTACGCGATCGTGCAGAAACCGACGCACGCGAATCCGATCGGCTACCTCGTCGACGTGCTCGGCCTGGAGGAAAGCGTGGAGATCGCCGCGGTGGAAGCTGGACTCGCGACACTGCAATCGAGCGGTGCGTCGGTCGCGCAAGCCACCGCGGTCGACGGCTCGTGGTGGGCCAAACAGCTCGAATCCTGGGGGTTTTTACGGCCGCGACCCGACAATCATTTGATCGTGATCGTGAACGTGCTCGATCCGACGCATCCGCTCGCTGCGGTGTCGATGGACCCGACACGTTGGTATCTGACCGACGGCGATCGCGACGACGAGACGATGGGGTAGTCTTTCGATCCCTAAAGGACCCATGGGCGTCAAACACAGATTGAAGTTGGTCGCGCGCGGCGCGTGGTCGCGATTCGTCTACCACTCAGGTCTGCATCGCCTGATCGATCGCATCGAGCCGCGTCGTTTGACGATTCTGGCCGGACACTGCGTCGCCGCTCCGTCTTCGTCGAGGCTACCGGCGGACATGACCATCGAGGGTGCGAAGTTGGAGCGCATTCTCGTGTGGGCCAAGTCGCGCTACGACGTCGTCACCGTCGGCGAGGGTGTCGATGCGCTCGACATAGGCTCGAAAAGGAGCCTTTTCGCGCTGTCGATGGACGACGGCTACGTCGACAACCGCACACACCTGCTGCCGCTGCTCCAGAAAGTCGGCGTGGGTGCAACCATCTACGTCGAGAGCCGGCCGCTCACCGAGCGCGTCGCGAATTGGTCGCACAAGTTCTTCGCGATCCTGGAGCACATGAGCCCCGCCGAGTTCGTGCTGCGCTTCACCGAGATTTCGAAGGATACGCGCTCGAACATTTCGATGAATCAACTCGTACCGCACGACAACGCGACGAGCTACCACGTCAAACGCATGCTCAAGTACGAAGTGCCGCCGGCGGAGCGCAGTCGCGCGATCGACGTGATGTTCGCGGAAGTCGGCGGCGACGAGCGCGCGCTCACGAACCGGCTCTACATGACGTGGGACGACGCGCGAGCGCTGCGCGACGCCGGCATCGAGATCGGTGGGCACACCGTGAATCACGAAATCCTCTCGCGACTTGACGCGGCCGGCGCGCGAGCCGAGATCGACGGTTCGAAGCGCGCGCTCGCAGCAGAATTGGGCCTGAAACCGCGCAGTTTCGCGTACCCGTTCGGCCGGCGTTGGGATTGGAACGACGAGACGGTCGCGATCACGCGCGAGGTCGGTTGGCACTCGGCGACGACGACGCACGCAGGTACCAACAAACGCGGCGACGATCGCTACCGACTCGAGCGCATCATGATCGACGAGAACGCCGAACTGCACGTGATCGCGACCTTCGCGTGCGGCGGGTTCGATTTCCTCGCGCGCTTCGGCCTCGACCTCGCCGAGTAGCGCTCAGAAGTTGTAGTGGAACGGACCGCCGGGGTCGTTGCTCGTCAGCGCCAAGACGATCACGCCGACGACGACGAGCGCGATCGGCACGACGATGTAGAGCCAGTACTCGCGCAAGAATTGCTTCATGAGTCAGTAGACGAAGGGACTGGCCGGCTCGTCGCCGATGAGCGCGAGCACCATGATTCCGATCACCACGAGTGCGATCGGGAGAACGATGTAGGGCCAAAAGTCATTCCAGAAGTGCTTCATCGCGCTGAGCATCAGGGATGGTAGACGCCCTGCGGCATTCCCGATTCACTGACGGCGATCCAGACCATCACGGCGACCAAGAGAGCGGCGCAGATCAAGCCTGCGAGAAGCACGGGGCGTTGCGTGAGTTTCGTCATTGTTTACCTGCTCTCCGAAGATACTCGCTGAATCAGAAAAGGGTGTAGATGAACGGCGCGATCAAGGGCGAACTGGCCGCGACGACGAGCAGGCTGCCGACGGTCAGGAGCACGATGACGAGCGGCATCAAATACCAGTGTCCGCGCAGCGTGAAGGCCTTCAAAAGCTCTGCAATGGTGCCGAGGCGGCGTCCGAGCTTGTAGAGGATGAATCCAAAAAGCACGAGCACGGCCATCACGAGCAAGAAGGTCGCGATGTTCGCGGGCAGCAGTTTCAAGAGCGCACCGCCGCCGATCACGATCGCGAAGACGGCGCCGAGCATCGCTCCCACGCCGAGTGCGGCCTTCCACAACGGCGTGTCGCGGTAGGTGAGTGCGAATCCGACCGACAGCACGATCCACAATCCGGCGAACCAGATCGGCCAGCGCGGGAACGGGGCAGCGGCGGGTTCCGTCGGAGGAGCGACCGTCGACTGCGCCGCAAAATCGGCCGGGAAGATCTGTGCGCGGTCGATCTCGTCGTGGACGAAGTTGGCGAACACGCGGTTGCCGTGTCCGTTCATGTGGAAATCGATCGGGAAATACAGCGCCTTCTCGTCCTCGAAGCTCGCGCGGAATGCTGGGCGTGCATCGAAGGTGGCGATGCCTAGATCCTTGGCGAGTGCCAGGAAAATGTCGACCGGCCGATCCGCCGACCAACTGTCGGGCGCCAGCGTCGGGCCGTCGTCCGTGAAGGGCAGGCGCTCGACGAACGTGCGCGGATCGAGGCTCTGCGCGAGACCCGTGCGGGCTCGC
This sequence comes from Planctomycetota bacterium, assembly GCA_034440255.1. Classification (GTDB taxonomy): domain Bacteria; phylum Planctomycetota; class UBA1135; order UBA1135; genus JAEUIA01. The sequence goes on along the minus strand of JAWXBU010000034.1, from coordinate 14,749 downwards.
AAATCGATCGAAGGTTTGCCGGGGATCGGCACCATCACGAGCTTCGCGCCGCGCGCCGCGCATGCGGCTTTCAGTGCGATGAGCGCTCCGCGTGTGCGACCGATCGCCTGCTTCATGAACTCGGGGGCGTCGACGAAGTACGCCGCGGATTCCATGCCGAGTCGGCGCTGCGCGTCGCTCACGGCCCAGGTCAGCGGGCGCTCTTGCATTCCAGCGTAGAGCGTTCCGATCGCCGTGCTCTCGTACCACGCGCGCGGACCAGGGTCTTCGAGGACGCTCGGTTCGCGATTGCCGAACTCGATGTAGCGCGGTTTCGGAAAGCGGCGGTAGTTCGACTGACCGTTCCAGTAGAGATCGTTTTCGTACGGGAAAATGAGCACCACATCGGGTTGGTACTTCTCGGCGTTGGCCTCGAACCACGCGACTTCTTGGTCCGTCGACCAACCTTCCGTGCCCGCGTTCACGACGTCGAGGTCGCGACCTTCGGCGCGCCAACGCTGCTCGAGCAGATCGACGAACAGCTCGTCGCGCTCGACCGTGTACCCGAGCACGAACGAATCGCCGAGCGCCATCACGCGCAACGAGCCGGGCTTCTTCGCCGGCGTCTTCATCGGATCGTCACGCAAACCGAGCGCGTTGATCTCGTAGTGCACGTGGAACTCACTCGTCTTCCGCTCGGCCGAGGCCAAGGGAATCTTGCTCCAGCCCGTGACCGGATCGAACTGGTTGATCGTCGGCTGAGGACCTTTGCCGAGCACGCGCAAGCCGACCTCGAACATCCCCATCGCGAGCAGCGCGCTGACGACGAAGCACAAGAACACGTTCACCGCGCGCATTCAGCTCACCATCGCCGTGACCGAGTCGCCTTCGTGACGCAGGTGAAACACCGTCTCTTGGATCTTCTTCTTCGCATCGGCGCGCACGACGAAGTTGCCGAGCAAGAGCAAGTCCATTCCCGACAAGCTGAACGTGTTGAACGCGTGCGCCGGCGACTCGACGATCGGCTCGCCCTTCAAGTTGAAGGACGTGTTCATCACGACCGGTACGCCTGTGATCTCACCGAAGCGGCGGATGATGCCGTGGTAGGCGGGGTTCGTGTCCTTGAACACGGTCTGCAAGCGACCCGAGCCGTCCTCGTGCGTGATGGCCGGCAAAACAGCCCGTTTTTCCGGTCGAACAGGCGTCACGTAGAGCATGAAACGCGCGGGGAAGTGCTTCTCGGCGTTCTCGATCTCGAAGAACTCACCGGCGCGTTCTTCGAGCACGCTTGGCGCGAATGGCCGGAACGCTTCACGGAATTTGATCGTCGCGTTGAGCTTGTCCTTCATCTCCGCGCGACGCGGATCGGCGATGATCGAGCGTGCCCCGAGCGCGCGCGGACCGAACTCGAAGCGCCCGCGGAACCAACCGCACACCATCCCGTCGGCCAGTTGGCGCGCGACGAAGTCGAAGAACTTCTCGTCGTCCTCGAAGTGCTCGTAGGGGATCGAGTACTTGTCGAGGAACGCTTTGATCTCCGCGTCCGAGTACTCGCTGCCCAAGTACGCGTGATCGAGCGCCGGTCCGCGCGGCTGATTCAACACGTGGTTGTACGCCCAGTACGCCGCACCGACCGATCCGCCGTCGTCGCCGGGCGCGGGCAGGATGTAAAGCTCCTCGAACGGGCCCTCGCGCAGCACTTTGTAGTTGGCGACGGAGTTGAGCGCGACGCCGCCGGCCATGACGAGCGCTTTCATGCCCGTGATCTGGTGCAGGTGCCGCGCCATCTTCAACACGACGTCTTCGGTCACCTTCTGGATCGACGCGGCCATGTCGCAGTAGTACGGATCGAGCGACGTGTCGCCCAGCTTCGGATCGCGCGCCGGACGGCCGAAATGCTCGGCAAATCGCGGTGAAAGCGTAGTGTCGGGCGAGAAGTGGTACGCGAAGTAGCGCATGTCGTGCCACAGCGAACCGTCGTCGGCGACGTCGATGATCTCCATGATCTTGTCGACGAAGCGCGGCTTGCCGTAGGGATGCATGCCCATCAACTTGTACTCGCCCTCGTTGACCTCGAACCCGCAGTACGCGGTGAACGCCGAGTAGAGGAGTCCGAGCGAGTGGGGGAAGCGGATCTCTTTGATGATCTCGAGCTTGCGATCGCGACCGACACCCATCGTCGACGTCGTCCACTCGCCCGCGCCGTCGACGGTCAGGATCGCGGCCTCCTTGTAGGGCGAGGTGAAGAAGCTCGCAGCCGCGTGGCTGACGTGGTGTTCGGCGAAGAGCAGCTTCGAAGTGGGCAGGCCCGTCTTCTTGGCGAGGATCGATTTGATCCACAGTTTGTCGGAGATCCAGCGCTGCATCGACTCGCGGAACACGGCCGAACTCTTCGGAAAGGTGCTCATCGCCGTGAGCAGCATGCGCTCGAACTTGACGAAGGGCTTCTCGTAGAAGACGACGAAATCCACGTCGTTCAACGTGATGCCGCCCTGCTTGCACACGAATTCGATCGCGAGCGACGGGTAGCCCGAATCGTGTTTGCGCCGGCTGAAGCGTTCCTCTTCGGCCGCCGCGACGAGCACGCCGTCTTGCACGAGTGCCGCCGACGAATCGTGGTAGTAGAACGAGAGGCCGAGGACGTTCACGCGCTACCCTAGTCCTGCCGACGCGCCGAAGACAGCGTGTCGTTCGTCGTGGTCCACGCCGTCCAGTTGCCATGCTTGCGCCGGCGTATGTGCAGCGGATCGGCGAAGAGGCGGTAGCCGATCGCGAAAGGGCCCAGGACCCCGAAATACAACACGGTCAGGAGCACGCGCGACAGCATGCTCCCGAAGCGCTCGCTGAATTCGAGGACGGCCTTCTTCATCGGATGGGTGGAAAAAGTTGCGCGCCCGCGTCCCCGGCTCGCCGGAGAAGTGGGCGCACAATCATACAAGCCCGGAGTGCGCAGGGCACGACATCCGCATCAACGCAAGGTCAGCGTCCCGCGGTGCAGCTCTTCTTCCTCGAAGCGGCCGTTCTGGTCCACGTCGCGGTACACGTCGACTTGGAGTTTCATTCCCGGGTCGAGTTCGGTGACCAAGCTCGCGAACAATTCACGCGAGGGGACGCGCAAGGGACGAGCGCGCGCTCCCGACAGCGGCCGCACGGCGTCGATGGCGTCGTTCACTTGAAGGCCCAATTCTGCCGCCGGACCGCCGGGGCGCACTTCCGTGATGACGATGTAGCTCGTGTAGTTGTTGTGGGGCGGGACGACGGTCTTGACCTTCATTCCGAGGTGTTCGTAGAGCACGCCGTCGAACCGATTCCACGGCGAGAGCCGTACGACACGTTCCTGGCCCGCGCGCTCCACCTTCAGCTCGACCTCTCGATTCGGCGACAGCCCCGCACGCGCGAGTTTGTAGCTGTCGTGATTCACGACCGTGGTGCCACCGACCGCTACGATGCAGTCGCCCGCGCGCAGTCCCGCGCTCTCGGCGGGACCCCCTGGAACCACCGTGCCGATCTGCAGGTGATCCTCGCCGATGACGTCGAATCCGAGCCACGTCGGTGCAGAGTCGGGCGCCAACATGCGTTCTTCGAGCACGCGCTTGACGTGGTCGACCGGGATCGCGAACCCGATCCCTTGCGCTTCGCGGTTCATCGCGTTGTTGATGCCGATGAGTTCGCCGTTGATGTTCAGGAGCGGACCGCCTGAATTGCCGGGGTTGATCGACGCGTTCGTCTGGATCAGGTCGTCGAATTTCAGCGTGCCGAAGGCGGTCGGGATCGTCACGTTGCGGTGCAATCCGGAGATGATGCCGTCGCTCACACTATGGACCTGGCCTTCGGGGTTTCCGATGGCGATCACGGTCTCGCCGAGCATCAAGTCCTTGCTCGTGCCGAGCGGAATCGTCGGGAATTCGCGCTCGCCCACGATCTTCAGAAGCGCGAGATCTTCTTGCTTCACGAACGAGACGACTTCGGCCGTATACGTCGTCGCGTCGTACTGCGCATCGAACGTGACCGACAATTTCTTCGCGCCGTCGATCACGTGGTAGTTCGTGATGATGAAGCCGTCCTTGTGGATCACCACGCCCGAGCCAGCTCCGCCGCCGTCTTGCTGGAAGACGCGGCCCCAGAAATCGCGCACGACCTGCACGTTCTCGGTCTTGATGAACACGACGGCCGGCGAAGCCTCGCGCGCGACTTCGACGATCGGCGTCACACGCCGGCGGTAGAGTTCGGTCTCGTCCTCGGTGCGCGGGGTCGAGAGGGGTGCCGTGAGGGCCAAGAAAAGGGACAGCATGGTTCTTCTTCCTCGCTCGGTGGGGCGGATCGAGAGGACCCTACCACCACGCCTCGTTCTACGCAGCCCGGGCCCTTGGTGTGAGCCCTAGCCGCGCGCAGTGACGCGGCAAGCGGATGGAAAACGCTTGTCGCTCGCGAATCACTCCACTAGGCTTCTCGCCCCGAAGTCGGAAGGTCCTTCCGGTTTCACACGGGCGATTAGCTCAGTTGGTTAGAGCGCTACGTTGACATCGTAGAGGTCGATGGTTCGAGTCCATTATCGCCCACCAGCCCCCCTGAAATCCGGCGCCGCACGGCGCACGGGAAGCCCGGATTACACCGGGCCCACGAGCCGAGGTCCAACGCTTTGAAGATCGGTGTCGCCAAGGAAATCAAGAACAACGAGAACCGCGTCGCCCTGACCCCCGCGGGCGTCGATCGACTCAAGGCCCAGGGCCACACGGTCATGATCGAGACCAACGCAGGCGTCGGCAGCGCGCTTCCGGACGAGGCCTACATGAAGGCCGGAGCGACGATCGCGCCCGATGCAGCGACGGTCTGGGCGAAGAACGATCTCGTGCTCAAGGTGAAGGAGCCGCTCGCGAGCGAGTGGCCGCACATGAAGAAGGGCCAGACGCTCTTCACGTACCTGCACTTGGCGGCGGACAAGGCGCTGACCGAGGGCGTGATCAAGACCGGTTCCTACTGTTTCGCGTACGAGACGCTCGAGCACAACCACGGACTGCCGCTCTTGACGCCGATGAGCGAAGTCGCCGGTCGCATGGCGATCCAAGCGGGCGCCAAGTTCCTCGAAGCGCCTGCGGGCGGCTCGGGAATTCTCTTGGGCGGCGTGCCCGGCGTGCGCCCGGCCAAAGTCCTGATCATCGGCGGCGGTGTCGTCGGCACACAGGCTGCGCGCATGGCCGCGGGCCTCGGTGCGGACGTGACGATCCTCGACGTCAACCTCGATCGCATGCGCTACCTCGACGAGATCCTGCCGGCCAACTGCCGCACCGTGTACTCGACGCCGCTGTCGGTGCGCGAAGCCTTGCCCGAGACCGACCTCGTCGTCGGCGCGATCCTGATCCCGGGTGCCGCGGCGCCGAAGCTGATCAAGCGCGAAGACTTGAAGCTCATGCGCAAGGGCTCGGTCATCGTCGACGTCGCGGTCGATCAGGGCGGTTGCATCGAGACGGTGCACGCGACGACGCACGCGGAACCGACGTACGTCATCGACGGCGTCATCCACTACTGCGTCGCGAACATGCCGGGTGCTGTGCCGCGCACGAGCACCTTCGCGCTCACGAATGCGACGCTGCCGTGGGTCGAGCGTCTCGCGAAGCTGGGTCCGATCGGCGCGGTCGAGACGAGTCACGAGCTCGAGACGGCGGCGAACGTGATCGACGGCAAGATCACGTATGCAGCGGTCGCGGAAGCGTTCGGCATGAAGTACGTGTCCGCGAAGGACGCGGTCAAGCCGCTGAAGTGAGCGACGTTTTGCGCACGCTCCGAATCGAGATCGCGAAGGCATCGACGCTTCGTCGGGACGGCTGATTGAATCCCTTCGAAGCGATCGTCCTCGGCATCGTCGAGGGCATCACCGAGTTCCTGCCGGTCAGCTCGACTGGGCACCTCATTCTCGCGCAACGCGCACTCGGCATTCCGAATGACGTTGCGTCGCGCTCGTTTGCGATTTGCATCCAAGGTGGCGCGATCCTCGCGGTTCTGTCGCTCTACTGGCCGCGTGTCGTGAGCTTGTTGCGCGGACTCGTCGGCCGCGACGCGAGCGGACTGCGGCTACTCGGCCTCTTGATCGTGGCGTTCGTTCCGGCAGCAGTCGTAGGACTCGCTTTCGAGGACGAGATCGACGCGGTGCTGTTCGGATTGAAGCCGGTCGTGGTCGCGTGGTTCGTCGGCGGTGTGGTGATTCTCGCTGTTCCGCTGTTGCGTCGCGGTCGGTCGGAGGGAATCGAAGTGGATTCGATGAATGTGCGGCACGCGCTCGTCATCGGACTGTTCCAGTGTCTGGCCCTCGCGCCGGGTACGAGCCGCAGTCTGGCCACGATCGTCGGAGCACTCGTCGTCGGGCTCGCAGGTCGCGCAGCCGTCGAATTCAGTCTGTTGCTGGGAGTGATGACTTTGGGCGCCGCGACGGCACACAAGGCCCTCAAATCCGGTGACGTTCTCGTCGCGCACTACGGTGCGACGTACTTGGCGCTCGGATTCGTGACGAGCTTCATCAGCGCATTCTTCGCGGTGAAATGGCTCGTGGCGTGGCTCAACCGCCGCGGTCTCGCCGTGTTCGGCGGCTATCGCATCGCGCTCGCGATCGTCGTGGCCGTGCTGATCTGGAAGAACGTGCTGCCGGCCGCGTGACCGTCGCGATCGTTCGTGTACCGAGCCAGCGTCCTTTTTCCGGCGATGACGAAGCCACGATCAGCGCGCTGAGCGTCGCTTCGTCAGCACCGGAAAAAGCACGCTGGCTCGGTACACGAACGATCGCGACCGTCGCATCACGACTTGCGATAGCGCTCGATCCAGCGCATCAGCTTGTCGCCCGGACACTCGGTCGAGCGCAACTCGCGGTGACCGTAGACGCGCTTCTTCGGGATGTCGTACTGCTTGCGCAGGCCTTCGATCTCGCGTTCGAGCGCGTCGAGCGCAGCCTTCGTCGGCGTCTCTTTCTCGAAATTGCCGATCAAGCAGATGCCGATGTTCTGCAGGTTGTTGTCGCCGTACGCGTGCGCACCTTGGTAGCGCAGATCGCGCCCTTCCATCAGTCGTCCGTACGGATCGATCACGAAGTGGTAGCCGATGTCGCCGTAGTGCGTGCTCTTGCCGTCCATGTGGGCCTTCTGAATCTCGCGCACGGCTTCAAAGCTCTTGCTGCTCGTGCCATCGAGTTCGATCGGCGTCGGATCGGCCGAGTGGTGCACCGTGATGCGCGTGTACTCGCCCGCCGTCTTGTCCATGCGCTCCGTGTGCGGTCGCGCCGCACCCCACGCCGAACGCGCGATCACCGGCACGCCCATCGGCGCAGAAACCTTGGTGACGAAACTCGTGTTGCCGAGGAGGCGATCCGCACGACGCACACCGTCTTGCGCACGACGCCTCTGTGCGTCCGTGGCTTCGGCATTGCTCGCGACGGACTCGAGGCCGCTCCTCGCCGTCTTGATGCGTCGATCGACGTCGGCGTCGCGCTTCTTCGCCGAGTCGCCTGCTTCTCGGCGCACGAATTCGAGTCGCCCGAGATTGACCACGAGCGCGGCTTCGTTTTTCCACAACGGCGCTGATCTCTGACCTTCGCTCGCGATCCACGCCTCGACACGCTTCAATTTCTCCCACGACAAAGGCTCAGCCAGCCAGGACGGGGCCACATCGACCGGATCGGGTTCGTACGTGGCGACCGCGACCGGCTCCGGCGGCGAGGAGGGGACGTGCGGCGAACGGCACGCGGCGAACGCGAGCGCCAGGCCCGTGAGCGTCAGCGACGAACGAACGAAAACGCACGCGGCAACCTGCTTGGAACGTGACCCGATGCTGGACTTCATGGGATCAGGGCATACAAGTTCGGCCCCGGCCGAACAAGGCTCCGCCCCGCTCGATCGGCCCGCGTTCGCGCCCTTGGCTCAGGGCGCGGCGCATGGTGGACTGGGTGGAAAGGCGCTCTCGAAGTCACGATGAAAAGTACGCTCGGCATCCTGTGTTTGCTTCTCGCGGCCGCGTTCGTGCCACTGAATCCGAGCGCCTGGGCAGGGACGCAGGACGACCGAGCGCTCCTCGCCGAGGAGCGCGCCGACTGCGCCCAGCTCGTGCGCCGCGGCGAGGCCAAAACGGCCGTGCGCCGCATCGACGAACTGCTGGCCGAGCACCCGGACGACGCTGCGGCCCTGCTCGTGCGCGCCGAGGCCCGCTTGGAGCTGGTGGAGTACGACAAGGCACTCGCGGATGTCGCACTCGCCAAACGAGCGCTCGCGCAGTCAGCAGCTCGAGAAACTGCGCCCGGCGCACCGACAGCGACGGCCTCGAAAAGCGCGGAAGCGGTCGCCGTTCGTGCCGCGGCCGTGCGCCTCGAAGCGCGCGTCTTGTGCGAAATCGGCCGCGCCGTCGAAGCTCTGGCGCTCGTCGACGGAGAGTCACGCGTGCTCGCACCGGCTCTCGATGCGCGCGACGCATGGGTGGAGGCGACTGCGGCGTTCGACGTCGGACAGCGCGATCGTGCGCTCGCGCTGCTCGCCATCGGCGCGGACACGGGAGACGATCAACCTTGGGATGCGTTGCTCGCGCGCGGCCTGTGTCAGCGTCGGCTCGGGAATCTCGAGGGCGCGTCGCAGACTTTCGTGACGGCGCTCGACTCGCTCAAGGATCAAGGCGGCGACGAGCCGGACTTGTTGGTCGCGCTCGGCGATCTCTACTTCGAAGCGGACAAAGAAGTGGCCGAGGGCGCCAAGCGCTCCGCCGCGAAGCTCTACCGCGACGCTTTGCGCCTGCATCCGACGCACGAGGGCGCGTGGCTCGGCTTGTACGCGCTGCACCGCTACAACTGGCAGCGTCAGCGCGAATCGGCCGCGGAAATCCTCGGCAAAGCGCTCGTTGCACGGCCGAAATCGATCCGCGCGCTCGTCGCTGCTGCGTCCGCGGATCTGGACGACGGACAGTTGAAGAGTGCGCGCGAGCGCTTGGCTCTGCTCGAGAATGCAGCGCCCAAGCGTCGCGATGTGCGCACGCTGCGTGCGACGCTCGCGTGGATCGAACACGACGAAGCGCAGTGCAACGCGATCTTGAAGGAGCTGATCGACGCGGACACGAAGGACTCGACGCCGGAGCGCGAAGTCGGGCGCCATCTCTTGGAGCTCTATCGCTTCGCTGAAGGCTTGCCGTTCGTGAAGCGCGCATCGGAACGCGACCCGAGCGACCATGAGGCGTTGACGCAATTGGGCCGCGCACTCGCGAACACGGGCGACGAAGCCGGGGCGCGCACGGCGCTCGACGCCGCGCAAAAAGTCGCCGCTGGCCGGGCCGATGCGTGGCGCGACAACATGCGCCTCGTCTTGAAGCGTCTTGCCGAGAAGCACGAAGTCGTCTCCGAGGGCGATCTGTCGTTCTCGTGGGATCCCGAGGGCGGTGACGTGCTCGCCACGTACCTGGTGCCGTTCTACGTCGACGCGCGCCGTGAACTCTCCGCGCGCTACGGTTTCACGCCGAGTCCGACGCTCATCGAAGTCTTCCGCGCGCATCGCGACTTTTCGGTGCGTTCGACGGGATTCGAGGGTTTTCCAGCACTCGGCGTGTGTTTCGGGCCCGTCGTCACCGCGGTTTCGCCGCTGTGGGAGATGCGCGGCACGCAGTCGTGGGCGCGCACGTCCTTCCACGAATTCACGCACGTGATCCACTTGGGTCTGTCGCACAACCGCTGTCCGCGGTGGATCACCGAAGGTCTCGCGACGTGGGAGGAAGTGAATCGCAATCCGTCGTGGACGCGCAACATGCGCCGCGAACTCGTCGACTCGATCGCGAACGGTCAAGTGATCCTCTTGCGCGATCTGAACCGCGCGTTCCGCGGACCGCGCATCCTGTTCGGTTACTACCAGGGCGGACTCGTGTGCCAGATGCTGATCGAGCGCTACGGTTTCGCGCGCATCGTGAAGTTCCTCGAGGCTTTCGATCGCGGGCTCGACCTCGATCAAGCGCTGAAGGAGGTCTATGCGACTACGCCGGAGATCGTCGACGCGGAATTTCTGGCGTTCGTGAAGAACGCGACGCAGGATCTGCGCATCGAGCCGCGCTGGGACGCCGCTCGCGTCGCGCGCGTGCAATTGTCGTTGGCGTCGAAGATGCCCTCGAACGCAACGGACAAGGCGCAGTGGATCGACAGCTGGTGCACGGTCGCGTGGGCGGCTTGGCAGCGCGGCAAGAAGCTCGATGCCGAGGAAGCGCTGCGCCGCTTGAAGGACGTCGATCCGGAGCCGGCGCGCGCGTCGATGCTGCGCGGGTTCATCGCGCTCGCGTCGGAGGACAATGTGAGCGCCGCCTCGTTCATGAAGGCTGCGATCGAAAATGGGGGCGAGGACTACCGCGCTCGCATCGCGCTCGCCCAGTTCGCGCAGGACGCCGACGACGAAGCCGAGTGTGAAAAACAATTGCTCGCGGCTCTGAAAGCGTTCCCCGGTTACGACGACGTCGATCTGTCGGCCGAGCTGCGCCTCGCGGCTCTGTACACCGAGCAGGAGCGCATCGACGACGCCATGGCGATGCGCGAGAAGTGGATCGCGTGGAACGGTGGCGAAATCGAGAAGCATCTCCTGGTCGCCGAGTGGCACGTCGAGAACGGTCGTCACGCCGAGGCGTGCAAGCTGTACGCGGAGGTCAACGAGGTCGACCCGTTCTTGCGCGAAGTCCACCGCAAATGGGCCGATGCGTTGCGATCGACCGGGCAGTTCGAGGCCGCGTTGCGCGAGTACGGCTCGACGCTCGCGGTCCCGGCCAAACTCGACAAGAAAGGGACTGCGCCGCTCGAGGATTCCGAACGCGCCGAGTTGCAGGCCTACCAAGCGGAGTGTCTCTTTTCGCTCGGGCGCCGTGAAGAAGCACTCGCGCGCGCGAACGAAGCCCTCACGACCGATCCAAGTTGCGAAGCCGCGAAGAGCGTGATTCAAAAACTCCAGTGAGCGCACCCGTCATACGCGCACTCTTCGTCGTGCTCGACGGCGTCGACGGCTGCGGCAAGAGCACGCAAGCGCGACGCTTGGTCGAAGCTCTGTCGCGCGGATCGAACCCCGACCCGTTGCACGTGCGCGAGCCGGGCAGCACGCCGGTCGGCGAAGCTCTACGCGCGATCCTCCTGTCGCGCGAGCACGCGCTTCTGACGCCGCGCGTAGAGACGTTGCTCTTCGCAGCTGCGCGCGCGCAGACCTTGTCGGAACTCGTCGCGCCTGCGTTGGCCGCGGGCCGCCACGTCGTCTGCGAACGCTTCCATCCCTCGACGTTCGCCTACCAAGCCGTCGCTGGTGGACTCGACGAACGCGAGGTCCTCACGCTGCTCGAAACGTGGGCCGGATCACCGCGGCCCGATCTCGAAATCGTGCTGGAAATCCCGGCCGAACTCGCCGCCCGTCGGCGCGGACGCGCCACCGATCGCATCGAAGACAAGGGCCTGGGATTCCAGCAGCGTGTCGCTCGCGGCTACGCCCGCTACAAGGAACTCGTGCCGCGCACGATCGTGATCGACGGCGCGCGGGACGAAGACCATGTGGCACGCGACATTTTCGCGGAGGTGCAGCGTGCGCTTCGCTGAAGTCGTCGGTCACGAGCACGTTCTCGAGGGGTTGTGGCGCTCGGCGCGTGCGCAGCGACTCGCACACGCGCTGTGTTTCACGGGGCCCGAAGGCGTCGGAAAGTTCCTCTCCGCCGAGCGCCTCACGGCTGGACTCTTGTGCGCTCGCGGCATCGGCCCGCCCTGCGGAACATGCGGACCGTGCAAGCGCGCCAAGATCGACTCGCATCCCGACGTGTTCGTGATCGATCCCACGATCGAAGGTCTCGAATCGATCTCGATCGGTCACGTGACGCCGCGCGCCGACGGACCGAAGGTCACGATCGGACAGTTCCTGTCGCTGCGCCCGATGGAAAACGGCTGGCGCATCGTGCTCGTGCGCGAGAGCGATCGCTTGGTCGAGGAAGCTCAGAACGCGCTCTTGAAGACGCTCGAGGAACCGGGCGAGTCGACTCTGCTCGTGCTCGAGACCTCCAGGCCCGATCGCTTGCTCGCGACGATCCACAGCCGCTGCGTCCGCGTTCCTTTCGGTACGCTGGACGCGGGCCTGGTCGAGCGCGTGCTCGCTCAATCGTCGGTCGAACCGGCGCAACGCCAGATGTTGGCTCGTTTCGCGGCCGGTGCGCCGGGGATCGCTGTCACGCTCGAAGAACGTGGCGCGCTGGCGATGATCGAAATCGTGGAGCGCGCGCTCAGCGTCGGCCCGGATCCATTCGCTCGCACGCGCGAGTGGAGCGAAATCGAGGCGGTTTTCCCGGGAAAAACGCCGGCCGCACAGACGCGTGTCAAGGCACGGACATTTCTCGATCTCCTCTGCTTCGTGCTGCGCGACGCGGTGCGCGCCCGAGCCGGAATCGACGTGTCGGAGCTCGCGTTCGGAGCGACGGCCGCGCGGATCGCGCATCTTCCCGAAGCACTTTTGGTTCACGTCCTGGAAGGCGTGCTCGCCGCGCGGCAGGATGTCGACATGAATTTGGCGCCGGATGCGGCGGTGGAGCGCGCTCTACTCGCCCTCGATCCGCTGACGCGTCGAACCGTGAGCGTGACTTGATGTCGAGCGATCCCCAGTTGCGCAAGCTCGCTTTGAAAGACGGTCGCTACGCGCCCGAGGCCTTTCAGTTCCTCTACGATTCGCTCGACCCTGCGGTGAGACTCGCCGGTCGCGACGAAGAAGAAGGCACGGCGCGTCACGTGACCGGACAAGAACTGCTGAGCGGCATGCGCGTGCATGCGATCGAACAATTCGGTCCGCTCGCGGGAGCCGTATGGCGCGCGTGGGGCATTCGCGACACGCTCGATTGGGGACGCATCGTGTTCTTGCTCGTCGAAGAAGGGCTCTTGAATCGCCAGGATTCAGACAGCATCGAAGACTTCCGCGCGGGCTTCGACTTCGACACGGCATTCGTGAAGTCCTACCAGCCGAAATTGCCGGCCGAGTTGTTCACGCCGCACGGCGGCGAGGGTCCTTCGTGATCGAACGCTTGTCACCGACCGCGCGCAACATCGCGCTCGTCGCCCTCTTCCTCCTGATCGGCTGGTTCTTGTGGTCCGTCCGGTCGGTGCTGAACCCGCTGATCCTCGGCTACTTGCTGGCGTTCGTCGCTCATCCACTCGTGTTGCGCTTGGAGAAGCGCGGCTGGAAACGCCGGCGCGCGGTGAACTTCATCTTCGGTGCGGCGCTCGTCCTGATGACTCTCGTGGCCGCGGGCGTGTACTTCCAAGGCCGCGGGCTCGCTCGCGAACTCGTCAGCGATCAAGGCTTGGGCCTGAAAGTGCGCGAGCGCATCGAACAGGCAGCCGAGCAGTACCACGACGAAATTTCGTGGGTGATCCAGTACTTGCCGAAGCCGGCCAACGAATCGAAGGGCGAAGCGAAGGTGGAGACGCGCAATGGCGCGAAGACGCCGGATCCGAACGCGAACTTCGATTCGATGACGGGCGCCGCGATCGATCCGAAGACTGGAGGAAGCGTCGACCTGAAGTCGGGTGAAGCTCTGGCAGTCGAGCCCGGAGACAAAGCAGCAGATTTGAAACGCAAGATCCGCGTGTGGTGGACGTCGTGGATCAGCGACGATTCCAGCACGCAAGCGGCGGACATCGGCACGAAGATCGGCTCGGGCGCGGTGTTCGTTTTCCAGCAGGTGTTCGGCAACTTGCTCGCGGTCGGAACGTTGTTGATCCTGCTACCGATCTACACGTACTTCCTGCTCTTCGAGTTGGAGCGCATCCATCGCTTCGTCGCACGCTACTTACCGCGCCGCGATCGCGACCGTCTCGTGCGCATTGGCACGCAGATCGGCGAAGTGCTGGCGAACTTCTTCCGCGGGCGATTGCTCGTGTGTCTGGCCAAAGGAACGTTCCTGGCGCTCGGGCTGTTCATCGCTGACGTCGATTTCGCGCTCTTGCTCGGCTTGGGCACCGGCTTTTTGTCTCTGATCCCGTTCGTCGGTTCGGCGATCGGCCTCGTGATGGCGCTGTTGGTCGCGATGCTCGAGCACAGTCTCGGTTATGCCGTCATTGGTGTTGGCACCGTTTTCTTATTGGCCGAAGGCCTCGAGAACTACTTCTTGATCCCGAAGATCTTGGGCAACAGCCTGGGGTTGCATCCGGTCGTCGTCATCTTCTCTTTGATGGCTGGAGCGGCGTCGATGGGGATGTTTGGATTGTTGGTCGCGTTGCCTCTGACGGCCACGTTGGTGATCCTGGGAAGAGAGTTCTTGCTGCCGGTGCTCGCTGATCTGGCGGATAACGATCGAGCGCAGCAGAAGAATGTGTGAGCGCAAGGTCCGAGATCTGCGTCCAAGCGCAAGGTCCAAGCGCCAGTGAGTTTGGGTGCCGACTTCGAACGTGCGCCGAAACAGACTCATCCCCCCGAGCAACTCAGCACACTTGGCCGCCACGCCCCTTTTCCTCCCAAGTAGAACACCGGGCGCGTGAATGGCTGTATTCCGCCACTCACGCGCGCGGGGTCAGCGATGCGGAGCACGCTTGTGAAGGCCGTTGCTTCCAGTTTCCGGCGCGCCGTTCATCTGCCTCGCGGTCCCATACCGCACCCGCAGCAGAATGCGTGTACCCCTCCATGTTCGCAGCACGCGACCCTCGCTGGAAATCTAGCCCTGACACTCAGCTAGGTGATGCTTCGGAGCGAATGCCAAGGAGAGCCGAGCGACAGCACGAGACCGGCACAGAATCCTCCGCTCCTGGAGGCGGCGAATTCGCCGCCTC
>JAWXBU010000033.1:0-8206 GCA_034440255.1 Planctomycetota bacterium | reverse complement strand
TTCTTCACAGGCGCCGCTTCCGCAGCCTTCTGCGTCGTCTTGACCTCAACCGCCTTGACCACCTTCGGCGCCGCCTTCTTGGGTGTCATCAACCCGACCGGCTCATTCAACGCATTCAACGCCGCCAACACTTCAGCGACATGCCCCTCGACCTTCACCGGCGACCACTTGGCAACCACCTTGCCCTTGTCATCGATCAGAAACGTCGAGCGAATCGTGCCCTCGACCTGCTTGCCGTACATCAACTTCTGTCCGTACGCGCCGTACGCCTTCGCCGTCGCATTCCCGTCATCCGACAGCAGATCAAACGGCAACTCGTACTTGGCGCGGAACTTCGAGTGACTGGGCATCGAATCCTTCGACACACCGAGCACAATCGCGCTGCGGCTCTTCAAGCGCACCAGATTGTCGCGAAAATCGCAGGCCTCGGTCGTGCAACCAGGCGTGTCGTCCTTCGGATAGAAGTACAGCACAACCTTCTTGCCGCGCAGGTCCTTCAAGGACACCGTCTTGCCAGAGGTCGAGGGCAGTGAAAAATCAGGTGCGAGATCATTGACGTCAAGCATGGTCGAGGCTCCGAAGATGGGGGCGAAAGACGATACCCGACACGGCCTCCGCCGCGGTCCGCAATCGCGGAATTCAGCGTTTTCGCTGGGAAAAACGGCTCAAACGCGGCTGCGCTTGTCGATCAGGTCGGCGAGTAAACCGACCGAGAGCACTTGGAAGAACGCGATGAATAGCAACGTCGTCTTGTCCGACAGGTTGGCGGGCGTCGTGTGCACGATGTCGAACCACAAGGACACGAGGAGTGCTGCGAGCACCAGTCCAGCCACGGGATAGAGCACCTTCAACGGATTGAAGTACAGCACCGTCCTCACGATCAAACTCGTGAAGCCGAGCGTGTCACGGATCGGTCGGATCTTCGAGCGTCCCGCGCGCTTCTTGTAGTCGATGGTGACGTAGTCGACGCGGTGATCGTTGGTCAGCGACGCGAGTGTGATCGTCGTCGTGAACGAAAAACCCTGCGGCAGGATCGGTCGATAGCGCATCACGAGATCGCGCCGCATCGCGCGCAGACCTGAATTCAGATCGGGAATCTCGGTGCCGGCCAAGTAGCTCGCGAGCCCGCGCAAGAACGCCTTCGCCGGCCTTCGCGCGAGCGGAATGTTCACGTCTGCGCCGATGCGCGCTCCGACGGCCATCTCGGCGCCGTCGTCGATGCACGCCAAGAGTTCGCCGATCTTGTGCTCGGGGTACGTGCCGTCCGCGTCCGTGATGACGACGACCTCGTGCTTCGCTCGAGCGAAACCTGTCTTGAGCGCAGCGCCGTAACCCTTGTTGCGCGGATGACGCAGCACCGTCAAGCGCTCGTTCTTCTGCGCCAGCCCCTCGAGCACGCGCGCCGTCCCGTCGGTCGAACCGTCGTCGACGACGATGATCTCGACCGGAACGCCCAGCGTGAGCGCAGACAAACGCTCGACGACGCCGGCGATCGCGCTCTCCTCGTTGAAGGCCGGAACGACGAACGTGACGCCGCGCGCAGTGAAACGAGGCTCGGTGGGACGAGATGTGGCGATGTCAGGGCTCCGACTGCACTAGATGCCATGCGCCGGGCGTCGCTTCAACGCTTCACGCGCCGTTCGCCCAGCCGCGCGCGACGATTTTCTTGGTCATGCCGGTCAAGGGCAGACGAACGAATTCGGCCTGTTTCACGCGGCGAAACGGCGCTTCGACGCTGCCGTGGGCGACGCGTGCCGAGACGACGCGAGTGCGGATTCTGTGATGCGTGATCGTGTGCGAAACGCTCCCGAGCGTGTCGATCTCGGCGAGCCTGAGCGGCGCGGTCGAGCGCACTGCAATCAGCTCCGACCCGCTCGTCTCGATCGTCGGCAACTCGAACAGACCGGCCATGCGCTCCGTGCTCGCGCGCTCGCGCACGACGAGCGTGCCGTTTTCGTGAACGACGAAGGTCGACAGCTCGACAGCGATCGTGGCGCGGCGCACTTTCGGGCGCGGCAACTCGGCGACTCGACCTGTGGCCAGCGCTCGACACCCCGTGCGCATGGGACACGCGTCGCACTGCGGATCTCGCGGCGTGCACACGGTTGCGCCCAGTTCCATCAGCGCCTGATTCCATTCGCCAGGTCGCTCGACGTCGGCGACGAGTCGATCCGCGATCGCCCACGTCTCGTCGCGAAACGCCTTGGATTCCTGTGCCGAATCGATCGCGAACCAGCGAGCGAACACACGCGCCACGTTGCCGTCGACGAGAGACGCGTGCTCGTCGAACGCGATGCTCGCGACTGCGCCGGCGGTGTACGGGCCGACGCCGGGCAGTTCGAGCAGCGCCGCGTGTGTACTCGGAAATCGTCCGCCCGGTGACTCGACGATGGCGCGCGCCGCCGTGTGCAGCGTCCGCGCGCGACGGTAGTAGCCGAGACCGCTCCACGCTGCGAGGACGTCCTCGAGCGGAGCTCTCGCCAAGGCTTCGACCGTCGGAAAAAGGCCCAAAAAGCGCCTAAAATACGGGATAACAGTCTCGACCTGCGTCTGCTGCAACATCGCCTCGCTGACCCAGATCGCGAACGGATCGCGCGTCTCCCGCCACGGCAGAGCGCGCTTTTCGCGCTCGAACCAGACGAGGAGCAACGCTCGAGCGCGCGTTTCGACTCGCGTTGTCTTCGCCATCGGGGCGACGAGCATACGCTGGATGCTCTTCAACGGGCTGCGGCCACCCGCTACCGTCCTGCCATGCGTCGCACGATCGGTCGAATCTTGCTGGGTTTCGCGGGTGGTTTCCTGTTGTCACGGTTGCGCGCCATGCCGGGCGGCGAAGCCACCGAATGGGCGGGCGTCGAATCGTCCGAGGCGATGGCTTGGCGTGCCGCGGCACTGCTGGTCCTCGCGCTCGCCTCGTTGGGAGTCGCCGCGGGCGGGACGTGGGTGTTGCTCGCGTCGATCGCTCTGGGTTTCGCGACGCACGGATTCGCGTTCGGCCCGACTTACGGCGTGCCGTGGATCTTGCTCGCACTGCTCGCCATCGTCGTGATCGTCGGTCGGCCGCTGATCGCGTCGCGACGCGACGAACTGCCCGAGGAAGGCGCGCATCCGACGAACTTGGGTGAGCGCGCAGGCCTGTGGATCGCTGGCGCAGGCGTTGCGATCGGTATCGAAGCGATCGCCCGTCACCTACGACTCTTCGGGGCAGGTCTCGCGCAAGACGACAGCGTTTTCGGCGCTGTTTTCCTGGCCTTTTTGGCTTTCGGAGCGGCTGCGTTCGGATGGATGGTGAGCGCGCGCTCGATGCGCCGTCTGTCGTTTCCTGTCGCCCTCGCCGCCGCGAGTGCCGCGTGTTTCGCGTCACTATCGTTCGTCGACGTCGTCGCCGACGGCAAAGGTCTGCGGCCACTGATCGAGCGTTGGAACATGCGGCCCGTCGAGTTCGGCACGCTGCCGTGGGACGTGCTGTTGGCCGCCGCGGCGTTCATCGCACCCGCATTGTTCGTCGGTGCCGGACTCGCCGGCGCGCGCGGTCGCGGCAGTTGGTCGAGCGCTCTCGTCGGCGCAGCTGTAGGACTGTTCGTGATGCCGCGCTTGCTCGATGCGAGCCCGGAATCCAGCGGCGAAACGGCTGAATTGTTCAGCGCGCAACTCGTGCCGATCGCTTCACTCGTCACGCTCGTCGGCGCGGCACTCGCGGCTTTGTCGGAATCGAAACGGCGACCGCGCGCTCGCTACGTCGCGCTTTTCTTGATCGCACTCTGCGGCATTCCAGCGCTCACGCGCACGCCGAAGCCGGTCATCGTGCTCTCGCCGTGGGCCGGTCGCATGATCATGCCGTTCGTCGCGTTCGAGCGCGGAACCGGTCTCGCGACCGTCGAACCGTCGCAACAGGGCATCAAGGTCGCGACGTTGGATAGACACGAGCTGACGCCGGACGTCGACGGCATCGCGAGCGACCACCAACGTATCGCCGACTCGTTCGCGCTGCTCTCGGCCGAGAAAACGAACGTGCGCGTCCTCTTCGTCGGACAGTTGACGCCGCTGCGAGCGACTGCGTTGACCGCGCACGGAGCGACGAAGATCGATCGCACCGCCGCTTGGTGGAAGTCGATGAAACGCCTGGAAAAAGCGCTGTTCGAGGACCAGGACGGCAACCCGGCGATGCCCGTGCCCGAAGGTGACATCCTGTCGCCGCGCGGCGCGCGCGAACGCGTCGAAAACGGCGACTACGACATCGTTATCGCGCTGCCGCTCGCCGGAGACGCGCCCGCAATCGGTGCGCAGTCGGCACCTTCGACGACGACGGTGGTGCGCTGGCTCGCGCTCGAAAATCCGCTCGCAGGCGTCGTGAATCCGAGCGCCTCGAAGCTCGCCGGAAGCGACGTCGCGCACGCGGTCGTGATCAGCGCCGACGGTCTCGTGCGCCCTTCTTTCGGAATCGCGACGAACGCGACGCAGGCTCCAGTCGGTTCGGAACGGCGCGTGCGCGTCGTCCCCTTCGAGCGCGATCGCGGCTTCGACGCACCGTGGACGCGACTCGGCCTCCTGCCGAGTCTGCGCGAGGATGCAGCTCGTGTGTCGACGTTCCGCGCATTGGCCGAGGGCAATTCGAGCGCGCTCGGTGCGGGTCTGGCGCGATTTCACGCGCTGCAGGCCGCGAGTCCGCCGTTCGAACGCGGACTGACGCGCTTCGAACTCGACAGCGAAACGCTGAGCCATTTCGCTCGCGCCGCCGACGAGACGCCGCTCGATCCGTTCCTGCGCACGACTTGGAGTTGGCTCGCTCGCGCCCTCGTCGAAAAGCGCGACGTGACGAACATCGACCGTTTCTTGCCAGCCCTCGTCGCCGCTCATGCGCCTTGGTCGGAGCTCGAGATCGCGCTCGCGCACAGCGACCTCGAAGCGTTCGAACCGCAGTCGGCCGCGAAGCGCCTCGAGGCGATCACGGCCCGCGAGGACACGAATTGGCCGGCGTGGTTCGCCTTGGGGGAAGCGCGCGAGCTCACCGGCGACTTGGCGGGTGCCGCGCAGGCCTTCAAAAAGGCGAGCGAGCTCGTGCCGACCCACTTTTCCGTCCGCCGGCGGCTGGCCATGGCGCTCGTCCGCGCGGCGGATCCCAGCGGGCATGCGCTCGTCGTCGAACTGCTCGTCCAGCATCCAAAGGACGACGAATTGCCGGCCTACTTGGGTCCGGAAGCGCCTCCGCCGGCTCCCAAGGCCTACACGCCGACCGATTTGCATTGAGCGGGGGTCTTCAGCGCGGTTATCCGCAGTTCGGCGCCTGCCCCCTTCTGCGGCGCAGCGACTCGCGAGAACGCCGAGTCGTTGCGAGACACAATCGGGCATACACGTGCCAGCCACCGTGCTGCGGGTCGACGGATCGACTTGGCGAATGGCATTGGGGGCCCTTGGAGCGCCTGCGTGCGGTTAGATTTGAAAGGGCTTACCTCTTCGGAACCCGGCGTGGTTCCGATGCGTCCAAGCGTCTCGCTCGAGTCGGCGTAGCCAGAAACGCTCGCCCCGCGCTCTCCGCGGAAGCGTGCATCGAAAGGAACCTCTCTCACATGAAACTCTCCTCCCTGGGCCGATCTGCGATCGCGCTGGCCGTTACGGCCGTAGCGTCCATCGCGACGGCGCAGATCCTGCGCGTCAACCTGACTGAGATCGTCGCCAAGACGAACGACGCGGTCCTCGGGACCATCGTCAAGTCGCGGGTCACGCGCATCGACCATCCGATCGATGGGCCCGAACTCTACTTCACCACTCTGTCGATCGAAGGCACGTCGCTCGAGACGGCGAAGCCCGTCACGGTCGACGTCAGCTTCATGGGCGGATTCGTCGACGCCGAACACGGGTCGTTCAACTCAGAAGCACCCTCGGCCGACGACGTCAAAATCGGCAACAAGGTCGTGTGCTTCTACGCCTACAACGAAAACATGGGCGGCGATTTTGCGGGCAACGAGATCTTCGGTTGGCACGGCGGGATCTACCGCACTTTCGAGCGCGCCGGAAACGTGTTCGTGCAAGGGCGCGGTGAGGCGTACGCGATTCCGTCGAACATCGCGCTCAACGACCTGAAGTCACAGATCGCAGTCGCCGTCGAGGCCAAGGGAGCGGGCAAGTGAACGTAGTCAAACTCATCCTGCCGACCGCGGCGCTCGGGCTCGCCGGAATCTTGCTCGTGCCCACGCAGAGCGATGCTTTCACGGTGATCGGCACGTCGCTCTCGACATCGCAGCGCCACTTCAAGATCTTCGACAACTTCACCGACGTGCAGGCGAACAACAACGTCACGCCGGACACGAATTTCCCCGGTTACACGGGCGTCGAAATGGCCATTTGGAAGGCGGCCGTCGAATGGGGCAGCCGCTTGCACGGCAACGGCAACGGCGATCCGTCGCAGCTTGGCAACCTCGGTTCGGGAGGTGCGAACTTCGACTTTTACTTCATGGGCAATGCGACGGGTGTCGGTGTCATCGGCGACAACATCTGCTCCGAGATCGGCGGCTCGAGCGGCGGCGTGCTCGCCTTCACGGAGTATTTCAATCCCGGCTTCAGCGGCTGGCGCATGCGGTTCTTCCAAGCTTGGACGTGGGCCGACGGTCCGACGACGGGGATTCCCGGCAGCGAGCTCGACATTCAGGGCGTCGCCTGTCACGAGCTCGGGCACGCGCTCGGTCTCGATCACTCAGCCGTAGCTGGCGCGACGATGTGGCCTTCGGTCTCGGGCACAGGCACGGCCGAGCGTTCGATCTCAGCGGATGACATCCTCGGTGTGCAGAACATCTACTCGGTGGCGTCGGCCTCGAAGCCGATCATCACCGGGTACACAGCTGCGCTCGGCACTGTGACCATCAACGGCTCGGGCTTCTTGAGCTCGGGCAACCAAGTGTGGTTCACGAAGGCGACTGCGGGGACGGGCACGAGTGTCGTGGTGGGTCCGCTCAACTCGAGCGGCACCTCGATCACCGCGTCCGTTCCTGTGAACGCGGGCCCAGGCGACATCCTGGTGAAGACGACGGCGTCGGGTGGTGCGTCGTTGTCGAACGCTTGGCCTTTCACGCCAGGTACAGCACCCGTGTGTCCGTCGCCGTTCAACTACTGCTTCGTCAATCCGAACTCGGCCAGTCCAACGGGTGCCGAGATGGGTTGGCAAGGTTCGCAGTTCATCAGCCAGAACAATTTCGCAGTCGAGGCGAGCGGGATGCCGTTCAGTACGGCGGGCATCTTCTTCTACGGCACTTCGCAGACGGCTGCTCCGTTCGGCAATGGTTGGCTGTGTGCGACGGGATCGATCGTGCGTTTGCCGATCGTGATCACGAGCATCTTCGGTACGGCCTTCTATCAGTTGGACCTGACGACTGCGCCGGTCGCCGGCACGATTACGGCGGGTAACACGTACAACTTCCAGTACTGGTTCCGCGATGTGCCGGGTGGTGCGCCGTTCTTCAATCTGACGGATGGGTTGGCGGTGCCGTTCTGTCCGTGAGACGGAGGCACGTCTGATTCGAATGCGGAGGGGAGGAGCCGACGAGGTTCCTCCCCTTTGCGCTTTCGTGAGGTTGTGTGCGTTCGAAGTCGCACGGTGATTGCGCGGTTGATGGGTAGCGCGAGGGCGAGGAGAGGCGGGGATGAGGGAGCGAGGCCGCAGGCGCGGAGACTGTAGCGCGAGGTTGCGATAGGTCACCGAATCTGCACTGCTGCCGGTCCGAGCCTCTCAGCACGCTTTGCCGCCACGGCCGGCTTCACGCAAACTGTCGCGCCGATTCCGACAAGGAGCCGCACTTGGTCGCGGGAACAACACACTTGGTCGCCACGCCGAGCTTCACCGTGACTGACGTTTCCATCCCGAGCAACTCGGCACACTCTGCCGCCACGCCCAGCCTCACCGGAACTGACGTTTCCATTCCGACATCGAAGGGCACTTGGTCGCCGGGCCAGCACACTTGGCCGCCACTCCCAGCTTCACCGTGACTGACGTTTCCATCCCGAGCAACTCGGCACACTCCGCCGCCACGCCCAGCCTCACCGGAACTGACGTTTCCATTCAGACATCGAAGGGCACATGGCCGCCGGGCCAGCACACTTGGCCGCCACGCCAGCACACTTGGTCGCCGGGCCAGCACACTTGGTCGCCACGCCCCTTTTCTTCTCTTGACAGAATTCCTGGCAGGTGAATGGCGGTACTCCGCCACTCACCTGT
>JAWXBU010000032.1:0-5491 GCA_034440255.1 Planctomycetota bacterium | reverse complement strand
GTGAACCGTCGTGGTTGTCCCTGGCTCCGTACTCCTGGCTCCGTACTCCCGTACTCTCGCAAGCTTGATTCGGGACACTTTTCGTCGGGCGCAGTCTTGCCGATGGCCGCGAAGTGCAGCTGGTTCTGCACGAGCTGGAAGAAGAGCTGGGTGTCGGGCTCGGTCGGCTTGTAGTCAGCAGCGAGAGCCAGGATCTCGCGCACTCGCAGGTAGCCCCGCCGCTCACTGGCGCGGATGTCGCGGATCCGCTCGCGCAGCTCGTCAACGTAGTCGGTGTGCCCCTTGCCGGGCGGGTTCTCGAGGCGCTTGTCGTCGATCGTGAAACCCTTGACCAGGTACTCGGTCAGGCGCGCGGTCGCCGACTGCCGGAACTGCGTGCCGCGGGAGCTCCGGACGCGGTAGCCCACGGCAAGAATGGTGGGGAGGCCGTAGTGCTCGCTCTCGCGGGCGACCTCGCGCTGGCCCTCGAATCGAACTATCCCGAATTTCCGGATGGTTGCCGCGCGGGTCAGCTCACCATCTTCGAAGACGTTGACGAGGTGCTCGTTGATCGTCCGCACGTAAGAGCTCGGCAATCAAGGCTTGCGTGAGCCAGATGGTCTCCGCCCCGAAGTGACACTCGATACGCGTGCGGTCGTCCGCGGTCTGGTAGAGGACGACGCTCGAATGCGGCGGATCTTGGTCGGGCATGACGGTTTCCTAGAGCGCACTTCTGAAGGCTTGGTGCAGCAGGGACTTCTTCATCTCGTCGAGGCCGGCGAGCTTGCGTGCGTAGATGGTGGTGCGTTGAGCGGCTGCGGTGGACAGGTCATCCAGTGCTCCGACCATCGCGCGTTGGGTGGCGATCGAAGGCGCTCTGACAGGCACAGACCTCCGTGCGCCAATGCTGATTTTCTTCAGCGTTGGGTGAGCGCCCGGAGGTCTGCCCGTGATCTCCATGCGAAGTGACGGCGACCGCAGCTGGTGGTGGAGGAACTCGACCATCACCCGATCGTGAATGGGGCTGAGCTCGCACGATGAGCGAATTCCAGAGAGCTTGTTGCTCTGCCAGAACGCGGCGCGCTAGCGTCAGTTCGAGGCGGCACCGTCGATCACCAGCGCGTGCGAGTGCGGATTGAGACTCAGCGCACCGTGCCCGGCGCTCGGGGAGATCCTCGAGTCACTGCCGGGCCCGGCCAGCCGCGCTCTCAGATCTCGAGCAACATCCGCGACGGGTTCTCGAGGCACTCTTTGATGCGCTTCAAGAACGTCACGGCCTCGCGCCCGTCGACGATGCGGTGATCGTACGTGAGCGCGACATACATCATCGGTCGGATGACGATCTGCCCGTCGCGCACGACGGGACGTTCTTGGATCGCGTGCAATCCGAGGATGCCCGACTGCGGCGGATTCAAGATCGGCGTCGACAACAGCGAACCGTAGATGCCGCCGTTGCTGATCGTGAACGTGCCGCCTTGCAGCTCGTCGAGCGTCAGCTTGTTGGCCTGTGCGCGCGCGCCCAGTTCGCCGATCGTCGCTTCGACTTGTGCGAAGCTCATGCGCTCGGCGTTGCGCAAGATCGGGACGACGAGACCCTTGCCGCCGCCGACCGCGACACCGATGTCGTAGTAGTTCTTGTAGACGATCGAGTGGTCTTTGATCTCCGCGTTGACTTGCGGGATCAGCTTCAGCGCTTCGATCGACGCCTTCACGAAGAAGGACATGAAGCCCAGTTTCGTGCCGTGTTTCTTGGCGAAATCGTCTTTGAACTCGTTGCGCAATGCCATCACGGCGCTCATGTCGATCTCGTTGAACGTCGTGAGCAGCGCGGCCGTGTTCTGCGCTTCGACGAGACGTTCGGCGATGCGACGGCGCATCGGCGTCATCGCGACGACTTCTTCTTCGCGCGCGCCGCCGGACGATGCGGGTAGAGCAGCCTTCGGAGCAGCAGCTGCGCGTTGCACGTCTTCCTTGAGCATCCGACCGCCCGGTCCCGTCGCAGTCACGTCCTTAGCGTCGACGCCGCTCGTGGCGAGCGCGCGCTGAGCAGCCGGCATCACGTACGCGTCGCCTTTCGCCGGAGCGCTCTTCGTCGGCGCAGCGCTCGTCTTCGGAGCTTCGGCTTGCGCAGGCTCGGTCTTCGCGGGTTCGGACTTCGCAGGCACAGCGCCGGCCTCCATGTATCCAATCACTTCACCGACGGCCGCAGTGTCGCCCTTCTTCTTCAACCATTTCGTCACCTTGCCCGCGACCGGCGCCGGCAACTCGACCGTGACCTTGTCCGTTTCGATGACGACGAGCGCATCGTCCTTGCTGGCCGATGCGCCCTCGACCACGAGCCAGTCGCCGATTTGAACTTCGGTGATCGATTCACCGACGGAGGGGACTTTGAGTTCGGAGACGGGCATGTTCGTGGTTTCCGTTTCGGAGAGAGAGTGAATCAGTCGTTCGCGAACGCGCGCTCGAGGATCTCTTGCTGTTCGATCTTGTGACTCGACGGCGAGCCGGTCGCAGGCGAAGCCGACGCAGAACGCGACACACCTTGGAACGGGCGGCCCAGGATCGTGTCACCGAAGCGCACGCGGAAGTGACTCCACGCGCCCATGTTCGCCGGCTCTTCTTGGACCCAGAAAACAGGCGTTTTCGGGCCGAAAGGAGCGAGTGCAGCGGCGATGTGTTCGTCTTGCAGCGGGTAAAGCTGCTCGAAGCGCAGGATCGCGACGTCGTCGCGACCGAGCTCAATACGCTTGTCTTCGAGCTCGTAGTAGATCTTGCCCGAGCAGCACAGCACGCGCTCGATCTTGCGCCGTTTGCCGGTCACGTTCTTGGGCGCGACGTCGCCGAGGATGCGCTGATACGAACCGTTCGCGAAGTCGGCGATCGGCGACACGGCCTTCGGATGGCGCAGCAAACTCTTAGGCGACATCACGACGAGCGGTTTGCGCCACGGGCGCATGACTTGACGACGCAAGCAGTGGAACAAGTTCGCCGGCGTCGTGATGTTCACGACTTGGATGTTGTCCTCGGCGCACATCTGCAAGAAGCGTTCGAGGCGCGCGCTCGAGTGTTCGGGCCCTTGGCCTTCGAAGCCGTGCGGCAGGAGCAGCACGAGACCCGACAAGCGTTTCCACTTCTCTTCGGCAGACACGAGGAACTGATCGATGATGACTTGCGCGCCGTTGTTGAAGTCGCCGAACTGCGCTTCCCACAGCGTCAAACCGGCTGGCGCGTCGAGCGTGTAGCCGTACTCGAATCCGAGCACCGCGAGTTCCGACAGCGGGCTGTTGAAGAACTCGACCGGCGCTTGTTTTGCCGACAAATGTGCGAGCGGCATCCACGTCCTGCCGTTCTCGACGTCGTGCAACACGGCGTGGCGATGGCTGAACGTGCCGCGCTCGCAGTCCTGTCCGCTCATGCGCACGCGCGCGCCGGCGACGGCGAGTGATCCGTACGCGAGTGCTTCGCCCGCCGCCCAATCGAGCGGTTTTTCGCCGCGCGACATCTCGGCGCGCAGTTCGAGCAAGCGCTCGATCTTCGGATTGACTTTGAAGTCGCTCGGCGTCTTCGTCGTTCCGAGCAACAGCTCAGCGAGCCGCTTCTTCTCGAGCTTCGTCTCGACTTCGGCGACCGCGGAATCCGAACCGCCTTTGAATTTGTCCCACGCGGTGGCCAGGCCCGAACTCTGGTAGACGTAGCTCTTGTCGCGGCTCGCCTCGAGTTCGACTTCGAGCCTGGCGCGCGAATCGTCCGCGATCTTGTCGGCGTCGATGCGCGACACGCCGTTCAGTGCGAGCAAATGGTCGAGATAACCTTCGCGCACCGGCTTGCGGCGGCGGATCGCGTCGTACATCACCGGCTGCGTGAACGCGGGCTCGTCGCCCTCGTTGTGGCCGCGGCGGCGGTATCCGTACATATCGATCACGACGTCGCACTTCCACGCGGCTCGGAAATCGATCGCGAGGCGGATCACTTGCGCGACCGCTTCGGGATCTTCTCCGTTCACGTGAAAGATCGGGATCTGCAGCATTTTCGCGACGTCCGTGCAGTACGTCGTGCTGCGTCCGTCCTGCGGATCCGTCGTGAAGCCGATCTGGTTGTTCACGATGACGTGCACGGTTCCGCCTGTCGCGTAGCCCGACAGTTGCGAGAGGTTGAGCACCTCTTGGATGATGCCTTGGCCCGCGAACGCCGCGTCGCCGTGGATCAAGAGCGCGAGGCTCGTCTCGTGATTCGCGTCGCCGCTCGCATCCTGGCCAGCGCGCACGCGGCCCATCGCGACGGGATTGACGAACTCGAGATGGCTCGGGTTGAAGCACAACGACACGTCGACGTCCGTCTTCTTCGACGTCGTGAATTTGTTCGAGTACCCGAGGTGGTACTTCACGTCGCCGCGCATGCGGTACAGCGTCGGATCGACGTCGGCGAACTCGCGAAAAATCTGGCGCGGCTTCTTGCCCAAGATGTTGGCGAGCACGTTCAACCGCCCGCGGTGCGCCATGCCGATCACGACCTCGCGTGCGCCGTGTTCGGCGGCGCGTTCGATCGCGAGGTCCAAGAGCGGGATCAAACTCTCACTGCCCTCGAGCGAGAAGCTCTTCGCGCCCAGGAACTTCTTCTGGATGAACTCCTCGAACATCACCGCGTCGGTGAGCCGGCCGAGGATGCGCACTTGTTCGGCCCGCGCGAGGTCGATGCGGTTCTCGGTGCTCTCCATCCGTTCGGTGAGCCAATTCTTCCGCGCCAGATCGTCGATGTGCATGTACTGCACTCCGATCGAGCGGCAGTACGTGTTCGACAATTTCTCGACGATCGCGGTGAGCGTCATCGTCGGCGCACCGAACAAGGTCGTCGTCGAGAACGAGCGACTCATGTCCTTCGGCCCGAAACCGTAGAACTCCGGTGCGAGTTCCGCGAAGCTCGGGCGCGGACGGTCGAGCGGATCGATCTTGGCGATCAAGTGGCCGCGCACGCGGTAGCTGCGCACGAGTTGATCGAGCCGATCCTGCGACGCGGCGTCGGTCGTGCTCGCGTGGCTGTGACCATTCCCGTTGCCGTTCGAGACGGCCGGTTTCAGCTCGGGCGGATTGAAGATCGAGTACGCGGCGAAGCGCGGTCCGACCTGTCCGCCGGCCGGAGCGCGCTCGCGCGGCAAGCTCTCGAAGTACGCCCGCCAGTCGGGCGAAACCGACTGCGGATCGGCGATCCAAGACGCATACAAATCCTCGGCGAAGGCCAAGTTGGAGGCGTTCGGGGAACGGTCGGTCTCGCGCATGTGGGATCGAGGGGTTTTGGGCCGGCCGCACCCCACGGTAAGGGGCGGTTCGAAGCGCCCCTCGCTCGCGTTGCGGGGCGAAAAGAATACCAAACGAGTATCGGCTGATCGCGTCCAGGATGCGAGTCAAGTCGTCGGACGGAATCGAGTGTACGGTGCCACCACGACGGTTCGCGCTGGCCGCTGATCGTGTGTGTACCGAGCCAGAGCAATTTTTCCCCGATGCGCTGCTACCAACGT
>JAWXBU010000031.1:0-8327 GCA_034440255.1 Planctomycetota bacterium | reverse complement strand
GCCAGGGACAACCACGACGGTTCACGAGTACGGTGCCAGGGACAACCACGACGGTTCACTGGTCCGCCGTGGATCTCACGCGGGAACCGTCGTGGTTGTCCCTGGCGCCGTACCCGAAGCAGTCGCCGGTGGACTGGCGGGCGGTCTAGCGAGGTCGATCGGCACGGCCCGCATCCTCCTCAGGTGCTCGCGATGATCCGGCTTGTCGCGAGCGCCGGACGCAGTCTGGAGCCTCAAGCAACCCTATGTTCGCGGCCGACAAGGACTTGTGTTAGCATTCTACAAGCAGCCTTGAAGCAGTCGGGAAGCCAACATGATCCAACCCATCGACATCCACACCATCACCGAGTTCCGTCGCAACGCACAGCTCTCGGACAGGATCGCCCAAGACGGACGGCCTCACGTTCTCACCGAAGAGGGTCGTCCGAAGCTCGTGGTTCAGGACGCCGTGGCCTATCAGCGCATCCTCGAAGCCCTCGATCGCGCGGAGGCCGTCCAGGGGATCCGAGCCGGGCTGGAGTCCGTCAAGCGTGGAGAAGGTCGACCCGCTCGTGAGGTGTTCGACGAACTCCGACGCAAGCACGACATCCCGAGTGATGCGTGAAGCGATTCCAGGTCATCATCGAGCGGCCTGCTGCCGATGACATCGATCACTACTACCAACGCGCCGCGGCGGCCGGGGCCGCACTGAACGCGGCCCGTTGGTACAACCGCATCGTCGAAGCGATCCTGGCCCTCGAAGATGGCGCCGAGTGGCGCGGGCCCGTTCCCGAGCAGGATGAGTTCAGCGAGCGGCTCTACCAGCTCATCTTCGAACGACGGTTCCGCATCATGTACACCGTGATCGAGGACCGGGTCCACATCCTCTGCGTACGCGGCCAGGGCATGCGCGAACTCGGTCCGGCGGACATCGAACGGCCAGCCTCCATGGAGGGTGGCGGCTGAACTCCCGCGTGGGTTTCTAGAGCGCCGCGGACGCGCGCGCGGTGGCCAGAATTGGCGCGCACGCCCAGGCCAACAGGCTCACGCTCGGTGTACTCGTGGGCGGCACGTTCACGATCAGGAACGGCGGCATCTACGGCTCGCGAATGTCGACGCCGATCCTCGATCCGCCGCAGTCGGGCGTCCTCGGCCTGCACGCGATCGAAGAGCGTTGAGCTGATCGACAAAAGCCAAGCCTGATTTCGGCCCCGGCTCGAGCTTGACGCTCGAGCCGCGCGATTCAGGGAACGTTGATCGGCAAGAGCACGCGGTCGATCGTGTGCAGGATACCGTTCGAGAGGTTCACGTTGAGCGGGAAGAAGATCCGCGGATCGGTGAACCCCGGGTCGTTGTCGCGCAGGCGCAGGAACAGCGGCCGAATCACGCCGCCCTGCAGCGTGTCGATCTGGAACGAGAAGATGACCTCGAACGGGTTCAGGGCTTCCGTCGCAACGTGGTAGAGCAGGATCTGCGTGAGCAGCGGGATCGGATCGCCGTTGCCGAGCGTCGTCAGCGCGCCGACGATGAAATTGAAGGCGGCGCCTTCCGCGTGGCCTTGGTATCCGAGATCGCGGGCGAGGCGCACGAAGGCGCGGTCATTGGGCGCGCAGAGCGTGACCGAGATCGCGGGGTCGTTCAGCGCACCCGCGAGCCCTGCGGCCTGAACGGCGTTCAACAGCAGGTCGTACTCGAATGGGTTGTTGTCGAACGTGCCTCCGCTCGCGGCGACGTAAGCGGTCAAGGTCTGGCCGCTCGTAGCCGTGGCCAGCGCGGGAGTGGAGACGAACAGTGCGGCGGCGAGGCCGAGTGCTTTGAGTTGCATGCGCGCGACTATCGTCGAGGTGGTGGATGAGCCAGGTCGCCCGGGTGTACGGGAGGCAGGGCTTCATGGATGCAACGGCCAATTTCGCTTCGGTCAGCGGCGCTTCTATATGTTCAGCAGACCTACATGAAGTTGCAGAACTTTGAAATGCTCTACATGGCGCGGAGGGCCGATGATGCGTGAAGACGAAGAACCACCAACACAGGAGCTTGTCGTGAATCTCACGGTCCATTGGAAGAAGTTGTCCGCCTCCGCCCCTGCGCAAGAACACCTCGCGCGCCGACTCTCGTTCGCTCTGGGTCGCTTCTCGGACCGTGTGCGCGGCATTCGCGCCGTGATCTCCGATCAGAACGGCGTGCGCGGTGGGGTCGACAAGGCCTGCCGGCTGCAAGCGCGCACGAAACTCGGGCTCGTGCAGGTCGTCGAAGTCGACAGCGACGTCTACGCCGCGATGGACCTCGCGAGCGAGCGCTTGCGCCGCACTCTGGCGCGGCTCTTCGACCGTCAGCCCTTCCAGAACAACGGTGACTGGCGAGCCGAGGGCCTCTTCCGCCGTCGCCACGGCCTGCGCTCGTCGCGCTTCGATTTGGGGACGCTGCCGTGATTCACGCGCGCGTCGACAAGAACTCCGCGCCGCGTGTGGCGATCGTCATGGGCTCGCGGTCCGACTGGAGCACCATGCGATGCGCGGCCGCGATCCTCGACGAACTCGGGGTCGCGCACGAAGTCGAGATCGTCTCGGCGCACCGCACGCCCGACCGCATGTTCGCGTTCGCCGAAGAGGCGGAGCGGCGTGGCCTTCACGTGATCATCGCGGGCGCGGGCGGCGCGGCGCATTTGCCGGGCATGATCGCGGCGAAGTCCCTCTTGCCGGTGCTCGGTGTCCCGGTCGCTTCGCGTTTCCTGCGCGGAATGGACTCGCTCTTGTCGATCGCGCAGATGCCGAGCGGCGTTCCCGTCGGAACGCTCGCGATCGGCGAACCCGGCGCCGAGAACGCGGCGCTGCTCGCGGCGGCGATCCTGGCGCGGCACGACCCCGAACTGCGCGAACGACTCGCCGCGCGTCGCGAAGCACGTCGCGATCAGGTCCTCTCCATGGCCGACCCGAGGCTCGCCGAGTGAATGCCACGGCCACACGCATCGGAATCCTCGGACGCGGCCAGCTCGCGCGCATGCTCGAGCGGGCCGGCCAGCCGCTGGGACAGCACTTCGAGTTCGTCGACGACCCGAGTGCGCGGTTCATGTCCGGCGTAGAAGTGGTCACGTTCGAGAGCGAGAATTGGTCCGTGCGCGACGTCGAACGAGCGGCAGCCGGGGTCCCCGTGTTCCCCTCGACGCGCGCGCTGTCGATCGGCCAGGACCGGCAGTACGAGAAGGAACTCTTCGACCGCCTGGGGATCGCGACGGCGGAATGGTCGTGGATCTCTCGGGGCTTTGAACTGCCCGACGCCGTCGAACGCGTCGGCGTGCCCTCGATCGTCAAGACTCGGCGCGGCGGGTACGACGGACGCGGGCAGTGGACGCTGCGAACGCTGGCCGACATCGGTCGCGTCGCCGTCGAACTGGGCGAGCGCTCGGCGATCGTCGAGCAGCTCGTGCCGTTCCGCCGCGAATTGTCGATCGTCGCTGCGCGCGGAGCGGATGGTGCGATCGTCTACTATCCTCTGGTCGAGAACCATCACGAACGCGGCTGCCTGCGCATCACTCTCGCGCCGGCACGAGTCGATGAACGGATCCAGAGCAGCGCGCGCACCATGATCCGCGCCCTGCTCGTCGAGCTCGACTACGTGGGCGTTCTGGCGCTCGAGCTGTTCGAAGTAGCAGCCCGGGACGGGACGTCGACGCTGTGCGCGAACGAAATCGCGCCGCGGGTGCACAACAGCGGGCACTGGACCATCGAAGGCTCGAAAACGAGCCAATTCGAAAACCACCTGCGTGCGATCAGCGGATTGCCGCTCGGCGACACGGAAACGCTCGGCCCCAGCGCGATGCTCAACCTTCTCAGCCATCTGCCCGAGTTACGGGCCGTTTTATCGGTGCCCGGCGCGCACCCGCACGTGTACGATAAGGAGCCCGCGCCTGGCCGCAAGCTCGGTCACGTCACGCTGCGTGCCGACACCGAGTCGGAACTCGCGCGGCGCCTCGACGAACTCTCCCTGCGCATCGACATCTCACTGCCCGAAGCCGTCACGAGTTGGATCCGCTCGACCTCCTCCGGCTGAACCTGACATCCCCGATCGTCCTCGGTTTCGCGCTCGGCCTCGTCGCTGCGCTCGTGAAAGGCGATCTACGCTTGCCGGACGCGGTGCATTCCGTCCTGGCCTCGTACCTGTTGCTCGCGATCGGCCTCAAGGGCGGATCCGAGCTCGCCAAGGTGTCGCCGACGGAGATCGCGCTGCCTGCGCTGGCGACGCTCGCAGCGGGAGTCACGGTCCCGATCGCGTGCTTCTTCGTGCTGCGCAGACTCGGGAAGTTGTCGGTCGTCGACTCAGCCGCGATCGCCGCGCACTACGGGTCCGTGTCGATCGTCACATTCACGGCCGCGACGACCTTCGTGGAGTCGCGCGCGCTCACGTTCGAGGGCCACCTCGCCGCACTCGTGGCGTTTCTCGAAGTGCCTGGAATCCTGGTCGCGCTGATCCTGGCGCGCTCGGCACGAGCGAGCATTCCGTGGCGTCAAGGCTTGCACGAAGTGTTCGCGAGCAAGAGCAACCTGTTGCTCGTCGGCGGCATCGTGATCGGCGCGGTCGCGGAACCCTCCGCTTTCGCGAGCGTGAAGCCGTTCTTCGTCGACCCGTTTCGCGGCGCGCTGACCCTGTTCATGATCGACATGGGACTGCTCGCCGCCGCTCGACTGCGCGATCTGCGGCAGATGGGCGGATTCTTGGTCGGATTCGCACTCGTCGCGCCGGTCGTGAACGGTTTCTTCGGTGCGTTGCTCGGCAGCGCAGCGGGACTCTCGGTCGGCGGAGCGACGATCTTCGCGACGATGGTGGCGAGCGCGTCTTACATCGCCGCGCCCGTCGCGGTCCGCATCTCGTTGCCGGAAGCGAGTCCTGCTCTCTACTTGACCTCCGCGCTCGGCATCACGTTTCCGTTCAATCTCGCGGTCGGGATCCCGCTCTACCACGAGTTCGCGCTCATGCTCGCCGCTCGAGCGACATGAGCGTCAGTCGCCGTCCTTGAACATGCGCGTGCGCGCCGCTTCGCAGATCGCGAGGACGGCCGGGTTCTTCAGCTTGCGCTCGACGGAGATGGCGTAGAAGCGTTCGCGCACCTGGGGCAGGTGTCCGACGATCTCGACTTCGTACTGCTTCGTGACGTCCTTCAAGACGGCGCTCGGAACGGGGAAGAGTCCGACGCCGTCCTGGCCGAACACCTTGAGCAGCGCGCTGTCCTCGAACTCGCCTTCGAGCCGCGGGCGGATGCCGTTCTCGTCGAAGAACTGGTCGAGCGCTCGCCGCAGGTTGGAGCCTTCGATCGGAAGCAGCATTGGCGCACCGGAGAGCGACTGCGGGAAGTTCTTGCGATGACGTCGCGCGAGTTCCTTCGTCGCGCAGATGGTCACGCCGCACTCGCCGAGCAGGTGGTTGAATGCGCGCACCGGGCTCGACGGCGGAACCGGCGCGTCGCTCAGCAAGAGGTCTATGTTCATCGCGCCGAGTTCGGTGAGCAAGCGTTCGCTGCTGTCCTCGAGACAGACGAGACGAACGTGCGGCAGGTTCGGAAGGGAGCGCGCGGGAGCCAGCAGTCTGCGCGCCACGAGCTTGGGCATCGATTGGCTGATGCCGACGACGAGACGCAACGGACCCACACCGGGGCGTCCCTTGATCGTGTCGAGCAGGTCGCGTCCGAGACCGAAGATCTCGTCCGAGTACCGATAGGCGATGCGCCCGACTTCCGTCGGCACGAGGCGGCGGCCTTGCTTCACGAGGAGCTTCTCGCCGAGCGCGCGCTCGAGCTGCTTCACCTGCGTGCTGATGGTCGGGTGCGACAGCTTCAGCTTGTCCGCCGCTCGCGCTACTCCCCCTTCGCGCACGACGAGCCAGAAGTAATAGAGATGCTGGTAGTTGAGTCCTTCCACGCGCTCGAAGATGGCGAACGCACACGAGCCACGCGAGACCTGGATCGCGAATCGCGCGCGGGTCACGGCCTTTCCTTCCGACCGGGGCCCGCCGAGGATCGATCCGCGCCTTCAACGCTGCCCCGCGCGGCCGCCGGACGCGCTCGAGGGTCTTGCGAAAGCGCTGAAGAGCAGGATCCGGTGTTTCGCCGCGATATGGCGGGTTCACGATGGCGATCGTTCACACCCGCGACGGATCCAGCGCGGCCACCGAGCGCTTCGGGCGCGAGAGCGTCGACCAGCGCCTGCGCCCTCGGCCGGGCGAGATGTGGTGTGATGTCGACGGTTGCTCCGCTCGCCGTCTACGCGTCGACCGGGTCCAAGAGCGCCGAGGGTTCAGTGTCCTGGTCGTCGGATCGAATTGACTTCGGCGAGTTCCCCGCCGGTCAGCGCGAGGTGTCCGTGAGCTTCGAACGCGATGTCACGTCCGAGAATGTCAAAGCGAGCAAGTGGATAGCACTGCGAGAACCATTCGCGACGACCGTCGAGATCAAGGACGGCGAAACGACGCGCGTCGTCGTGCCCTGAGAACACGCTCCAATTTGATTCGGTAGAGATTCAGCCGACGCGCACGGACGCGCACTTCAAGTCGTTCGTCTCGGGGAGCGTGAGTAGCACGGGAGCTCCTGACCGAGCCGCCACACATCGCGCCCGCTCGAGCGGCTCCTGAGTTCGAGTTCGCAGAGTAGGCGGAGCGGATCCTGGATCGTCAGCCTGAGGTGGCTCAGGCTTGTGAAGCTATGCTGTCACTCACACGAGCCGGCGGTGAAACGACCCGCCGAGCCTCCGACATGAGCAGTTTCAGCCAAGCAGCACACAGGACCGCGCGCTCAGCGCACGGCGAGAATCCCAGCACGTCTCCCGCGAGACCCCGGCGTGGTTCGGCTACCGCTCGGTCATGCGCTTTGAATTCCCACGCCCCTCGGACCGGTAGACTCGCTGACGAGCCCGACGATTCGGGCGCACGAAGAGGGTAGGACCATCAGCGAATTCTCCAAACTCGCGACGCTCATCAAGCGTGACCGCGAAAACTTGCTTTCGGGGTGGCGCGCGGAAGTTCGAAAGTTGCCGTCGGCCCGGCACTTGGACACGCCGACGCTCACGGACCACGTGCCCTTGCTCATCGACGAACTTGCGGCAGCTTTGCTCGAGCAGTCCACCGAAACGATCGTGGAAGCGCTTCTCGACGCCAGCCCGCCGGTTCACGGCGTGCAGCGCTTCGCGGACGGCTTCGACATCGAGGAAATCGTGGCCGAGTACAACATCCTGCGCGGTTGCATCCACGATCTCGCCGAATCCCACGGCCTGACGATGCAAGGTCGGCCGTTCCACATCCTGAACCGCGTCTTGGACGGTGCCATCGGATCGGCTGTGAAGGCCTATGCGATGCAGAGGGCGCTCGAGGTTCAGCGGCGCAGGCAGGAGCATCTCGCCTTCGTCGTCCACGATCTGCGCACGCCGCTGAACGCCATCGCGCTCGCCACTCGGGTTCTGGAGCGCACATGGACGAGCGGAGAACAGCGCGTAGAGACCGCACGGATGCTGAACAGCTTGCAGCGCAATGTGAGTCAGCTCGACGCGCTGGTGACGAAGGTGATCGAAGGGAGCCAAGACGTGGTCACCGAGACGGGAGTGCGACTTGAGCGGCGCCATTTGGACCTGTGGCCTCTGGTCGAAGCGCTCATTCACGATCTCCATCCCGTCGCCGGGTCCTCTTCGACGCGACTGCTCAACAGCGTGCAAGAGGATTTGATCGTCGACGCCGACGCGAGCCTTTTGCGTCGGATCCTCCAGAACCTCATCGCCAATGCCATTCGCTACACCCCGCGCGGACAGGTCGAAATCGGCGCGCGCGAGATGACTCCGGAATCCGGCGTCGTGTGCTGGGTTCGCGACGACGGTGCCGGTGTGCCCGCGGATCGACTCGACAAGATCTTCGATCCGTTGGAGTCCGACGCGCAGAAGTCCGCAGGTTCGGGAACAGGCCTCGGCCTCGCGATCGTGAAAACGTTCGTCGAGGCGCACGGCGGGAAGGTGAGCGTCGAGAGCCGTGAGGGCGGGGGCTCGACGTTCACGTTTTGGATTCCGGCGCGGCAGCCGCGGTCCTGACCTGCGCGCATCGCGGAGTGCGATGCGAGAGCGCTTGTCAGTTCCCGTCGCGCATGGCCGTCGTGGGTTACTTCGACCGCTTTTTCGGTTTGGCGTCGTTCACGCGCTTGA
Source organism: Planctomycetota bacterium (assembly GCA_034440255.1). Taxonomy (GTDB): domain Bacteria; phylum Planctomycetota; class UBA1135; order UBA1135; genus JAEUIA01. The sequence goes on along the minus strand of JAWXBU010000031.1, from coordinate 180 downwards.
GCGGCTTCGTTCGAGGCGCGTCCACGCCGATCGCGCGCCGTGCTACTGACTTGGCGAGGATTCGTGGATCGGTCGGCTTAGTAGGTTTGTTGCCCATGGCCGAAGTTTAGCTCATCGCACAGCCCACGCAGCACGAGATGTCGAGCCTAGATCCGACTTCTCACTGCTTGCGCGCAGCGG
>JAWXBU010000030.1:0-2655 GCA_034440255.1 Planctomycetota bacterium | reverse complement strand
TGGTACCGCGACGCCGCCGTGTTCTGCACGGCGTCGACGTTCAACACGTCGAACGGCGTGACGGTCGTTTGGGTGCCTTGATCTGACGCGGTCTCTTGCGAGAGACCACTGAGGCTAAAACCCAGCCGCTCGGAGTCATCCGGGCGGCTGGGTTCTTTTTCGAGTGAGGGCGAGTGCGTTGCTATTTCGATCGTGCGAATTCGACGAGGCCGCTTTCTATCGGACTTCCCGGTGCCGTGACACAATGCCCGTGCGCTGGTGCATTCGTGACTGCACGTTTTCCCACGTGCACACTTCCGGCTGTGACGGCGTGCAGCCCCCTCTCTTCCATTTCTCCTTTTGCGGGAACGAGTCCTCCACATGCGCCAGGTCATCTCCAGTTGCACCACGCTCTTCGCGCTGAGTTTCGCGACGAGTGCGTTCGCTCAAACGAGCTTCCCCGAAGTCGAACCCAACAGCCAAAAGTCGGAGGCGGATCCGGTCGTAGGCATCACCGCTGGTGACTCGATCACCGGAACGACGACCGGATTTTCGACGACGCTCGGATCGACGTTGGTTTCCACAGTGGACGTCTTCCGAGTGAAGACTGCGCCGCTGCCCATCGCTCTGTACCAACACCGGCTGACGCTGACATCCGCCGACGTGACCGCTCCGACAGGAACGATCCGCGGCCTGAGCCAGACGGGTACAGCAGGTGTCGGCGGAATTGTCGGAACGACGGACCTCGAGGCGCAACGCTCGAGCACGTTCACATCTCCCGTAAACTTCAATCAGTGGTACGGCTTTGGCAAACAGGAGGAGATCTACTACCGCGTCGAGGGCAGCGGGGTGACCGCGAATCCGTACACCGCGACGATGACGACGACGACGATCACGCCGACCGTTATCGCGCCGTCGTTCGAAGCCGGTGAGATCACGTTCACCACCGTCGGACAGACTTTCGTCGACACGGAATTGTTGCTCTACGACTCGGCGTTCAACTACGTCTACCAGAACGATCACGAGTACCCGCTCTTCTCGGCGCAGTCGAAGATCACGCGCACGCTCGCGCCGGGCACGTACTACCTCGGTGTGTCGACGTTCGAGCTGTGCACGAATCAACCCGCACCGGCAGACGACCGCTTCTTCGGCTTCCTCGTGGACTTCCCGGACTGCGTCGTGTTGAGCAGCAGCTCGACGTCCTCGCAGGACTACGACTTCCAAGTGAAGGCGTGCAACGGCATCCACTCGCAGATCAATCAGTCGCCGGGATTGCCCTTCGATGTGACCTGGTTCCAGGTCAACGTGGTGGCGGGCGCTCCGCCCGTTTCGATCCCGCCGAACGACAGCTGCGCCTCGGCGCTTCCGCTGAACGTGGGCACGTTCACGGCCAACATCGCGACGGCTACGAACGACGGGGCGGCGAGCTGCGATCCGGGCGGAGTGTCTTCGAAGGACCTCTGGTACACGTTCAACGCGGGATCGGGCGGCGGTTTGCTCGACCTTTCGACGTGCTCGACGACGAGCGTCGACACCGTCATCAGCGTCTTCAATGCATGCGGCGGAACAGAACTCGCGTGCAGCGACAACTGCGGTGGAACGCCCTGCGGCGGAACGTCGTCGTGCATCTCCGGACTCGCGCTCGCGCCGAATCAGGTCGTCCGCGTCCGTATCAGTGACAAGGGTCTGGGCGGATGCGATTTCACGCTCGACACGAGCTACACGCCGAATCCGCCTTCGAACGACGACTGCGCCACGCCGATCGTTCTCTCCGGTCCAGGGACTTATCCGATCGACACGAGCGCGGCGACGACGGGGACGCAAGGTCAGTCGGAAGGGTTGTGCCTCTTCTTCGGCACGACCGCGATTCCGAAGGACGTGTGGTTCACCTACACGGCGACGCAAAACGGCACGTGCACCGTCACGACGTGCGGGGGAATCCTCGCGCCGCCGAGCCCGAGCGAAGACTCGAAGATTTCGGTGTACGGTGCGGCTGGGTGCCCGACTGTGGGTTCGTCGGTCGCGTGCAACGATGATTTCTCGTGCCCGAGCAACGGCTTCAACTCGACTGTGTCGTTCGCGACGACGTGCGGCACGACGTACACGTTCCAGCTCGGCTACTACGGCAACTTCGCGCAGGGATCCTATTTCGGCACGTTCTCGGTGAGCGAGACGGGTACGCAGTGCTCGACGCCGTCGACAGCGTTCTGCGAAGGCGATGCGGTCGGCACGACGTGCGTCGCTTGCGGCAACAACGGTGCGGCAGGTCGCGGTTGTGCGAACTCGGGCTTCGCGAGCGGCACGCTGCTCGCGAACAGCGGCATCGCATCGGTGAGCGCGGACACGCTCGTGCTCACGACGAGCAGCATGACGGGTCCGGGCTTGTTCTTCCAAGCGAACGGATTGGCCGCGAGCCCGATCGGGTTTGGGGACGGCATGTTGTGCGCTGCGTCCGGCATCTTGCGCCTCGGAGTGGTGTTCCCGACGGCGGGTTCGGCTTCGTACCCGGGTGGGTTGACGCCCAATCCGATCACGGTCGGTGGTGGTCCGATCGTGGCGGGCGATACCAAGCATTATCAGTGCTGGTATCGGGATGCGATCGTGTTCTGCACGGCGAGCACGTTTAATACGTCGAATGGGATTTCGCTGGTGTGGGTGCCGTGACTTTCGCGGCGC
>JAWXBU010000029.1:0-7449 GCA_034440255.1 Planctomycetota bacterium | reverse complement strand
GGATGCCCACGGCTGCGCACAACATGCCGTCGCCGAAGCCGATCGGGGTCGGGGCGAGACCACTGGATTGGAAGAACAAGCCAGGGCCCGTCATGTCGCTCGTCGTCAACGTCATCGTGTCGAGCGAGACCGACGCGATACCGCCCGAGACGAGTTGCGTACCACCCGGGAACACCGAGTTCGCGCAACCCTTGCCGGCGACACCGTTGTTGCCGCAAGCAACGCAGGTCGTGCCGATGGTGCTGCCGTCACAGAACACCGTGAACGGCGTCGAGCACGAGGGTCCCGCTTCCGTCACGCTGAACTGGCCGAAGATGTTGGCAGTCGCGCCGAAGTTGCCGAGCTGGATCGTGTAGACCTCGCCGCACAGGACGCTGAAGGTGAGGATGGTGTTCAGCGTGGGCGTGACGCACAAGTCGTCGTCACACCCGATCGGGCTAGGGGGGACCGGGCAGCCAGCACCGGCGTAGTAGGAGATCTTCGTGTCCGTGTCGGTGCTCGTGGTAAGACCGCACGTGGAGAAGGTCACGGTGCCGTTCACGCTCGCCGTGTACGTGTACCAGATGTCTTTTTTGACCGAGGAGGTGGTCCCGCAAGCGACCGTCAGGCCCTGACCTTGCGTGCCCGTCGTCGCACCCGTGGTATCGAAGGAATAGATCCCCGGCCCCGAGAGGACGATGGGGGTCGAGCAATCGTCATTGCTCGGAGCAGGAGCACCGACCGTCGTCACGACCGAGAAGTTCTGCGTGGTGCCGCCAAGGGCCTTGTCGCTGATGCGGATCAGGATGGTCTGAGCCGGGTTGACCGAGATGCCCGAAACCAACGAGCTCAACGGTTGAGCCGCGCAGGCGCCGTTGTCGTCATTGCAGCCGAGCTCAGCACCGCCGCACGAGGCGTAGATCGAAACGACAGTGTCGTTCAAACCCGTCGTGCCGCAGGTCGAGGCCGAGAAGGTGCGCAAGCCAGGGCTCGTGTTCGTCCACGAGTACCAGACGTCGCGCGAAGCAGCGCCACCGGCGTCGCACGAGGCGAGGCCGTCATTCGTCGCACCGGCCATCGAACCGGCCGTCGTCGCACCCGCTGCGGGCAGCGCGGTCGCCGCGGCGCAGTTGTCGTTGGCCGGCGGCGGCGTGAAGATCGGCGGAGCGCCGAGTTGCGTGGTGAATTGGAACCACTGGATGCTGTACGAGTCAGGAGCCGTGATCGTGTTGGCTTGATTGAAGATGCCGTTCGCCGCGCTGATTTGGAAGTCGCGGTCGTCGGTGCCCGTCGTCGGGGTCAGCGAGGAGCAGACCAGCGAGCCCGGGAAATCCATCAGGGTACCGATGAAGTCTTCGTCGGCGGGGTCCGCGATGTTCCACGCCGTTGAGAAGCGACCGACGGCGAGGTAGTACGTACCTGCCGGGAGGGTGCGGATGAGGCGCGACTGAATCGTCGCACCGACCGGACCTTCGTCGTCGTTCGAAGCACCCGGGATCGCATCCAGGTTGCTGTCGTAGATGTGGATGTCCGTGTCGGCGACCGCTTGGCCGACCGTCGTGACGGTGATCGCGCTGCCGCTCTCGAATGCTTGCGGGAGAACCGTCGCCGTGATGCCTGCGGTCGACAACGTCGACGTGTAAGCAGCCGTCGTCGCGGCCCCACCGGTCACGCGGTAGTAGAGCTCTTCTTGCTTGCCGAAGCCGTACCACACGTTCGAGCGCGGAGGCGGGTTCACCGACGTCGTCGAAGACGTTTGAATGAGGGTGTCGACAGTGCCCGGCGTGCCGCCGGTCGAAGCCGTGCCGGCCGTGCCGGTTTGATTCAGGCCGCGGATCGTGCCCGTGTGACCGACGACAGCGCTGGTGATCGTCAGCGTGTGCTTGTAGATGCCGAGCGGCAGGGCGCTGTTCTTGATGCGGTACGTATCGAGCGTCGTCACCAGCGTGCTGGCGACCGTCGTGACGATTCCGGTCGAGGTGCCGGTGATCGAGTCACCAGCGACGATGCCGGTGACGGCAGTGGCTTCCGCCTTGGTCGAGTTCGGCTCGACCTCGGGGAAGGAAGTCTGAGCGAACGAGCTGGTCGCGAGCATTGCAGTCGCGAGCGCAACCAATCCGTGTGTACGCAGTTTCATTGGGAGAACTCCCTGAACGGTTTGATCTGGAGAGAGATGGTTCCTGAAGGGTCTTGCGACCCCCGTCCGGCAAAAGCCGAACTGCCCTGCCCCGACGAGGGAGGGCTATCTCGGAGTATGCCATGCATTGCCGATGCGGTGAAGGCGCTTCCTTCCGCAAATTTGCAGGAACCTGGTCAACAGCCCGAAAAATCGTGCACTTGGGCAAGGACCCCAGCGAAAGAATGGCCCGCTCGGTGCTCTGCGGGTGCGCAGTTGCACACTCGTCGCTACCGTGGCGGACTGCCCGCGCCTCCGAGCTGACGGCGGCGTGGATCGCATCCGCTTGACGACAGACGCTGGCAGACAGCCCAACACGGGCGACCTCACGGCGCGAGCGGCTGGACTGGGCCTCGTGCTCGTCACGCTCCTCGCGCTGGGACTGCGGCTGTGCGGGATCGGCTTCATGCTGCCGCATTTCGCGCACATCGACGAGCGCGTCTACGCGAATCAAGTCGACCTCTTCCGCGGGCTCGAACCGTTTCCGGGCGAGGTCGACAACTACGCGTTCTATCCGGAGCTCGTACCGTGGATCGCGTCGGCGACGACGCCGTTCGAGTTGGCGCGCCCGCCGGCCCACGGCATCGACGAACAGCGCGAACTCGGCGGTGCGAAAGTCGTTTCGTTGCGCACGACGGTCGCGTGGCTCGCGGTGTTGCTCGTGCCGGCGACGTATTTCTTCTCGCGGCGCTTCACGTCGCGGCGCGTCGCATTGACGGCCGCGTGCTTCGTCGCAGCGAGCGTGCTGCACGCGTGGCATTCACAACAGGCGCGACCTCACGCCGTGCTCGCGACGACGACGCTCGCAGCGGTGCTCGGAGCGTTGTTCGTCTTGCGACGCGGCGATTGGCGGGCGTACGTCATCGCTGGATTCGCTTCCGGTCTCGCGCTCGCGACGTTGCAGAGCGGCTTCGCGGTGTTGCCGGCCTTGTGCGCTGCGCATGTTTTGCGACGTCATGATCGCGGCTGGCCGGCGCAGGGATTCTTCGTTCTCGCGCTGGGCGTCTGTCTCGTGACCGGACGCGTCTTCTACCCCTTCGTGTTCCACGCGGGCACGGGAGAGATCGCGCTCGGCTGGTGGAGTTCGGGCGGCAAACTCGAACTGTCGGGACACGGGATGGACTTCACCGACTTCAACGGCGGCGGTTTCGTGCCGCTCGCGCGAGCGCTCTGCGACTTCGATCCGTTGATCGCGACGTTCGCGCTGGTGGGGCTCGTCACGTGCGCGGTGAGCCTGGCGCGAGCACGATTTCGTTTGGAAAACGGCCGCGCATGGCTCGTCGTGCTCGCGCACGCTCTGCCGTACATGATCGCGATCGGCATGTGGCAGCGCAGCTATCAACGCTTCTTGCTGCCACTCCTCCCCTACTTTGCACTGCTGGCGGCGTGGGGCGCGTGGTGGATCGTCGAGCGCGTTTCGAAGCGCGAAATCGTGCGCTACGCACTCGTCGGCCTCGTGCTCGTGATGCAGTTCGTGACGACTGTGAAACTCGTGCAGCTGCGGCGCGCGCCCGACACGGCGACCGAAGCGGCCGATTGGATCGCGACGCACTTGAAGCAGACGGATCGGATCGCGGTGATCCCGATGCTCGACTTGCCGCTCTTGCGACACGAGCGCGGTCTCGCCGATCGAGCGCGCGCCGTCGGCCGCGAGTACAAACCGTGGCCGCGCTATCAACTGTCGATTCCCGCAGAAGAGCGCGCGCTCGAAGCCTTCGACGTGTTCAACATGCCGATCGCGGATCCGCGGCTCGTGCAATTGCTCTTGACCGATCCGGCTGCGTACGTGCGCGAGATCGGCGCGGACTACGTGGCCGTGCAAGAGTTCGGGCCGAACATCCGCCTGAACCTCGGCAAGATCCGCGACGCGGTGAAACAGTCGGGAACGCTGGTCGCGCGCTTCTCACCGTGGCGCATCGATCGCTCAGGCGACACGCCGCTGCTCTACTACTGGGACAGTGAATTCGCCGCCGAGTCGTGGCTCACGTGGCGCATGTTCGCGATGCGCTCCCTGGGCGCGCCGGTCGAGATCTACCGCATGCACTAACGGCCGCTGATCGTGAGTGTACCGAGCCAGAGCAATTTTTCCCCGATGCGGTGCGAGCAACTCGCATCAAGCGAGTTGCTCGCACCGCATCGGGGAAAAATTGCTCTGGCTCGGTACACTCACGATCAGCGGCGTTTGGCCACCGCCACCACCGACGTGCCGTGCCACGGCAGGATCTTGTCGAGCGGACGCATCAGCCACACCGTGTGGTTCACGATCTTCAATTGCACGCGACCGAAGTGACGGCGGCGCAGGACCTTGCCGTTCCACCACCACGCGGGCGTCGTCGCGCGGTTGAAATCGAAGAGGTGCTCGACTTCGAAACCAGCTGTTTCGAGCGCAGTTCGCAGCGATTTTCTGGTGTAGCGGCGTACGTGGCCGAGCACTTCGTCGAGCGTTCCGTGCAACGCGGGATTCTGCGGCACGAGCACGATCGCGCGCCCGCCGGGCTGCAAGCTCGAGTGCAAATTCGCGAGCGCCGCCGCCTCGTCGGGCACGTGCTCGAGCACGTTCAGACACACGACGGTGTCGTAGCGCCCTTTCAACGTCTCGAAATCGCGCGCGTCGGCGAGATCGCACTTCGCGACGTCGACGTACGGTCGACCGCTGAACGTGCGCTTCAAATAGTCGAGGTAGTGCGGATTGATGTCCGTCGCCGTGTAGTGATCGCGCGGTGTGAATCGACGCGTCAAATTGCCGATACCCGAACCGATCTCGAGCACGCGCGTGCCCAAGTACGGCCGCAACACGTCGGCCATCCAACGATTGAAGTGCGGCACGTTCGCCAAGCTGACGAGGATGTTCGAGCCGTGCTCGTCGGGCTTGTAGAGATCGTCTTCGATCCACCAGTGCAGCATCGCGCCGATCGCGCGGAAGCCGTCGCGCATGCGGATCTTCTTGCCTTCCTCGTAGGTGCGGCCCGAATAGCTGATCGGCACTTCGAAAATGCGCGCACCACGCTTCTCCAATTTGAAGACGAGTTCGGGTTCGATGCGGAAGTCGCGGCTGCGGATCGGGATCGACTGCAACAAGCTGGTGCGCACGGCCTTCGTGCACGTCTCCATGTCCGACAGATTCAAGTCGGTGAGCCAGTTGCACATGCCGGTCAGCACTTTGTTGCCGAGCGTGTGCCGAAAATACAGCACGCGGCGGTAGTCCCCGGTCAAGAAGCGCGAGCCGAACACCGCGTCCGCTTCGTCCTCGAGGAACGGCACGACGACCTTGGCCAGGTCGCGTGGGTTGTACTCGAGATCGGCGTCTTGGATGACGGTGACGTCCCCTTTCGCGAGATCGATGCCGGTCGCGACCGCAGCGCCCTTGCCGCCATTTTTCTCGTGCAGGACGAGCGTCATGCGCCCCGGATTCGCGGCCGCGAGTTCACGCAAAATCTCGCGCGTACCGTCGGTCGAACCATCGTCGACGACGATCAATTCCAACCACGAAATCCGCGGGCATTCGACGGCCAAGACGCGGCGTACGGATTCCGCGACGAGGTAGCGCTCGTTGTACGCGGGCATCACGACGGACAGCGAAAGGCGCACCGGTTTGTCCGTCATCGAAGTGGGTGGAGAGGTGTTCGGAGGGCGAACCGCATCCCGTTGGATCCGTACGCGCCTGCGAATTCCGCGCAGAAGAGTACCGGCCGAAGCGACTCAGCGCACTCTACGTTCGGGGCCGCGAGCGGATAGTCTGCGCGCCCCGATGAGCGCGCCCGAACCCTATCCCGACGGACGGCGTCACGTCGGTTGGAACGCGATTCTTCTCTGCGCTGTCGTGCTGACGGGGCTGTGGGCCCTCGACTCGTTGGTGTTGCACACGTCCTTGCTGTCGGTGCGCAGGGGAGAATTCCCGCTCACGCCGCTGTACGCGTTCTTCGAACCGATCTGGAACGCACGTATCGTCTCGTTCGCCGTTTGCGCCCTCCTCGTCGCAGCATTCGCGCCGCGCTTGGTCGACGGTGAGCGCACGAGTCGAGCGCTGTTCGGCTGCGTGCTCGGCGCGCTCGCCATCGCGCTCCCCTACGCGTTGTTCGTCGTGCGTCAGGCACCGTCCGAGCTCGGTGCGCAATCGATCTTGTTCGGGTACGGAGATTTCCTGCAAGACGCTGAGCGCGTAGGAAATGGCTGGGATTTCCTCCGCGATTACGTCGCGACGATGCCGACGTTGTCGCTGCACGGACAACATTATCCGCCGGGCCCGATGCTGTACTTGCACGCGTGGGGCAGCGTGTTCGGCCTGACGCCGCTCACGGCAGGCTTCGCGATCTTGGTCGCATTCGCGGCGGCTGTTCTCGTCGGGCATGCAGCGTTGCGCAACATCGTGTCGGAGCGCGCAGCTCGACAAGGGGCGTTGCTCGTGTTGTGCGCCCCGACGCTGCTCGATCACGCATGCTCGGCGATGGACGCCGTGTTCCTGTTGGCGGCGATGTGCACGTGGTGGACGGCGCTCCGGACGTTTCGCAACGGCGCAGCGTTCACGATTGCGGCGGCACTCGGAGTCGTGCTCTACGTGGCGACCTTGATGAGCTTCTCCGCGCTGCCCGTCGGTCTCGCGGTCGCGATTTTTGCCTTGTTTCAGGCCAAAAACGACGTGCGTGCAACACTGATCCGGCTCGTGATCGTCGGCGCGAGCTATGCCGCCTGCGCAGCGCTCGTCTATTTCGTGAATGGGTTCGCGATCTGGGAGTGCCTGCACGAAGCACGCGAACACGCTGCGAAATTCATGGGGCGGATCATCCGCGGAACACCGCATGCGACATGGGCGTATCGCACGTACGGCAACGGAGTGGCGTTCGCGATCGGAGCGGGAGCAGCCCTCGTCGCAGCCTGCGCGGTAAGAATCGAGTCGAAGTCGATCGGCGCTGATCGCTGGACGCCCACGGCGCTACTCGCGCTACTCGTGATGACGTTCGCGCCGATTTACTATATGGAGACCGAGCGCATATGGATGTTCGCCGTGCCGTGGATCGCGACGGTCGCGATCGGACCCAATGGAGTCGACGATGTGTCGATGAGGAGATTGTTGAGCGCGAGTCTCGTTCAAGCGCTCGTAATGGAGGCACTGCTGTTCACGTACTGGTGAATGGGGAAGTGCGTGGAGAGAGAGAGCGGAGAAGATTGCGCGGGAGGATTTGCGGAGAGGGAGCGAAGGCGAGAGCGGAGCAACGGCGAGAGCGGAGCAACGGCGAGAGCGGAGCAACGGCGAGAGCGGAGCAACGGCGAGAGCGGAGCAACGGCGAGAGCGGAGC
>JAWXBU010000028.1:0-6470 GCA_034440255.1 Planctomycetota bacterium | reverse complement strand
GCGCTTGCCCATCGCGAGGCGCCTCTGCGTCTCGCGGTCGTTGTCCTTCGCGCGGCAGCTGTGCCTCGCGCTCGAATCGATCGTCGCGCGGGTAGCGGCTGTCGCGACCGCCGCGGTTGTCCTGCTGAGGACGATCGTCGCGCGGACTGCGCGGGTCGCGTGCGCCGCGGTCGTCTCGGATCGGCGGGTTGTCGTCGCGCAGCGGCCTGTCGTCGCGCAGCGGCCTGTCGTCGCGCAGCGGCCTGTCGTCGCGCAGCGGTCGCTCGTCGCGCAGCGGTCGCTCGTCGCGAGCTCCGCGCTCATCTCGCACCGGTCGCTCGTCGCGCACCGTTCGCTCGTCGCGAGCCCCGCGCTCGTCGCGAGCTCCACGATCTTCGCGCACGAAATTCCCTGTGCGGGTCGCGCGATCGAAGCGCGGCTCGGCGTCCTGTCGGCGGAACGCATCGGGACGTGCCTCGCGATCGACGCGCGGCTGGCGGTCGCCTTGCGGACGATCGGGAGGCCCGGTGCGGTCCGTGCGATCCGGCCGTTCGAAGCGCTCTCCGCGATCCGAACGGTCGCGCAGATCGTCAGCGTCCGCGCCGAATTCCCTCTCGACTCGGTCCACACGTCCGCCGGTTGTTCCGCGCGGCACCGCGTCGGTTCGTGTGGGGCGGGCGTCGCGCTCGTCGCGTCGAGCGCGCTCTTCGCGTGCCGGGGGCGCGCCCCGATCGACTGAATGCGGGACGTCGACGGGGCTCGTGCGAGGTTCAGGAGCACGGCGCCCCGCGTTCGGGCCGGCGTCGGCGCGGTCGCGTGCAAACGCTTCGTCCACAGCCGGCACACGCTCGGCGGGCTTCCCGCGAGCAGGCTTGCCCGCGCGCTCGACGACGTCGGCAGCCGGCGGTTCGGCTCGCGTGGCACGCCGTGCGCGATCGGGCGTCGAATCCTCGGGAGCGGCCGCGCGCTCGACGACGGGTTTCGCCGGTTCGCTGCGTTTCACGGGCGCACGCGCGGGAGCCGACCGGCCGGTCGCGGCACGCTTCGGTTCGGGCTCTTTCGAAGCGGCGCTCTTGGCTGCGGGCGGTTTCGAGGCCGCGCTCTTCGGGGCTGCGCTCTTCGCAGCGGTGTCCTTCGCAGCGGTGTCCTTCGCAGCGGTGTCTTTCGGAGCCGTGTCCTTCGCAGTCGCCCGCTTCGCGGCGGGAGCGGCTTTCGCGACACGAGCCGACTTCGAGGCCGGTTCGGCCCGCGTTGCACGCTCCTTCGCAGCGCTGGCTGCTCCGCGAGGCGCCTTCTTGGCGGCGCGCTCCCCCGCCGAGCGCTCGACGGCGCTGGAAGGAGGGGACTGAGCGGACTTGGACTTTTTCTGGTCGTCTTGACCCAAGGATCACCTCGAGCGGTGGTGCGAATGGCGCAACGTGCCCCAGGCGGCGACTGCACGACGACAATGCTCTCAGCCCTCGTTCACCGCTTCCGAGATGCACTCAGGGAGCAGGAACTCCGCGGCGGACTAGGGAGTCGTTTGGAACGAACTACCTGCCATCACGCGGGTCGCAGTGCGCATCCAGCGGAGACGCGCTGCGGAGATCAAGGAGAGGCATCATCCCGTGCGGCTTTCAGCGCGGGGCGGCAGAACGATCTGCCGTTTGCCTGGAGTGCGACGGATCCCGTCGCTACCCCTTCGAGGATGCCCGAAGTCCGCCGCAGTTGGAACCGGAAATCAGGAATCCTTGGACGAAAAGTGCGCTCTCACGGCCGGGGGGGGAGCGCAGCTACCCTCCTCGGCATGCTACGAGGCCCGCGACCGTACGTGAAGATTTGCTGCATCGCCACACCGCGGGAGGCCGAGATCGCCGTCCGGGCGGGAGCGTCGGCGCTCGGTTTGGTGTCCGCGATGCCGAGCGGACCAGGCGTGATTCAGGACGAGCGCATCGCGGAGATCGCGGCCCGAGTTCCGCCGCCCGTGGCGACGTTCCTGCTCACGTCGCGGACGAGCGCCGGTCGAATCGTCGAGCAACACGAGCGCTGCCGTACGTCCGTGCTTCAGCTCGTCGACCACGTTCACCCCGAGGAATTGCGCGCGTTGCGCGCAGCATTGCCGGGCGTGAAGCTCGTCCAAGTCATCCACGTTTTGGGCGCGGAATCGATCGACGAAGCGCGCTCTGTCGCGCCGCTCGTCGACGCTCTGCTGCTCGACTCGGGCAATCCGAACCTCGCGGTGAAAGAGCTCGGCGGCACCGGTCGCGTCCACGACTGGGCGACTTCACGTGTGATCCGCGATGCCGTCTCGATCCCTGTGTTCCTCGCCGGCGGATTGACGGCGCACAACGTCGCCGCGGCGATCGAGCGCGTTCAGCCGTTCGGACTCGACTTATGCACTCACGTGCGCACCGACGGGGCGCTCGACGAGCGCAAACTCGCGACATTCATGGCCGCGACATTCATGGCCGCGACGTCCATGGCTACGCCGTTCATGGCCGCGACGGACGCGATCGCGGGAGATGGTCGGGGCGAGAGGATTTGAACCTCCGACCTTTGCGTCCCGAACGCAACGCTCTACCAAGCTGAGCCACGCCCCGACGAAATGGACCGAAGAAAGATAGGGGCCGCCGTGAGGGCAGTCAACCGCAAGTCGGTTTCAGCCCGGAATCCGCGCCTCATTTGCCGAGATCGACGAACGTGCCCTCGTTCTGATCGGCCAATTTTTTCATGAAGTCCTTCTGGAACTCGCCAATGGCGAGCGTGTGGAGCTTCACCTTGCGCAGCTCGTTGGCCGTCTTGACTTCGCGCAAGATGTCGTCGGGATCGATGAAATCCCCCACCGTCGGTCGTCCGTCGGACAGGAAGAACACGGTGTCGACGTCGACTTTGTAGTCGCGCGTTTCAGCGCCGGTGCGCGGCCCGTTCTTGCCGGCCTTGATGTTGAGGGCCCCCATCAAAGCTCCGAAGGTGTTCGTCTTACCCATCTCGAGGTTGGCCGATCCGGTCAAGCCCGCGACAGCTAGATCTTCCTTCGAAGCGCCGCCGATCGCGAACAAGCCCTTGACCCAGTCCTTCGCGGCCGAGCGATTGAGCACCGTGGCAGGGAGGAGCTTGTCCTTCCACGGATCGACTTTGGTGGCGAACGCGATGATGTTGAAGTTCACGTTCGGCTCGAGGCGTTCGATCACGCGCATGAGCTCGGTCTTGACGATGTCGATGCGCTGGAAGCTCGGGTAGTTGCCGTCCGAGAAGCGATCCTTCTCGGTGATCTCCGCTTCCATCGAACCCGAGACGTCGATCACGAACATGATCGAGTGACTCGTCGTCTCGAGACCGTGGTAGACGACCGGACCGGACTTGTCGTACTTCGCCTTGGCCGGCCCCGTCGCGGCCTCGCGCTTGGTGCGCAAGTAAGCGATCGCTTCCGCAGTGGGCAGCACGAACGTCGCTTTGACCTCGGTCCAATACGCATTCCACTTGGCGACGTCGCCGCCGAATTCCTTGCCCGTCAGGTTGGCGAGCGCTTCGCCGATGTCGGGCACGAGCACGCCTTCTTCGACGTTGATGCGCGCGATCAGCGGCTCGACGGCGTCCTTGTGCCGAATTTTCGTGAGCGTTTTGATCGCCGTCTGACGCACGCGCCGATCGCCATCGGAGATCGCGACGATCGCCTTCGGTACGACCAGCGGACTGTTGAACGCGGTCAGCGTCTCGATCGCGTCGCAGCGCACCGCGATCTCGACGTCGTCGCACAACGGCAAGAGTTTTTCGGCCACCGATGGATCGTTCGCGGCTGCGAGGGCCTTGATCGCGTGACGGCGCACGATCCACGACTTGTCCGGCAGACACACGACGACGGCGGGCGCGCAGTCCTTGTACTTGCCGAACGTGATCGCCTCGAGCATGCCCGCGCGCACGAGATCGTTCTTCTCGTCCTTCAGCGTGGCGAGGACCGCGTCGACGGGCGGACGTTCTTTGAAGCCTCCGAGTATGCGCACGACGGCGCGCTGCACTTCGGACTCCGCGTCCTTGAACAGCGGCGCGAGTGTCGCGACCACGGCCGGATCTTCGACGCCTTCGAGGCTCAGCACGGCCTCGACGCGCAGCGGCGTTTCCTTGTACGTCTTGAAGTACTTCTTGAACGTCGTGAGGACGGATTCGTCGCCCAAGGACGACGCGTGCAAGAGCACCGCCGTGGTGAAGAGGGCGACGAGGATCGCGAGGATCTGCTTCATGGGGATGGAGTGTCGTCCGGGCGCTTCTGTCCCACCGGTCGAGCGGTCCATCCTAGTGCAGTCCGAGCGCGCAGTATCGCTTCGAAACGCTGCGATTTTCAGGCGATGCCAACTCGGCGCACGAGCGCGAGCTCACTCGCGAGGACCACCGTCAGGACTTCGGAGCGGGCGGCTGATGCGATTGTCCACCGTGCGGGTCGTTCGGATCGAAGTTCGGGTCTTCGTCCGGCTCGCTCGGGACCGGCGGCGGCAATTTCGGCGTGATGGGTTTGGCGGGCGGATCGCGCTTGACGATCGTCTTGCGCTCGGGAGCAAGCTCGATCGAGCCGCCCTCGATCGTCACGCTCGAACCCTCGTCGGTCAGGAGCGTGAGCGAATCGCCGTCGCGCGCGACGATCTTGCCGTAGAAGAGTCCGCTGGCGGTGCGCACGCGCACGCGTTTGTCGGCGTTCTTGTCGGTGCCGGCCGCAGTCGTTTTCGGCGTCGTCTTTTCACCCGGGTACGCGAGCGGATCGCGCACTTCGCCGACCTGCTCGAGGCGTTCGATGCGCGAGCGCGCGATCGCTTCGTGACCGCGCGGTTGATCGATCCAGATCTGGCTCTGACCGACGGCGTGCAAGCGACCTTCCTTCACGTCGCCGGAAGCGAGCGTCACGCGCACGAGTCCGACGCGCGGCGTCAGGATCTGCTCTTTCGAAGCGATCTGATCGACCGGCACGACGGCGCCTTCCCACACGCTGCTTGCGCGGGGAGCGCTCGCCGCAACGACGGCCGGCGGAGCGGATTTCGGGGCGGCCTTGGAGTTCGGCTTGGCTGCGCGGGTCACGCCGCCCACACGGGGAAGGCTCGCTGTTTGGACGGGCGGCACGTAATCAGGACTCGCGTCCGCGAGCGGCGCGGCGGCGCGGCTTTGCTCCATGAGGTAGCGCTGCACGCGCTCTTTGCGCTCGCGCGATCCGGAGAGTTCGCTCGCACTCGGCGCGAGTTCGCCACGCGCGAGCGGCGTCGAGCTGACCAGACCCGGATACCACGGCGGAAGTTGATAGTCGGCCGCAGACGCTTGCTTCGGACCGCCCTGCTCCGGACCAGCCGGAGCCGCGTCACCATTCGGCGCCGCGCCGTTCGGATTCATCACGGGCGCGAAATCCGGCGGTGGAATTTCGATGAACGTCGGCGGCGGATCTTCGGGCCGCGGGATCGCGGTCGGAAGCGGCGCGACCGCTTCGGGAATCGCCGGTCGAGCTGGTGATTGCGGCACAGGCTGCGATTGCTTCAAGCGCGGATTGCGCGCACTCGCCGTCTTGGTCTCATTCGCCGGCGTGACTCGCGCGGGACCCGGATCAGCGAGCTCGGCGCGCGTTTCGACGGGTGTGCGACGCGGCGCGACCGGCGCGACGACTTCGATCTTCGAGTCGGGACGCTTCGGCGAAAACACGGTGTGTCCGACGACGAAGAGGAAGCTGCCCGCTGCGACCGCGATCAGACCGCGCATGAGCCACGGAAACGTTCGTGAAGCGACTGGCGGAGTTTCTGCGAACGAAGTGTCGAGCTGCAGGGGCGCTTCGACGGCGAGCGCGCGGCGTGAGGGATCGTGCACGACGGGTTCGACGCCGGCGCGTCCGGCGCGCGCATCGTCGAGTGCGAGCAACCACGAGTTCGAGTTCGGCCGCTGCGGCAGCGCGAGCTCGCTCGCCGTCGGCTGCATCAGGTTCACGAGCGGCGCAGTCGCGTGCGCGGGCTGCTCGGGCGGTGCGTAGAGATGCGGCGCATTGGAATTCTGCGGCGAGACTGCGGGGTATTCAGCGCGCGGCTCACCGGCGTGGCTCCGCTGTGGGCCTTGCGACCGAGCCGGTTGCCGCTCGGCCTGCTGCTGCGCTCGATGGAACTGCTGCTGGGCGTGCGCTTGCTGTGCGTACTGCTGCTGCGCTTGTTGTTGCGCGTGTTGTTGCTCGAACAGCTGTGCCTGCTGTTGGGCGTACAGATGTGCATGCTGCTGCTGTTGTTCTGCTTGTTGTTGCGCG
Source organism: Planctomycetota bacterium (assembly GCA_034440255.1). Classification (GTDB taxonomy): domain Bacteria; phylum Planctomycetota; class UBA1135; order UBA1135; genus JAEUIA01. The sequence goes on along the minus strand of JAWXBU010000028.1, from coordinate 253 downwards.
TGCAGTTGTTGCGCGTGCAGTTGCTGCGCGTGCAGTTGTTGCGCGTGCAGTTGTTGCGCGTGCAGTTGCTGCGCGTGCAGTTGTTGCGCGTGCAGTTGCTGCGCGTGCAGTTGCTGCGCGTGCAGTTGTTGCGCGTGCAGTTGCTGCGCGTGCAGTTGCTGCGCTTGTTGTTGCTGCGCTTGTTGTTGCTGCGCTTGTTGTTGCTGCGCTTGTTGTTGCTGCGCTTGTTGTTGCTGCGCTTGTTGTTGCTGCG
>JAWXBU010000027.1:0-7600 GCA_034440255.1 Planctomycetota bacterium | reverse complement strand
TCTTCGAATCCGCGAGGTCGACATTCGTGCGGTCGGCGATCGCACGCTCGTACGCCGCCAGCGCGAGCTTGAAGTTGGCATTCGTCCCGCGTAACGCCTCGTCCTGGCACGCCGCGTACACGAGCCACGCCTCGGACGCGAAGTAGCTGTCGCCGATCTCGTCGAAAGCGGATCCGAGCACGTCGAGCTCGGGAAGTAGTTGGATGTAGACCTCGTTGTCTTTCTTCTCGAAGTTGCCTTCGAAATCAGCGACGGCCTTGTCGAAGCGGCGGCGCAAGTCGGGGCGTTCTTTCTTGTTGCTGCCCTCGAGCTTGGCCAGGTACTCGGCGAACTTATTTGGAAACGTCGTCTTGACGCTCGTCTTCCAAGCAGCGCTGAGGTCGGTGAGGAATGGCCCCAGTTCGGGGTCGTCCGGACGCTCGGCCAAGATCTCGTTGGCCTTCACGATCCACAAGATGGCTGCGGAAGTCTCGCTCTTCACGAGCTTCTCCATGTCGGCCTTCTGCTGCTTCTCCATCAGCTTCTTGAACTTGTCCTTGAAGGCCGGGTCCGGCGCTCCGCCCAAGACGAGTGTCGTCGTATTGGAAGAGCTTGGGAGCAGGCTCGCATTCGCGCGCGTCACACGCAGTGTCGCAAGGACAATCGGAATGGAGAGCAGGGAGACGACGAGCAGCCGGGTCGGTTTCATCGTGAGGTGCGCGCTTCGATCGCGCTGTTCCCATCTCATCGGAGTCGTTTCTAGAGCGCAGTGTGCGTGCGGAACTTCCGAGTGGGGTCGGCGGAGTCTAGCTCGACCGTCGAGGCGCCACAATCGGACGTGTTTCGAGCCGTTTCGAGAGGCCCGTTCTACCGCGGACGGCGATCGTCAGCGACGCGACGACATGCGCTTCAAGAATTCCTTCTCGGAGCGCGAGAGGCTGGCCATCCCCTCTTGATGGATCTTCTCGAGCAAGCGATCCATGCGCACTTCGTCGTCGGCCTCGCGCGCGACCTGCATCACGGCGCGTTTGCGCTCGAAGATCTGGATCGGGTCCTTCTCGATCAGTCCGAAGCGCACTGCGAGGTAGCCGTACGCGGCTCCGCCCAAGTGGATCAGGTGTGCGGTTCCGTCGGAACCCTGCTTCAGATCGACGAGTGCAGAGAACGCCGCGATTCCGACGACACCGATCGCGAGCCACTTCAGCTTCAGCGGCAGGAAGAACAGGAACACGATCTGGTTCGGATAGAGCGTCGCGACCGCGATCATCACGCCGTAAACGGCGCCCGAGGCTCCAATCGCAGGCGCCTCCAGCACTCCGAAGAGCGCGGGTACCAGAAAGAACAGCGCTCCGCACACTTGGGCAGCGAGATAGGTCAGGAAGAAGCGTCGACTGCCCAGCCGTTCTTCGAGCATCGTGCCGAAGAAGTACAGCATCAGCAAGTTGGAGAGGATGTGGCCGATGCTGTTCGGCGCGTGCAGGAACCCGTACGTGAAGAGCTGCCAGATCGGGGCCAGCGGGAACTGCGTCGTCCAGCGCGTGGCGTCGAGGCCGAGGTGGTGGACGAGATCCGAATAACGCAGACCCAGAATGTTGGCGTCGGTGTACCACCACAGGAAAAACGGCACGAACACCGCGACGTTCGCGAATATCAATCGCCGCACGACTTTGGTAAGTCGCGGCAGAGACATCTGCGGCATGCCGCGTGGGCCTGCCGGCTCGTCGTCGTAGGGTCGGGCCATGGCTGCGGTGCGCGAGCGCTCGGCTCTAACGCGGGTCCGCGTAAGCCGCGCGACGCGCTGCGTCCAGGGTATTCGAGAGCAACATCGCAATCGTCATCGGCCCGACACCGCCTGGAACCGGAGTGATCCAGGCAGCGCGCCTGCGTGCTGATTCGAAATCGACGTCACCGACGAGTTTTCCGTCGGGAGAGCGATGGATGCCCACGTCGAGCACTGCGGCACCTTCACGAATCCACTCCCCGCGCACGAGGCCCGGGCGCCCCACCGCGGCCACGACGACGTCAGCTCGAGACACTTGGTCTGCGAGATCGCGCGTCTTGCTGTGCGCGATGGTGACCGTGGCGTCGCGCTCCAGCGCGAGCAGTAGGAAAGGCTTTCCGACGAGCTGTGAGCGACCGATCATGAGCACGTTGCGACCGCTCAAAGCGACGTCGTGGCGATCGAGCAACACCAAGCATCCAGCTGGCGTGCACGGCCGGTGCGCGGGGCGACCGAGCACCAGTGCCGCGACGTTGGTGGGCGTCAAACCGTCCACGTCTTTCAAAGGATCGATGCAGTCGATGACGCGCGCAGCGTCGAGGCCCTGCGGCAGCGGCATCTGCACCAAGATTCCGTGTACAGAGCGATCGTCGGAAATTTCGCGCACGACGCGCTCGAGCTCCGACTGCGTCGTCGTCGTGGCGAGCTTCACGGTGCGGACAGCGAACGAGGCTTCGCTCGCGGCCTTGTCCTTGTTCTTGACGTACACGTGACTCGCCGGATCGTCGCCGACCAACACGACGACGAGCGACGGACGCACCCCACGCGCGATCGATTCTTGAGCGCCGATTTTGACTGCGGCGCGCACGTCGGCGGCGATCTGCTTGCCGTCGATCAGCCCGCCCAAGCTCATTTGGCAGCCGGTTCGACGCGCGCTTGATCGTCGCTCTTCGTCGGCGCGGGACCCATTTGGCCCTCTTGCGGTTGCACGCCGTCGTCGGTGTAACGGTGCAGACTCTTCTGACTGTCGGGCATGTAGCCGAACAGTTGGAAGGTGAGGAACACGGATGCCGCTCCGGCGACGAGAACGGACATCGCTTTCGACCCGCGGTAGCCGCCGAGCATCCGCAAGTGGATGTAGAGCACGTACACGAGCCACGTGATCAGCGCCGAATTCTCTTTGCTGTCCCAACCCCAATAGTTGGCCCAGGCTTCCTGCGCCCAGAAAGCTCCCATCCACAGACCCGCTGTCAGGAACGGGAAGCCGACGGCGAACGTCTTGAACGACACGTCGTCGAAGCTCTTCTCGAGCGCGACCAATTGCTCACCGCGCGGCATCTTGCCGGTCTTGACGACGAGCCAGAACACGAGTCCAGAGATCGCCAAGATCGGCAACGTCACGATGTGCACGAAGGGTACGAGCGTGAGTGCGGCGAGCGTGATCCACTGCGTCTTCTTCGATTGTCCGCCGAGAAACACCCCGCTCCAAAAACGCGTGACGAAGTACAGCAAGCACACAAAGGCCGCGATCGCCATCGTCGCGTAGCTGAAGATCAACGCCGTCAAGTGGAACGGGAACCAGTAGCTCTGCAAAGCCGGCGGCAGATCGCGCTGCGCCGTCGAGAGGCCGCGAATCCAGGCGTGCGTGGCGAAAACACCGGCAAAAACCAAGAGAACGAGCACGTCGTCGAGCACGGCCCATCCGCCGCCACGCTTCTTCAAATCGAGCGCGACATGCAAAACGACCATCGCTGCGACTAGCGCGAACGAGAACATCGTCAACACTTCGGACATCGTCTGGGACGGGAAGTGATTGACTTCCTTCCAACGCGCCGCGACGACGGTGACCATCGTCGCGAAGGTCCCCACGAGCACGAGGATCGGCAGTCGCGAAACGAGGGCGGCCTTTTGCCCGTCCGCTTTGCGCATGAACGCACTGACGGCGCACACGAGCACGCCTACGATGCACAAGACGTCCGCGATCGACGTGAGGCGAGTCGACAAGGCGACGTCGCCATCGAAGAGACTTTGGATCGGATTCATGGTGTCAAATTGTCCCCGGAGCTGCCGTTCGCGCTCGTTTGCCGTAACCCTCGACGATCGGGCGCACGATGAACGCCAATACCGTACCCAGGATCGTCAGGTACATGCCGAACAAGACGATCGGAATGCCCGGGTCGTAGACGACGCCGATGCCCGAGTACGTCGGCAGCTCGGGGATGGCGTTCGTTTGGAAGAAGCGGTAGCCCGCGTAGTGGAAGTAGTCGTTCACGCGGATCTCGCGGTCTTCTTCGAGGCCAGCGTCCTGCATAACCGGTTTGCCATCTGCACCCGGCTTCCACACCGACAGCACGCTGCGCCACTCGAACGGCTGCGCTTTGTCGTTCAGGAAATAGTGCAGGTAGAAGCGCTTGTCCGGCGCGGTCCAGAAGTTCGCGAACGACGTATCCGTCGAAGCGAGCGTGACCATCTCGCTATGCGCGCGATCCGTGTCGGGATCGGTCGTGACGCGCACTTCGACACCGGTAGGATCGGTCGAGTAAAACGCGGAATCGAAGTGCGGCCCGGCGATGATCGGCGCCGTCGGATCGAGCGTGATGCGCCGATCGATCTTCGCGCTCGTGAACAACTGCGAGAGGACGACCTTGCTTTCACCCGGCAAGGGCAGCAAAGCTCCGAGCGCAACCGGCGTTTCATTGCCGTCGGCCGAGACGAGCGTCGCTTTTCCGCTCGAATTCCACTGCAGGACCGAGCGCTCGGGACCGGGCGCGTTCCACGGATCCCAAGTGAAGTTCACGACGAGCTCGCTCAAGCGCAGCCCCTTCTGCAGCTCGGGATTCTCGTAGTCGAGACGCTCGAGGATCGGTCGCTCCTCAGCCGGTCCGCCGTCGGACGGTTGAATCGAGAGGATCACCGCCGGGTTGTTCGGATAGATCTCGGTGATCGGACGCGGGTCGACGACTTCACGCTCGGTCTTGGCGTCGAAGCGGAAGCTCGGCGTCGCCCGCAGGACTTTGATCGTGTAGCCACCCGGACCCTGCACCGTGTCGCCGATCTTCACCGGCGTGTTCTGCGGTTCGACGCCGCCGGCAGCGGCGACGCGCATCGAGAGCCAACCGACGCGACCGTCGACGACGTCAGCCAGGATCTTCTTCGCGGCGGCCGTGTCCTCGCCGAAGTTCGACGAGATGCGAAAGCGACCGGCCGGGTCGTACATCAAGCGCCGATCGGAACGGTCCGGAGCGAGGAGGTACTTGGGGCTCTCCGCCGGCGATCGTGGTGTTCCATCGGCAGCCGACGGGGTGCTCGTCAGGATCGCCACCGGTCCGATGGCGCTCTTCTCGTCCTGCGCGCCCTCGATGAGTTCGGCGGGTGCGACCGCCGCGCGTTCGTGCACGGCGACGACTTCGAGACGGATGCGCGGACGATCGACGCCGCGCGCATCGGGCGCGAAATCGAGGTCGACTTTGCGCCCCGGCCACAGCGTGTACTGCGGCAATTGCGATTTGAACTGCTCGCCCGGGAATCCGACTTCGAGCGTTTTCCAATCGCGTCGCCCGAAGCGTTCGAGCTTGAGCGAGAACGGCATCCCGCGCAGTTTCGTCGGGTCCATGTAGGCCCAGAACTCGTCTTTCGGCCCCTCGCGCAAGTCCATGTGCAGGATGCCGCGAACCGTCCGGGCCTTGCTGATAGCGCCGCCGATGAGCAACGTCATCACGCCCAAGTGCACCGTGACGTAGCCGACTTTGCGCATCGAGAGCCACGCTGCGGCCGTGCTCTTGAACGTGTTGAACGCGATGCCGACGAAGAGCATTCCGAGCAACGCCGCGAACCAGTGCGATTTGTACGCCCGATTCAAGTGCAGAGTCGTCGCTACGTCGAAGGCCGCGCGAAACTTCGACTCGTGATTGCGGATCATCGTCCCGATCGCAGTCGAGATTTCGCGGCCGTTGAACGCCGCCTTCATCTGCTTCTCGCGGTTGTCGCGCTCTTCGCGGCCGTACTTCTTCTCGAAGCGATCGAGTCCGTCGGTCACCTGTTGCGGCAGACCGGCGAACTTCGGCATGCCGATGCCGTACGGATGGATGAGGTGATAGACGAAGTAACCCTCGGCCCACCGGAACGCGCGATAAGCCTCGCGGTAGCCGTGCAGACGCTCTTTCTGGTCGTCGGTCAATCCGCGCGTGATGTCGGCGGCCCGCGCCGCGGCTTGTGAGCGCTGTTCGTCGGGCAATGTCCGATCGCGCTCGTTCGGCAGCAACGCGTAGGCGTAGAACACTTCGTCCGACACGTCGCTGATCGACGGAATGCGCTCGGTCGAGTCCTCGAAATTCTCGATCTGCGGCACGAGCACGCCCGCGAACACGGCGAACAAGGACAGCGAGACGAGCGTCACTCCGACGTGCATCGTGCGGAAGAAACGTCTGACGCCGTCCCACTGCGACACGACGAAGGCGCCGCTCGACAGCACGAATCCGGCGAGCACGACGGCGAGCACCCACTCGCGGCCGGTCCACGTGCCGTGGTAGGTCGTGAGTCCGTCGACGATGGTACCGACGAACTGGCCGACGATCATCGCGAGGAGGACGACGCCCATCGCGGACGCGAACCCCCATTGGAAAGCACGTTTTGGTTGCTGGTCGGGTTCAGATTGCATGGGCACCGTGGTCCAAAAATTGCTTCGAAAAGCCGCTCACCAGCGTCGCTCCAACACGAAGGAGCCGAGTTCTTCGAGCGACGATCGCGCGCCGCTCTCCCCCAATATCGCGAGTCGCGCTCGCGCTGAGTCGACGAGGCGCGTCGCGCGCGCCATCGAGTATTCCACGCCGGCCGACAGATCACACGCGGCTTTCAAGCCGGCGAGTCTCCGACCTTCGAGTCCGGGAGTCGTGTAGATGTCGCGCATGGCGGCGCGCGTTGCTTCGGTAGCGCGAGCGTACGTCCACAGAACCGGGAGCGTGATCTTGCCGTCTTCGACGTCGTTGCCGACGGGTTTGCCCACGACTTCGGCGTCGCCGACCACGTCCAGGCAATCGTCCACGATCTGGAACGCGAGCCCGATCTCGGCGCCGAATTGCGCCATCTCGCGGCCGACGTCCTCGCGTCCACCGGGATAGCGGGCACCCAGCTCGCACGCAGCCGAATACAGAGTCGCGGTCTTGGCGCTCGCGATCGCTTCGTACGTCGCTTCTTTCAGCTCGAAGTCGAAGCGCTTCGTGCTCTGTTCGATTTCGCCGACACACAAGCGCCGCGTCGTCTCCGAGAGCACTCGCGAAGCGAGGCGCGAGCTCAGATCGGTCGAGAGCGAAAAGGCGCGCGAGTACAGAAAATCGCCGAGCAGCACCGCGATTTGGTTGTCCCAGCGCACGTTGACGCTCGCGACGCGACGCCGCGTGCGCGCACCGTCGAGCACGTCGTCGTGCACGAGCGTCGCCAAGTGAATCATCTCCACGATCGCCGCGACCGACGGATGTTCGTCGGTCGAATTCCCGGTCGCGTCGCCCGAGAGCAACACGAGCGCGCCGCGCAATTGCTTGCCGCGGAAGCGTTGCGCGTGTCCGGTCATGTCCGAAACGGCGCTCGAACTCTCGACGATCTGCGCCAGCAGGATTTCGCGCATACGCACGAGTCCGTCTTGCACGGGCTCGAGCATGCGCTCGAGTCGGCGGTCGGTCGAGCTCATCGCGAGCGCTCCCGCTGGAAGTCCGCAGGTGTGTTCACGTTGAAGACGCACTCAGGCTCGGCGACGTCGACGAACCCGACTCGCGGACGCGAACCGTGGCTGAGTGGAGCGTCGAATGCGGCGACGACACGGCGCTCGCCGCGTGCGAGAGCGGACTCGATCGCATGCGCCATCGAAACGCGCCACACGCCGCACAGCGGTTCGATACCGCGCGTCGA
>JAWXBU010000026.1:0-36804 GCA_034440255.1 Planctomycetota bacterium | reverse complement strand
CGCGGCCAGCCATGCTTGCGGCGCAGTCGCCGCAGCCAGAGATGCTTGCGGCGCAGTCGCCGCAGCCAGAGATGCTTGCGGCGCAGTCGCCGCAGCCAGCGATACTGCCGGCGCAGTCGCCGCAGCCAGCGATACTGCCGGCGCAGTCGCCGCGAGGATCAGGACAGCAGAGGTCGCCCGAGCCGCCCCCCGTCGATCCGCCCCGGGTGTGGGTGTGGCGCCGGTCCGAGGTGGGGAGTGCGTTCTCGGCGGGAGTCGGCATCGAGCTCCTCCGCTGGAACGCACCCTAACGGATACCGAACCGCTGTGTCAAGCGCTGAACGGAGAAATCGGACCGCTTCGCCCTGCTGCGTCGTTTGCGTTGGATTGGCTCCTCACTGACCACGAAGGTCACCTCCGGGCAAATCGAACGCAGCGAATCCGTCAGGGATAGCTCGGTGGAATTCGCAGGGGTTCGTGCGCTTGGAACTGCGCGATCAGGCGATCGAGCTCACCCGTTTCGGCAGCAGGGAGTGAGCGACGAACCTCACTCAGAATCGCCACCGCTTCATCGAAACGACTGAGCTCGGCCAGCGCGGCGACTTGGGCTTGGATGACGAACTGTTCGTTTGCACCGAAAGTCTCGGCAGCGAAAGCGGCGAGATCGAGCGCGCGCTCGCCATCGCGAGCGGCGCTGTCTGGGTGCGTCGCCAGGAGCCAGGCGAACTCGGTTACGGGACGCAGGTTCGTCGGGCCGAGGGCCAGCGCTTTCTCGTACTCAGGTTTCGACTTAGACATGTCGCCCGTAGCCGCGAGCGCGCGCGCGAGGAGTAGATGTGATTGGAAGTCGTTAGGAGCCAAATCGCACAAACGGCGCAGATCGGTCAGTGCTTCATCGCGGCGACCGACGATCCATAGAGCACTCGCTCGTGCTTGATGGGCTGCACGGTGTTTCGTCTCGGCACGCGCGGCTGTGTCGTAGGCGACCAGCGCGTCTTCGATCCGACCCGTGCGCTTCATCACGTCACCCAGCGCGACCCACGCGTCGGCGAAGCCCGGGGAGCGTGCGACGGCGGCTCGGAAATGGCGCTCGGCATCGCCAGGTGTGGCGGTTGGATCTTTGCCCTCGACCTGCAACAGACCTAAGTGCAGATGCGCTATCGGCGAATCGGGATACTCACTGAGCTGGTGCACCCAGAGCGCCTTGCTGCCGCTCCAAATCGTTTGAAGCTCGACCGTTCTCCAAGTGCATGCGGCGCACACGAGAGTAAGCACGCTCCAGCGCAGCACATTCGACAGGCGGGATGCCAAGACGATTCCTGTGACGGCGACCAGCGCGAGAGTGACGACGGCTCCGGGCTGATACGAATAGCGATCGGCGACCAGCTGGCTGCCGACTTGGACCAAGCCACCGACGGGCAGCAGGACGGCGACGTACGCGACTGCGAGCGTCCACACGTGACCGATTCTCGATCGCGATCTCCACGTGAAGACGAAGAACGCGACGAGCCCGATGACTCCGAGCAACGCCGGCACGTTCAAAGTCGAGCGATCGGCAGGCGGGTCGTACATCGGCGCCAATCCAGACGGCCACACGGTCTTCGTCACGTAGAACCGAATCGAGTTGGCGAAGATGCGCACGCGCTCGAAGGCTCCGTGTGCTTCGGACGAGACGATCGCTTCAGCCGAGCGTTGTCCGACGATGGCGAGCACCGAGAAAACGGCTGCAAATGCGATCACCAAGGCATGACGCCGCACGCTTCGTAGCGCTACTTGGAACAACGCTCGTGGTTTCAATTCGCGCGACACGAACACGTCCATGAGGATCAGGAGCGGCGCCAACACGACCGTCGTGCCTTTGGCGAGCATCGCGCACAACGCGAGCAACCCGAACGACCACCAACGTCCGCCGCGCAAGCTGACGAGCAGAGTCGCGAACAAGAATGCGCCGGACAGGACTTCGCGTCGTTCGGTCACCCACGAAACGGCTTCGACACGCAGCGGATGCAGTGCCCAGACGAGACCGACTGCGACTCCGAAGTAGTGGGCCTTGTTCGCGCTCGTCGGTACGGTTCGCGATTCGAACAGGCGCATCGCCAGCAGCGTCACCAGAGCCGCCGCGACGGAGTGAATCACGACGTTCGTGAGGTGATAACCCGTCGCGTCCATGCCCCACACGAGCCAATCGAGACCGAGCGTCATCCAACTCAGCGGTTGATAGGGCCCCAAGTGGAACGTCGTGAACATCCACTTCAACTGCTCGAGCCCGAGCCCGCGATAATGTGGGTTGTCGACGAAGTTCGCACCGTCGTCCCACACCACGAACGGGTGAGCGATCGAGGGAATGAACACCGCGAACGTCACGAGCGCGACCGCGAGCGCGAACCAGCGTGATGACTTTCGTTCGCTAGCGTGCGTGGACGGTTTCATCTCTGCGAAGTGTACGGGCGCGCCAGCTCAAAATTGGAAGTAGATGAACGGCGTGTAGCCACTCGCCATCCACGGCAGCGTCAAGGCCCACGCGCTTCCGTAGGCGAGCGCAAAACCCCAATCGGGCAGTGATTCGATCGGTCGACGCATCACGCCGCGTCGGGCCAGCATGTGCAGCGCGAGGCCGCCAGCGATCAGCGCGAGCCACCACGCGCTCAAGCTCGTCGCACCACCGGAATCGAGGCCGGTTTGAATGTGGAACATCGTCAGCGTCTTCGTCGCACCCTCGCCGCGGAAGATCAGCCAGCCCCACAGGACGAAGAGTGTCGTCAGCGTCCACTTCGAGACGTTCGCGAGGGGGGAGGACCTTGTGTCGGCACGGTCGCGATCGCTCCACGCGCGATGCAACGTCAAGAGCGTTCCGTGAAACGCTCCCCACGCGATGAAATTCCAACTCGCACCGTGCCACAGGCCACACAGGATGAAAACGATGTAGAGATTCAGGTACGTGCGCCAACGGCCGCGACGATTGCCGCCGAGCGGAATGTAGAGATAGTCGCGAAACCAACTCGACAGCGAAATATGCCAGCGCCGCCACCACTCGGCGATGTTCGAAGCGAGATAGGGGAAATCGAAATTCAGCGTCAGCCGGTATCCGAGCAACCCCGCCGTCGCGATCGCCATGTCGGAATAGCCCGAGAAATCGCAGTAGATCTGGACGTGGTAGAGGACCAGCGCGATCCAATTCGCGGCCGCATCGAATGCCGCCGGATCCTTGAACACCGTGTCGACCGTCGGCGCGATATTGTCGGCGAGACAGGCTTTCTTGATGAAGCCGACAAGGAACAACACCAAGCACGCGCGCACTCGGACGTCCTTCCACCAACGCTTTTCATGCAGCTGCGGAATGAAATCGACGGCGCGCACGATCGGGCCGGCGACGAGCTGCGGGAAGAACGCCACGAACAGTGCGAAGTCCGTGAAGCTCTTCACCGCTGCGAGCCCACGACGATAGACGTCGATCGTGTAGCTCATCGACTGGAACGTGTAGAAGCTGATCCCGACCGGAAGCACGATCTGCAAGGTGCGCGGATTCGGCGCAAACCCGAGCGCCTGAAGGAACTCGATCGCCGAATCGACGAAGAACCCGTAGTACTTGAAGAACGCCAAGATGCCGAGGTTGGCGCATATCGAAACGACCAACCAACCGCGGCGCGATCGTTCGGTCGGGGTCGCTGCCAGCGCACGCCCGATGCCGTAATCGAGCGTGATCGACAAACCCATCAGGCCCAAGAAACGCCAGTCCCAAGCTCCATAAAAGACGCAGGAGCACAGGAGCAACCACAATTTGCGCGGCCCATTCGTCCTCAACGTCCAGTAGACGAGGAACGCGATCGCGAACAAGACGAAGAAACGTGCTTCGTTGAAGAGCATCGTTCAGTTCGCACCGCGCATGAGGGGTGCAAGATCGGCGGCGATGCGCCGCGACAAGTCTTCGGCCCCGGCACGATTCAAATGGTGGAGATCGAACCGCCAATCGAGCTGGAAATAGGCCGGGAAACGCGCTGGATCGTTGTAGTCGAGCAGTTTCGGAAAGGAACCGCGTCGGCCCAGTTCCAAGGCCTCCGGTTGCCCTTCGCTACCCGGCGGCAATATGCGGACGAGCCTTGCCCCGACGTCGACCACCGCGTCGTTCTGGGATTCCAGCGCTGCGAAATTGTAGTTGGCCAGATCCACGGGCGCCGCATTCTGCGCCGGAATGGCGGCGACGATCGCAGTGAATTCATCCGTGCGCGCTAACAGATTCTTGCGCCAGTCTGCGAATTCGCCGGCGATCAATTCATCCAGCGCCTGAAAGCCCGCTCCCGACGACAATTGGTCTTCGCTCAACGCGCGCCTCAGCGGGTCGCGACTCATTCCCAATCGATCGAGCACGATGCGCGGGCCCTCGCCGATCGCAAAACTCTTCATGGCGCACAAACGCAGATGCGTCCAGGAGAGCGCCATCTTCTTCGCCGCCGTCGTCTCGGATGCGAAAACCGATTTCAACGCCAGCCAAGTTTCGGCGGGCGAGTGCCAAAAGATGCTACGACTCGAAAACGTGTTGCCGAGGAAGTAGCTCGACGCATCCCACGGCTGATCTTCGAGCACGATGACTTTCAGACGTTTCGGTTGGAGCGACAGTGCCGCCTTCAGCAAGTGATCGCTCTCGAAGCCCGTCATCCCGCCGACAGCGAGATTGAACGAGCGCGCTGTGATCCCGCGTTCGCGCAATCCCGCATCGACGATGAGCGGATCGATCGAGCGAAACACGCGACTCGAGCCCACATAGGCGATGTCGAATTCGTCCTTGTGCGAGGCGAAGTAATCGAATTTGGCGCGCAGGCCGTATTCCTCGGGCCACGGCACGAAGCCTCGCACGATCGCGCTCGCGAGGACGAAAGTGATGGTCCCGACGAGCACGAGTGATACGCGCGCGATCAGACGGGAGCTCTTCATATGAGCGGTGAAATCGATCGACTGCGTCACGGCGGGGTTGTCCGGGCGCAGTCTACGGGGCGGCGCTGACGCGCTCCAGGTCCACCGCCGCTCTCAGCGCCACGCGACCGCGATGCCGTTCGACATGTTGTTCGTCGCGCCCGTGCAGAACGGCAAGCTGTCGCGGTACCACGCTTGGTAGTAGCGCGTTGCTCCGGACGAGATGGAACCTTGCACCGATAGCGCGGGATCGCCTGAATCCGGATAGCGTGCGAATCCGAGCCCATCCGAGAACTTGACGCCGAGCCGCAGCGTCGTACCCGAAACGCACAAGATCCCGTCGCCGAAGCTGATGCCCACGCCGGCATTCGCAGCGCTCGTGCCTTGGAAGAACACGAGCGGCACACTCACTCCCGTCTGTGACGTCAAGAGTTGCAAGGTGTCTGCGCCGACGATGCCGTTACCCGCCGTGGACATGCGCGCCGAGAGCGCTTGACCGTTCTGGCAACCCGCAGCACTTGCACCGACGTTGCCGCACGGGCACGGTGCGGACGTTCCGTCGCCAGCGCAGAAGATTCTCGTGCCGCTGCACGAAACGCGCTCGATGTGGACGTCGTCGATCCCGGCTTCGATCGTCGAATCGGCGCCCGTGTCCGCGGCGACGAAGCGGAAGCGCGTCAACGTCGTCGGTGTGACGAATGGATTGACGATGAATTCATGCCGGCGCCAACCGCCGACCGTATCGGGACCCGTCGGGCCGACGGTTTCGACGTTGACCCAAGACGATCCGCCGTTGTTCGACACGTCGACTTTGAAGACATCTGCATTCGGCGCAGCGCCCTGGTCATTGGAATACCAACGCCAATAGCTGACCGCCCAGGTGTAGGGCCCGCTCATGTCGTAGTTGGGCGAACGCAGTGTCGTTTGACCGCCGTCGACGTCCGACGCGTCCGCTGCTCCGCCGGTGAATCCGTTCTGCGTCACCCAACACTGCGTGCCGGACGGCGTGTGATCGTCCTCGCTCTGCGCCGTCGTCGCGATCGGGTCGACGCGCGACCACACTCCGGCGGTCGCGTTGTCGCCCGCGATCGCAGTCTGGAATCCGCCCGTGGACTCGAAGTCGTAATCGGCGTACGCGAGCGTCGAATAGCCGCTCACCACCGTCTCGAATTCCTCGGGCGCGCTCTCGGGCGCAGTCCACACGATGCCGTTCTGACTCTGAGCGGCGATGTAGTAGCGGACCTCGGTCGCGCACGAAACAGCCGGGAAAACGGCTGCGAAATCGTCACCCGCGAGCGGCACCAAATTCGACGCAGTCCACGCGCCGCCCGTGCTCGTCCACAATTTCGCGGTGCTGGGAGCCAGTTGTCCGACGACGTTGCCTTGGATGCGCACGCGCACTGTCTGACCTGCTGGATCCAGCACCGTCGGGGTGCCGTCCGGGTACGAGATCGACAACTGCGGTGCGCCGACCCACCACACGAAGAGTCCGCGCTCCAAGTCGCTTCCGATCACGACGCCGCTCGGGAAATACGGATAGTTGTTCCACAGGCCGTTGTAGCCGCTCGAATCGTCTGCCGGATAGGTGTCGAAGAACGCGGTCAGCGTCGGCGACAACGAACTCGCGCTGCGATCGAACACGCGCAAGCCGGAGCGATAATTGGCCTCGTAGATCAGATTACCTTTGGTGTAGATGTTGTGATCGACGCTCGTCCCGTTCGCGAATTCGCCGATGTACGCGAGCGAAGGTGTGGCCGAGCCCAGTTGCGACGCATCGAAGACGCGCGTGAACGGACGCCCGTCGGTCTCGTCGTTCTGGTAGAGGAACTGTCCGTCGGGCGTGAGCCACGCCTGGTGCGAGTACCCGGCCAAGCTGTACGTGACGTTCCAAATGGACACGGGGTTGGCCTTGTTCGTGACGTCGACGATGTCGATGCCGGTATTCGTGAAGCCGCCGTTCAAACCGCCGCAACAGATCGCGATCTCGCGCCCTGGGTACGAAACGACCTGGCATTCGTGCACGTACTTGTCAGCCCACTGACCGACGAACGGCGGATTGACTGCGCTCTGATTCAAATCGTAGATGCGCAGGCCGTTGCCCGAACCGCCGGCGCGATAGAGGAAGCCCGACGTGCGATTGATTTCGAGCGTGTGCGTGTTGGCCGAGCCGCCGGTGGTGAACGTGTTGACGAGCGGAGCGACCCCGTTGTCGACATTGGCGAGGTCGACGACCTGAACGCCGCCGTTGTTCTCCGTCACGACGTAGGCGTAGTGACCGAACGTGCGCACGTCGCGCCACAAACTGTTGTTGCCTGCGATCGTCGTGACGATGACCGGATTGCCGGGCTGAGTGATCTCGACGATCGACATGCCGCCCGAATGTCCCATCAGCGCGTACTCGCGTCCGGATGGCGATGTGTAGCCGAAGCACGAGCTGCCGGTCGCATTCACCGGGAGGCCGAATTCAGGCAGCGAAATCCACGAGAACAGCGTCACGTTCGACCGCGCGAATTGCGTCGGGGAACTTCCGAGCGCGGACGACGCCGCTTGCGGTCCGGCCAGGCGCTGAACATTGCGCCAGCCTTTCTTCGCGTAGGCCGGCTGCCGATCGAAGACCTTCGGGTCGCCGTCGTGGGCACGCGCTTCGGGCGAAAAGGTGAGCGCGAAAAGCGTCGCGACTGCGATGGAGAGAGTACGTTTCATGCGGGGAACCGATCGTCGAGAGACGCGATCAAGGATGCCCCAGGTTCCGCTATCCCTCCACCTTCGGGGGCGCTTTTCTGCCGAATCAAGTGCCCAGTTTGGCGCAGCAGGCCTTGAGCTTGCGTCCGCTGCCGCACGGACACGGATCATTGCGCCCGACTTTGCTCGCTCGATGCACGAACGGTTTCTCGGGTTTGCGCGGCGCGTGATGCGCGTGTTCGCCCGTGCGGACGACTTCTTCGAACTCGTCGGCCGTGCTTTCGAGCGCGCGACGCATTTCGAAGAGCTGCGTGACGACCGCGTTCTCGGACAAGAAATCGACGTACGCGCGCAGCACCGGCAAGGCGTGGGCGGCGAGCGGGTCCTTGCGGCCGAAGTGGCCGGGCAGCAAGTGTCCCACGATGCCGTGCATGTGCTCGCCGTCGAGCAGGCGCGGCGCGATGCCGACTTCGTCGTACGCACACGATAGGAACGCGTCGACGATCTTGCGTACTTCCTCGCGTGACGGCGCTGACAGAGCTTTGAATTGCGTCGAGTCGAGGAAAGCAGCAGTTTCGAGGCGGATTTCGCGGGTCGGCATTCGCGTGAGTGTACGGTGCCAGGCGAAACCACGACACCGGCCATACCGCTGTTCGGTGCTCGGCACAGAACAGCGGTATGGCCGGTGTCGTGGTTTCGCCTGGCACCGTACACTCACGCGAATGGAGATGGTGCTCGTAGCCCCGGAAATCCCGCACAACTCGGGCTGCGCAGCGCGGCTGTCGGCGGCGCTCGGCGTCCGCTTGCACTTGGTCGAGCCGCTCGGATTCTCGCTGGAGGACAAGTACTTGAAGCGCGCGGGTCTCGACTACTGGCCCATGGTCGATCTCGTCGTGCACCGCTCGTGGGAAGCATTGGTGCGCCACATGGAATCCGACGGGGCGCGCAAGATCGGCGAGCGCATCCGACTCTTCAGCGCACGTGGCGGCAGGTCGCTCTTCGAGACGCAGTTCGAGGCCGACGATGTGCTCGTTTTCGGCTCAGAAACGCGTGGTTTGCCCAAGGAATTGCTGGCCGAGCACGCGTCGCGGCGCGTGTACGTCCCGATTCGAAACGGTGTCCGTTCGCTCAATCTCGCGAACACGGTGTGCCTGGGCGTCTACACGGCGATGGTCAGCGCGCGCGTGCCGTTGCCCGCGAACGACGGCAGTTACGTGGCGCATCCGGATGCGAGCGTCGACGTGCGACCGGCTTCGCGCGTGAAGCGAGTCGACGCGTGACGAGCGAAATTCCGATCGCAGTTCCGATCACGCGCAAGCCGCGACCGGGCGACCATGTCGATCTCGAGATCGAGGCTTTCGACGGCCGCGGTCGAGGCGTCGCGAACAAGGACGGGTTTCACTACGCGGTGAAGCGTGGAACGGCGGGAGCGCGCGTACGTGCGCTCATCTTGAAGCGTCGCGGTGCGAGCATCGAGGCCGTCGCGCTCGAGACACTGCGCGTCAGTGCGTTCGCGGCGACGCCACCCTGCGCGCACTTCGGATCGTGCGGCGGCTGTTCGCTGCAAGACATCACGTACGACGCGCAGTTGAGCGGACTCCACCGACTCGTCGCGCGCTCGATGAGCGGTTTGAGCTCGCCATTCACGCTGGATTCCGTCGTTCCGGCGCCCTCGACCGTGCGCTATCGCAACAAGATGGAGTTCACGTTCTCATCGCGTCGCTGGATCGCGCCGGACGAACCGCTGGATGCTCCGAACGGTTTCGCGCTCGGTCAACACGCGGTCGGCGTGCACGGCAAGGTCGTCGACGTGCACGCATGTTCGATTCAGGCCGACGTCGCAAACGAGATCTTGGCGAGCGTGCGCGCGCTGTCGATCGAGCGCGCGCTGCCGCCGTGGGACGGCAAATCGCACACCGGTTTGATGCGTCACTTCGTGATCCGTCGCGCGGGTTCGACGGGCGAAATCCTGGTGAATCTGGTGACTTCGACGGAAGCGCCGGAGCTCATCGAACCGTTTGCGCGCGAACTCGTGGCGCGCCATCCCGCGATCACGACGTTCGTCCAGAACGTGAACTCGCGCGCGGCGGACACGGCGATCGGAGATCCAGGACGCGAGCGCGTTCTCCACGGCAAAGGCGTCATCGCCGAGCGCGTGCTCGGCCTGGAGTTCGAGTTGAGCGCAGGCTCGTTCTTCCAGACGAACAGCGCTCAGGCCGAGCGCTTGTTCGAGATCGTGCGCGAGGAATGCGCGCTCACCGGCAGCGAAATCGTGTACGACTTGTACTGCGGAACAGGCGTGATCGCGCTCGTGCTCGCCAGCTCGGCGCGCGAGGTCATCGGCTTCGAACTCGTGGCGAGCGCAGTCGCCGACGCGCGCGAAAATGCCCGCAAAAACGGCGTCGAAAACGTGCGTTTCGTCGAGGGCGACGCGCTCGATGGGTTGGCGACGCGCGACCTTCCGCCGCCCGACGTGATCGTCGTCGATCCGCCGCGCGCCGGCCTGCACAAGAAGGTGCTGCCGAAACTCGCTGCACTCGGAGCGAAGCGCATCGTGTACGTGTCGTGCCATCATCCGGCGGCCGCCGCGGATGCTCTCGTTCTCGAATCGCTCGGTTGGCGTGTCGCGCGCGTGCGACCGATCGACATGTTCCCGCACACGCCGCACGTCGAGTGCGTGCTCACGTTGTTGCCGCCGGGGTCATGAGCACCGATCGCACTACGAATCGCGACGGTTCGCGACCGACGGATCCGGGGTGGGGAGGATTGTGTCCCAGTTGCACGAAAGTACGCGTGATCACGAGCGGCAAAGGCTCGACCTTCCTGATGTGCAAGCACTCCGCGACCGACGAACGCTTCTCGAAGTATCCGCCGCAGCCGGTGCGTTCTTGCACGGCGTTCGAAAAAGTTGAACGCTAGCGCGCGATGGAAATGCGTACGGAACCCGGCACGTTGCTCGCAGCGGCGCCGGACATGGTGGATGGGAACTTCACGCACACAGTCGTATTGATGTGCGCTCACAACGAGCAGGGCGCTCACGGTCTCGTGATCAATCGACCGGCCCCGCTCACGATCCAAAAGTTGCTGCCGGAGCACGAATTACTGGGCACTTCGAAGTTTCCGGTGCACGCGGGCGGACCGGTCGGGCTCGACACGCTGCAGATCGTGCATCGTGTGCCGGGCGAAATTCCGGGCGGATACGAACTGGGCGACGGCGTGTACTTGGGCGGCGAGTTCGAAGCTCTGGCGCGGTATCTCGTCGAGCGTGACGAGGACGATGCGCTCTCCGACGTGCGCATGATCCTCGGTTACGCGGGTTGGGGCGAAGGCCAGTTGGAACTCGAACTCGCGAGCGGTTCGTGGCTGCCGGCGCGCATGGATCCGGATTGGGTATTCGACAGTGCGCCCGAATCGGTGTGGCGCAAAGTGTTGTTGGCGCTCGGTCCGCATGCGGCGGACTTGAAGGATCTGCCGCCGGACGTGACTTGGAATTGAGCGGTTCGTAATCGGCGATTGGAGCAGGGTGCTAGCTGAGGACTCAAAGTGCCCAAGGTCCGCCGAATCAAGTTGGGCTGAGTGGAGCCTCCACACGGAACTCGACTGGACTTCGGGCTCTCTCCGCCGATCTTGCTCTCTCAGCCCAAGAGTCTCAGAGCCATCTCCCAGTTCAACAGCTTGTCGATCACGGCCTGCACGTGATCGGGACGCCGATTCTGGTAGTCGAGGTAGTAGGCATGTTCCCAGACGTCGATCGTGAGCAACGGCTTTTGTCCGCGCACGAGCGGATTGTCGGCATTCGACGTCTTCACGATCTTCAACTTGTCCAGGTCGAGCACGAGCCAAGCCCACCCGCTACCGAACTGGCTCTTCGCGGCGTCAGCGAAGAGCTTCTTGCACTCGTCGAGCCCACCGAAGTCGCTCTTGATCTTGTCCGCGAGCTTCCCCGTGGGAGCGGTCGGGTTCGGAGCGAGGCTCTGCCAATAAAAGCGGTGATTCCAAGCCTGCGCAGCGTTGTTGAAGACTCCGACGTCCGCTTCCGTCTTGGCACTGGCCACGACGACTTGCTCCAACGCCATCGTCGCATACGGCTTGCCTTCAACCAGCTTGTTCAAGTTGTCGTAGTACGCCTTGTGATGCTTGCCGTAGTGGATCGAAATCGTGTCGGCGCTGATGACCGGAGCGAGCGCGTCTTCCTTCCACGGGAGCGGTTCCAATGCGAAAGGTGCGCCGGCAGCGGTTCGCGACTTCTCGGCCGAGCTCGAAGCGGTGACTGCGCTCGCGGCGATCACGACGGATCCTGCGACGAGGAAGTGACGACGGGACAGTGCGTCTGCTGAATCGTTTCGGTTCATAGCGGATCTCTTCTTTCCATCGAATCAGTTGTGCGCCGCGCCCGACCCGTTCGGCGTGCGGAATCTCGGCATCGGACGCATCTCGCCGTTCGACACGTGACTGGCGACCTGCTCGCTCTTCTTCTGCAAGCCCGCCAGATCGAGCACGCGTTCGAACAATCGCACGCGCTCCTGCATCGACAGCGATTCGACCGGGATGTACGGCACGCGGAACATTTCGAGCAGTAGTTTGACCATACCGTCGATGCGCACGACCTCTTCCCAATCGAGCCCCGCGCGCACGCCGTCTTCGACGATCAACTCGCGGTGCGGGCGCAAGAAGAACACGAGTCCCTCGCGCACCGACTGCATGTAACCGAGCAAGCGAGGATCGCCCGCGACGTCGCCGAGGATCGTCGCGTGATGCCCGGCGTACGCGAGATTGCAAAACGCGCGATCGGACACGAACGAACCTTGTTGCGCGGCTTCGGCCTCGAGCTGGCGCTCGAACACTTGGCGTTGATAGCGATCGATCATGTCGATGTTCGATCGCAAGCCGCCGAGCTGCGCTTCCATCTCCGCGAGCACTCCACGCGCTACCTCCGAGATCATCGGCAGGCCGTAGGTGTCGCGAACCCAACGGGCCAAAGTCGTCTTGCCGGTCGCGTGCGCGCCGACCAGATAGATGCGCAAAGGAGTTTGCATTGGAGGGGGAGAGGGACGGGTTGGGGCGTCGCACGGGCCGTCGCAGCCCGCGGCCCGGAACACTACAGGGCGCGCCATCCAGTCGCCAGCCCCACAAGATGCAGTAGGGGTGCCGGTCGTCGCATCCTCTGTCCAGAGTACTAATTGCGATCGTTGTCGACTTTCCCTTGCGACCCGAACGCCCCCTCCCGACCATCCGATGACGCGGTCCGTGCAGGACGGATCCGCCGAACCGGATCATCCGTTGCTAGGCCCTTCCGTGCCCGAAAACATCCCTCCGACCATCGATCCCACGACCCCGGCGGTGCAGAAGAAGCGCGGCGTCTTCGCCTTTTTCTTCAAATCGGTACTCGGCTGCATGACCACGTTGGTCCTCGTGCTCGTCGTGCTCGTGCTGCTTCTGCCGACGATCGCCAGCGGCCCGATCACCGGATACGCGAGCGACCAATTCGCCGAGCGCTTTCAAGGCCAGCTCGAGGTCGATAGCGCCAGTCTGGCCTGGTTCGGTGAACAGAAACTCGACGGCGTCGTCGTGCGCGACAGCCAAGGCCAGGAGATCGTGCGTGCATCCTTGGTGCTGCCTTCGCTCGTGTCGTTGATGAGCGCGTCCGACGGCAAAGTCGGACGCGTGAGTTTGATCGTCGACGCGGATCTCGTGCAGGACGACGCGGGTGTCACGAATTTGCAGCGCGCGTTGGAAGAGCGCAAACCGTCGACGCCGACGAAGGACGATCCGACAAACGCCGGCGACGATCCGTTGGCGCTGCTCGCGAAGCTCGATCTGGATCTCTCGATCACCTCGAAGAAATTGTCATGGTCGGATCGTGAGACTCGTCGACTCGGCTTGCCGTTCGAAGTGCGCGATCTCGTCGCAAACGTGACGGCCAAACCGGGTGCTCCGACCGTCGTGCACGCCGACGGCAGAGTCGTGTCCGAACAACCGGGCGCGTTGAAGGTCGACGCGAAGATCAACGGACCGATCGACATGCGCAAGGCGTGGCCGTTCGGCAAGGTCGACGCGGCCGTGCGTATCGAAGGCTTCTCGACCGCGATGGTCGACGGCCTGGCAAATCAACACGGCAACGTCGTCGAAGTGCTGGGCAATCGATTCACCTTGACTGCGAAAGCAAACGGGGTGACGCTCGATTCGGGCGACGTCGAGGTCGTTCTCGCGGGCGAGCATGCGACGATCACGATGGCGGGTCGATTCGAGAACCAGGTGCTGCGGTCGGGAGAAACAGGCGGGTTTTCAGCCACTTTTCCGGCTCCGCGCGGTTTCTTGACAGACTACGTCGATCCGAACTTGCCCGTCGGCACGACGCTCGCGCTGGATGCCGGCACAGAGCCTTGGACGATCGTCGCGACGAACTTCGCGATTCCGTTTCCGCCAGCGGGTGCGAGCGACTTCACGGGCTTGCGGACGGCGCTCGAACAGATGGCCCTCGCGCTGAAAATCGATGTGCCCAGTCGATTCGCGTTCGAGAACGACATCACGCGAGCGGGCGGAGTGAAGCTTGCGGCGCGCGCAATCCAAGTGAGTGTGAAGCTCGCGCCCGGTGAACCGATCTCGGCTAGGCTGACATCGACGCTCGATTCAGGGCGCGAAGGCAGCGTCGTCGTCGACGTGATGGCGCGCGACGCGTGGAAGAAGCTGGCCGAGAAAGCGCTACCGATCATCGACATCGACGTCGCGGTCAAAGGCTTGGCCACTGCCGCGATCGGCGCGTTGGCGGGGCAGACCGAGCGCATGACGTCGGCTTTGGGCTCGACGCTCGAGCTCAGCGCGTCTGCGAAGAACGCGAGCCTCGACGCGGGTGAATTGCAACTGAACCTCATCGGTCGCGAAGGCGAGACGACACGATTGGCGCTCGATCTCGCCGCGCGCATCGAAGGTGGAAAAGCGATCGTCGACGGCGCCAACAAAGTGAGCGTGCGTCTGTCACCTTCCGCCGAATGGCTCGCAGGCGAGCTCGCGGCCGTCGCTCCGGCCGGCACAGAGGTCATCGTGAACTCGGGCGCCGATGCGATCACGATCGACGCGACGAACGTGGTCGTTCCGCTACCGGACCCGAAAAACCCGGACATGTTCGCTGCTGTGCGCAAAGTCGCCGCGGGCACAGTGCATTTGAAAGTCGCCGGTGCGAGCTACGCTGACGCGACGTTGAAGGCCGCGAACACGCGCATCTCGACGAGTGGAATCGACGTGAGTGCGAAGCTCGCGGCCCGCGGCGCGCTGACGATCGGCGCACGCGGAGCGTTCCAACAAGGTACGGGCAACGGCACGTTCGTCGTGGACGCGGCAGCGGCCGATGCGTTCGCGTTCGCGGACACGACGCAGCCGCTGCCTCCGATCGACGCGCAACTCGTCGTCACGGACTTGCCGGCCGGGCTCGTCGACGCATTCGTCCAACATCAGAACGTCGTCGAGCGCGCGCTCGGCAGCAAATTGTCGCTCAGGCTCGATGCGCAGCAGGCGAGCACGACGAGCGGCGTCGTCAAGTTGGTCGTCGACGCACCGAACGCGAAGGTGTCACTTGCAGGTGGCGTCGAAGGTGGCAGGTTCACCGCGAGCGGCGCGGACGCTCTGCACGTGGAGCTGCGCATTCCGGCGAATGTCGTGCGCGACGAACTCGCGTCGATGCTGCCGCCCGACACGAAGTTGAAGTGGCCGAGCAACGTCGCCGCGATCACGTTCGACGCGCGCGAAATGTCGGTGGCGTTGCCGAAACCCGGAGCGACGCCCGCGTTCGATCTGAACGCGACGCTGGATTCGCTCGCGGCACACGTGACCGTCTCCGTCGCCGGAGTCGGAATCGAAAACCCGCACACGTTATTGGCCAAGATCGAACCGAGTGCGAGCGACATCATCATCGATGCGGTGATCGCGCCAAACGCCAAATTGGTGCTGAAAATAGGCTCGAAATTGAGTCCTGGGCGTGACGCCAAGCTTGCGGTCGAGGCCTTGATCACCGAGCCGTTCGCGCTGGTGCAGGGCGCGCCGATGAAGCCCGTCGATGGCAAAATCGAACTCACCGGTCTCGACACGACGGTGCTCGACGCATTGGCTGGACAAGACGGAGTGATCGCAGGATTGCTCGGTCCAGAGCTGCGCGTCAGCGTCGTCGCGAGCAACGCGAGTTCGCAAAGCGGCGCACTCGTCGTCGACGCTGCGTCGTCAGCGATGACGATGCACGTCGGTGCGCGTTTCGACGACGCCGGTTTGCACATGGTCGGGCAGGACGATCTGGCCCTGACGATCACGCCGAATGCAGCGTTCGTCGAGCGCTACACGACGAAGATGCTGCCGCCCGGAACACGTTTGAAACTCGCGAGTGACGCCGGACCGCTCAGCTTGCGCGTGAGCGACGTCATGGTGCCGATGCCGAAGACAGGTGGCGATGCGACGCTCTTGCAACAGTTGTCGAAGCTCGCGTTCGTGCTCGAAGCCGACGTCCCGGGGATCGTCTACTCGGATGCGGCGACAGACGCAGCGCAGAGGCCGGTGACGCTCACCGGAGTGAAGTTGTCGAGCACGTTCGCTCCCGGCTCACAACCGTTCGCGACTCTGTCAGGCCAGGTCGTCGACGACCCGGCGGGGGAGATCGCAGCCGACATCCGTGCGATCGATCCGCTGACGAAGTTGGGTGAGCTCGACGGGAAAGACTCGTTCCGTGCCAAGGTCGACGTGCGTGCGAGTCGCATTCCGACTGCGATCGTCGACATACTCGCGCGTCAGGACGGGTTGCTCGTCGAAGCGCTGGGCAGTCGCATCGACGTCTCGCTGACTGCGCCTGAAATCAGCCTGAATTCAGGCACATTTCAAGTGGATCTGCATTCGGATCTGCACGGCGTCAAAGGCAGAGGCCACATCGAATCGAGCACCGTCGTCATCGACGAAATCGACGGACTCGTCGCGACGGTGGGGCTCGGTCCGGTGATGTCGAAGCGCGTCGTCGGCAAGCTCATCCCGACGATGGTCAACGTGCAAAAAGCGGCGGATGCCGCGCCCGCGAAGTTCTCGGTGGACGCGTTGCGTTTTCCGCTCGACGGCGATCTGCGCAAGCTCGATGGAATGGTGCGCATCGATCTCGGCGAAGTCAGTTACTCGCTGTTCCCCGAACTCGCGAGTTTCTTCAGTTCGAACGCGCAGGCTTCGGCGGTGAAGATCCCGATGCTTACCGTTCCGATCGTCAAAGGCGTTGCCGGCTATCAGCGCTTGCCCGTGAAGATCGGCGATCGCGAGTACATCTTCAGCGGCACCTACGACATCGTCACCGATGCGGCGCAACTGACGGCGAATGTGCCCGTCAGCTTGCTCGGCAAGAAAGTTAGCGCCGAGCTCGAGAAGTACAAGGACTTCATCGATCCCGCGATCACGGTGCCGCTCACGATCAAAGGTAGCTTGATGAAGCCGAGCATCGGGGTCGACGACAAGGCGCTCGTGAAAGTGCTCAAGGATGCAGCCGAAAAAGCGCTCGAAGGTGCCGCCGGCGGATTGCTCGACGACTTGCTCAAGAGGAAAAAGAAGAAGAAGGACTGAGTCGAGGTCCGTTGTGGAAAACTAGAGCGCGACCTTGCGCCCGAGCTTTGCCGAGACGACTTCGCCGATGCACACGAAAAGATCGAGTCCATCGCGGTCGCCTACCCAAGTCTTCTTCGCCGCGTCGTAGTCGAAATGCCACGCGCGTGCGCCGGCTGCGAACCACATCTGATTCGTCGCTGCTTGGCGATTGAGTACGTAACGCACGCGGTCGGGAAACTCGAGCGTGACGACGCCGTCCGTCGTTGCGAAATCGAGCTCGTCCGGATCGAACGGCTCACAGAATTTCGCGACACGCGCGAGACAGTCGTCGGATAGCTTCGAGAAGGTGCTGCGGTCCATGTGTGACGCGGATCCTGCGCTGCTCGCCGGGACGCTTCCAGGCCTACTTCGTCTCCTCGACGACTTTCGGCAGTGTTTCGAAGCGGAGAATCGGTTGATTCGGCTCACAGAATCGAAGGATCCTCCGGTTCGATTCGAAGCCGAGTGCGCCCGAGATCGACGCGCTCGAACAGGCCTTCGCTGATCCACTCGCCGAACGAGTGCGAGACCGCGGCTTGCAGCGAAGCCGCATCGCCATGGTGATGACGTCCGCCTTCTTCGATCGCTTCACCGATCGTGTGCCCGGACTTCAATGAGCCGAGCACGTGAAACATCGACTCGGCGAGGTCCATGCGCCACACCGTCCACTCCTTGCGCCACACCACTGTGAACGTGCGCTTCTTCGTGAGAGCGGGCAGAGGTTCGCTCATCCGCACCGCTCGCACGATCGCATTCGCGGCGTGATCGAAGTTGCCGAGTTCGAGCGCTGGAATCGTCCGCAAGCGCGCCGACGTGAAGTCCGTCGGCGCAACTTGCGCGACGTCTGCGGACGTCAGCACGTTCGAGTGCTCGGCATCGAACACGATCGACATCAGGCATTCGAGCCGCGCGACATCGTGCAAGAGAGCCTTTTTCGGTGTGCGGTACTTGCCCGCGAGGAACTCCGGCAGTTTGCGACCGAGCCCATTCAACGACCAATGCCTCGACGGGAACTCGCGCAGATACGCGCGGATCAGTCGGCTGAAATCCTCGTGACCCGCGAGCTCGCGCACGACCGAATACTCTTCACCGAGCACTTCGAGCAAGCGCGAGAAATACATGTCGGTGTAGATTTCGACGCGTTCCGCCGCGCTCAAACTCTGCGACGGCTTCACGAACTCCGCAGCCGACGCCTCACGTTCCTCCGCCGATTTCGAACGACCCTCGTGCGGCCGAACGACTTCGCCCTGGAACCAATGTTCGATCTCGGCCAGCGGATTCACGACTGCGCGCGCTCCCATTTAGGGCCTGTTTTGTGGGCTGTTCGCATTCCGGTGAACGCGCGCGCCTTCTCGGCCTCGAGCGCGACAACGTCGAACGCGGGTACGTCTTCGTCCCACTCGTACAACGCCGAGCGCCCGCCGGTGAGCTCGCACGCCCTCTCGCACAGCTTCCACACTTCGTTCACGGCTTGACCCGAGTGCGTGTCGAGAATGTGCGTGCCCTTGTGCGTGTGACCCGCGACGTGGAACTGCACGACACGCTCCATCGGAATGCCGGACAAGTACTCGTACGGATCGAATGCGTGGTTGAACGACGACACGAACACGTTGTTCACGTCGAGCAACAATCCGCAGTCCGCGTCCTCGGCCATACGCGCGAGGAACTCCCATTCGCTCATCGAAGTGCTCTTGAACTCGACGTAGGAACTCGGGTTTTCGAGCACCAACGGACGTTCGAGCACGTCCTGCACTTGCCGGATGCGCGCGACGACGTGGCGCAAGCATTCTTCGGTGTACGGCAACGGCAACAAGTCGTGCAGATTGCGATGCGCGACACCCGTCCAGCACAAGTGATCCGAAATCCAGCGAGCTTTCGTGCGCGTCGCGAGCGCCTTCAACTGCGCCAGATACTCGCGATCCAATGGATCCATGCTGCCGATCGACATCGACACGCCGTGCATGACGATGGGATAGCGCGCCGCAACCTGTTCGAGGATCCACGTCGGTCGGCCGCCGACACCCATGAAGTTCTCGGAGATGATCTCGAACCAATCGACGCTCGGTTTCGTCTCGACGACGAATCCGTAGTGCTGGCTGCGTAGTCCGACGCCGACACCCAAGTTCGGCAGATCGAAGCGCGGTCTAGTGGGTTGCGTTTTCATCCCGAAAAAGACTGCGGAGGAGAGCCCGCGCTCGTGCGTGCTCATCCTCCGCGAAGCGCCGTCTTGCGCTCAGCCGGCCGACTTGCAACCGCCGTGGCCCTTGCACGAGTTCATGCCCTTGCAGCCGTGATCGCCGGCCTTGCAGGCGCCTTGACCCTTGCACGAATTCATGCCTTTGCACGAGTGCTTGTCGGCGGTCGAGCATCCACCCATGCCCTTGCACGAGTTCTTGCCAGCGCAGCTGTTGTTGCTCGTCGAGCACCCGCCTTGGCCCTTGCACGCGTTCATGCCTTTACAGGCATGCTTCGCGGAATCGGACGAGTTCATCGACGATCGGTGTTTTTCGGTAGCGCAGCTGGTCAGTGCGGTGCCAGCGACGAGAGCGGCGAAGGCGGCGGCGACGAGGGTGTTGACGGGAAGCTTGGACATGAAATCGGTCTCCAGGACTGGAAGGTAACGGGATTGGAATCGGAATCATCTGCCGGGCAGGCGAATGCTGTCTGACGGCGCCCACACTACGAAACCAGCCCCCTGGATCGGACGTTTCTAGAGGCGAAAAATGGAGCGAGCGCACCCTGGAGCGCTCACCAGGCGTGAAAGACAGCTCTTCAGACCGAAAGCACGCTAATCCAAGCCCATCGACGCCACGCCCTCTTCGTCGAAACCGAGCATGTGCCCGATCTCGTGGAAGAGCGTGACGCGAATTTCCTCGATCAACTCCTCGCGGGAATGCGCAAACCGCTCGAGGTTGCGTTGGAAGAGGAAGATGCGGCGCGGCATGTGGCCGCTCGAATCGCTCGGCATTTCCAATTCCGACGCGCCGACGAAGAGCCCGAGGATGTCCGGCGGCGTCTCCGACAAATCCGTGCGATCGATCATCCAGTCGACAGGCACCGGCTCGACCAAAATTTCGGTCGTCTCGAGCGGCCTCGCGAATTCGTCGGGGAGTTCGTCGATGGCTTCCGACAACACGGCGTCGAATTCGTCGGTTGTGAGGCGCACCGGCACGCGTGTTCCGTCGCCGCTCAGCGCCACCGATTCGGCGAACAAGCGGTCCGCAGTTTCGAAGTCACCGCGCAGATCGGAGATGAGCGAGAGACGTTCGAGGGCCGACGCGCTCTTCTCGAGTGCGACGAGTTTCGTGAGCACCCCTTCGGCCGCATCGACGCGCCATTCACACAGCAAGAGCTGTCCCTCGGCCCACAAAAAATCCGGGTGATCGTCGACGTCCGCGATCTCGCGCACACGCTCGAGTGCCGCGCGAGCGTGGAGGAGGTCGCCCAATTCCGTCAGCGCGATGGCCTCGGGAATCCAACGGTCGGGCCAGTCCGGATCCAAACTGGACAGCTCGGCAAGCGCCTTCTCGTGCTCACCCGCGTCGATGGCTTCCCACGCGCGTTCGACGACTGCGTCCTCGGGGCCGGGCGCGGATTCGTCGTAGGGATCGTACTCGTCTTGAATGGGTTCCATGCGTGGGCAGCCAGCATCATCGCAAGTATGAGCGTGTGAAACCAGAGCGCGATTGAGACGGCGATGTGTCGATGTAGGCTTCGATCGATCGCGGAATCATCGATGACCCTGTCCCACATCGCACTCCTCGAAGCCGGCGCCGGCGTGCACGAAGTCACGCGCCTGCTGCTCGCGATCGGCGTCCTGCTGCTCGCGGCGCGCGCGCTGGGAGAACTCGCGCGGTATTTCGGGCATCCGACCGTGCTGGGCGAATTGTCCGCGGGGATTTTGCTCGGCCCGGCGTTGTTCGGTCGCGTTGCACCGGAATGGAGCGCGTGGCTGTTCCCGAGCACGGGCTCGTCGGTGGTCGTGCTCGACGGCATTCGCACGTTGTCGGTGACGTTGTTCTTGCTCGTCGCGGGACTCGAAGTCGACTTGTCGCGCATCTCGCGGCGCGGAAAAGCAGCGCTGTTCGTCGGATTGTTCGGCATCGCAGTGCCGTTCGCGATCGGTTGGATCACGGCGAAAACAGCGCCGGAGTGGGTCGGATACGAAGAGCGCGCTGGACATGGGCTCGGCGTGTTCGCGCTCTTCATCGCGACAGCGTTGTCGATCAGCGCTTTACCGGTCATCGCGAAGACGCTGATGGATCTCCAGCTCTACAAGAGCGACTTCGGGATGATCGTGATCGCGTCGGCGATCCTGAACGACTTGGCAGGGTGGATCGTGTTCGCAGTCATTCTCGGCATGATCCAGAGCACGGATGTCGCGCCCAACGTCTGGGGGATCGCGCTCCTCGCCGTGGGATTCGCGGTACTGATGTTGACCGTCGGACGCTGGTTACTGCATCGCACTCTGCCGTGGGTGCAAGCGCACACCGCGTGGCCCGGTGGAGTGATCGTGTTCGCCATTTCGTTCGCGCTGATGAGCGCTTCGGTGACCGACTGGATCGGAATCCACGCCATTTTCGGCGCGTTCTTGGCGGGTGTGGCACTCGGTGATTCTGCGCACTTGCGCGAGAGAACGCGCTCGACCGTCGCAGAATTCGTGTCCTCGTTCTTCGCGCCGCTGTTCTTCGCGCTGGTTGGATTGCGCATCGATTTCGTGACGCATTTCGATCCGGTCGTCGTGTCGACGGTTCTCGTGATCGCCTGCATCGGCAAGATCGTCGGCTGCGGAGTCGGAGCGCGCTTGTCCGGCATCGCACCGCGCGAGTCGATCGCGATCGGATTTGCCATGAATGCGCGCGGTTCGATGGAGATCATCCTCGGCCTCACGGCGTTCCAAAACGGATTGATCGGAGAGCGCCTGCTCGTCGCGCTGGTGATCATGGCGCTCGTGACGTCGATCATGAGCGGACCAGCGATTCAACGCGCGCTCGCACGGCGAAGGCCGGCACGCTTTGCGCGCTCGATGAAGAGCACGACGTTCGTGAGAGCGCTCTCTGCGCGCGACACGAAGGGAGTGGTGCGCGAGCTGTCGGCGGCGATCGCGGTTGCGTCGCGTTCCGATGCCGCGCGCGTGGAGTCTTCGTTCACCGAGCCGGCGCTGCAGCCTGTGGCCGGCGTCGCGGCGGTGTGCGGCAAGTCGGATGCGATCGAGTGGCCGGTGGTCGCGCTCGGCATGAATCGCGCGGGCGTGTCGCTCGGCGAAGCGCAGTGTGCGCTCGTGTTCCTCGTCCTGACGCCGTTGTCGCAACCCGAAGCCGAGGCCGAAATCCTGGCCGATCTCGAGAACACGCTGCGCGACGAGAGTCTGCGCCGAAAGCTCCTCTCGGTGGAGAGCTACACCGAGTTGCTCGCGCTCCTGCGTGCCGATGGTGCGGCGAGGTGATCGTACTGTGCCAGGGACAACCACGACGCTTCGTCGATGAAGCGTCGTGGTTGTCCCTGGCACAGTACCCGGCACAGTACCCTCGGCATCCGCAGAGTCGACGAGCGCGCAATCAAGTCGTTCGATTTCACGGACCATTCCCAAATTCCTTGCTCGAGTCGTCGTTCCCGCACTGGAGTTCCGCATGCAGTTCGCAGTCGTTTCCGCGTTCTTGGCCGACATCATCACGCCGACTCCTATTCAGGAGACGTCGCGCAGTCCGGTGCTGTACTTGATCATCGCGGCGATCGCCGTGATCCTGTTGGTGCTGTACCGGCGCCGCACGAACAAGCCCCCGGAATAGGACGTCGCGCATGTTGAGTGCTGGTGACGCCGCAGCGTTCGGTTCGACGGTAGCGTTGGAGCTGCCGATCTGTGCGTGGCTGACGCGCGAGGGATGGATGCGCACCGCGGTGTTCTGCTTGTTGATGAACGGTGCGACGTGGTTCACGCTCCACGCCGTGCTCACGCGTTGGAACGGGCCCGTGTATCCGCTCGAATTCGCGGTGATCGCCGTCGAAGCGCTGCTGATCCGCTGGTGCTTCGCCGTCTCCATCGTGCGCGCTTGCTGCACGTCCACGGCCATGAACCTGACGAGCTGGCTCGTCGGAACGTTCCTGCTCGCACAGCTGTGGAGCACGAGGTGAAGACGCTCTTCGTTCTGGCCGCAATCCACGCGATGAACGATCTCGTCGCGGGTTGGATACTCGGCGCGCTCGTGTCGCGCTCCTCCGCGGGCGACGGGTTGGGCGCACTGGCGTTGTACGGCGCGATCGCGTTCGCCGGGCAGATCGTAGTCGCGTGGCAATTCGAGCGATCACGGATGGGGCGGCACGGAATGACGATCGCGCTTGCGATTCTCTGCCTAGCGCTGACCGTGTGCTCATCGGCGCCGATCGTCGCGGTAGCACTGTCCGGCGTCGCCTCGGCGCTCGTGCACGTGTGCGGCGGAGTCGCGGCGTTGCGACTCACCGATCCTGAGCGTTCGTTCGGCGCGTTCAGCGCCACCGGCATCCTGGGACTGACGCTCGGCGGTTGGCTCGGACACCACGTCGGTTCGCCGCCGCCGATCGTCGTTGCGATCCCGATGGTGCTTCTCGTGGCTTGGGTCGCGCTCGATCAGGTCGAGCGCTCCACCGGTGATCGTTTCGAGCGCGCATCGCCGCCCGATCGTCGACCGACCCAAGCGACGCGCACTCGGACGGCGCTCGTTCTCCTCCTGTTGCTCGCACTGACCGCGCGTTCGGCGGTGTGGGACGTCGTGCAGGCGGTGCGCGCGGACGACGTTGCCGCACTCGCGTGGCTCGCGCTCGCCGCTGCGTCGGGCAAGGTCCTCGGTGGCTTCTTGTGCGAGCGTCGGAACAGTGCGCGTTTCACGGCCGTGGTTCTCTTCGCGGCGGGTTCTCTCCTCGACGCGTTCGGAAATCACCTCGCTTGGGCGTGCGTCGGAGTGGCGCTGTTGCAATCGACCATTCCCGCCGCGGTCGTGCTGCTCGCCGGCACGTTCCGCGTTCCGGCATCGATCGCCGTGGCTCTCGTGTTGGGAGTGACCGTCGCACTCGGAGGCCTCGTCACGCTGTTCGTTCCGCCCGGAGTCGTGGTCCAAGTCCTCCCGCTGGCGGGGATCCTCTTGTTGTGGCATTCGTCTACCGCGGAGACGGCGAGCTCGAGCGGCCTGTCCGTCGACGCTGCGAACACGTCGGCGACGCTGCGTTTCTAGTGCTTTTTCTTCGCCGCCGAGTCGCGCAGCTTCGACCTCGCGGCAGCGAACGAGCAGATGGGACACGCGCTCATGTCGTGGCGCAACGCGGGGCAATGCTCGCGGCCGAACAAGATGATCTTCAAGTGCATCGGGATCCAAGTCTCGATCGCAAACGCGGCTTTGAGATCGCGTTCGGTGCGCTCGACCGTCGACCCGTCGGACAGTCCCCAACGTTCCGCGAGTCGATGGATGTGCGTGTCCACGGCGAAGGCCGGAACGCCGAACGCTTGGGCCATGACGACGCTCGCCGTCTTGTGACCGACGCCTGGCAACGCCTCGAGTTCTTCGAATGTCCGCGGGACCTGACCCTGGTGACGTTCGACGAGCAAACGCGAGAGCGCGGACACGTTCTTCGCCTTGGCCGGCGCGAGTCCGCACGTCTTGATGATCTCGTGGATGTCGCTCACCGGAAGTTGCGCCATCTTCGCCGGCGTCGGCCCGCGAGCGAACAAGGCAGGCGTCACCATGTTCACGCGCACGTCGGTCGTCTGCGCCGACAATACGACGGCGACGAGCAGTGTGAACGGATCCGAGTGATCGAGCGGGATCGGCGGGTTCGGAAACAGCTCGTCGAGCACCGCTCGAATGCGCTCTGTCTTCTCCGCGCGGTTCATCGCCGTAGGATAGCTCGCACATGAAACTCGATGAACGCATTCAAGACTTCCTCGCCGGTCGAACGTTCGCAGTCGCCGGCGCATCGAAGGATCGAGCGAAGTACGGCAACAAAGTGCTGCGCTGCTACTTGCAGAACGGCCGCGTTGCGTTCGCCGTGAATCCCCGCGACACCGAGGTCGAGGGCGTCCCGTGTGTGCCGAAACTCGGTGATTTGCCGGAGCAAGTGCACGGTTTGTCGATCATCACGCCGTCCGTCGTGACCGAGAAACTGGTCGAGGACGCGCACGCCGTCGGCATCACGCGCATCTGGATGCAGCCGGGCGCCGAGAGTTCGCTCGCGATCGAGCGCTGTCGCGAACTCGGAATCAGCCTGATTTCAGGCGGTCCGTGCGTGCTCGTCGTGCTCGGGTTCAGTGAGCACGCGTGAAGATCACCACTTCACCACGTTGACTTCGCCCGGCAGCAGCCGCACCGCGCGCTTCGCCAGCAACGTGTCGTAGGGGAGATACAGGACCAACTCGACGGCGGCTTCGGAGAGTTCGAACTGCGGCGGTTCACTTTTGAACTGCAATCTCGTCGAGCCGCTACGTGACGTGCCTTCGACGATCTCGATCATCAGTTCCTTGCGGTCTGAATCGAGCGCAGTCATCCAGCGCAGTTCGGTGGTCACTGCCAACCCCTCGAGTCTCACGGAACAGATGCGGTCCACGGTGATCATGACGGGACGAGACAAGTCGAGATCATCCAGGGGCGTCGTGGAATTCACGATGGCAGTGGACATGACTTGGATCGAACTCAGCTTGCGCGGCATGCTCTTCAAGTGAAACGAACCGTCGCTCGCAGTCGTCTGGTGGCGGAATCCGCGCGTGGAGAACGAACCGCCCACGCGTTTCGAAACCGCCTCCACGTAAACCGTCGCGCGTGCGATCGGTGTTCCATCGCGACCTTGCACGCGGCCGCTCAAGTCTTCGACGAGCGCATCCGTTGGATAAGCGAGCACGACTCCAGGCGAGCCAGCGCGAATCGCATCGGACTCGAGCCGGCCGAAGCGCTCTTCGTGAAAGACTTGGAGTCGATACTCGCGATCCAAGAGGCCGCTGATCGCGAATGCGCCCTTCGCATCGGTCTTGTGCATATCCGGCATCCCACTGGTCAGTGATTCGGCCGTGACGTCGCTCCAAATCACGACCGGATCGAGCAGCGCGACATCGGCGCCTTCGAGCGGTTGTCCATCACTGTCGAGCACGCGCCCGGAGATCGAGTTGGGTGCAGCGCCGAGCACCAGACGCTGCGGAGTCGATGACTGCGCTCTCTCTCTTGCGATGGCACCGAAGTTCGCGATCACTGCCGGTTGTGAACCAGATTCGGTCGCGACGAGAGGCAGCTCCTCCGACAAGTTGGCCGCAAGCCGCAGCTTGAACTCGGCGTTGCTGTCGACGCTCGAGCGTTCGCCTGCGAAGAACACTTGCGCGTCGACTGCTCGAGCGCCGCTCTGACGCAGCACGACACCGGTGATGAAAGCGGCCGAAACATCACGATTTCTCGGCAAAACGAGTCGCACAGAAACGCCGGGGTCGGTCGGTATCGCGGCACCCGCAGTGAGGAAATCCTTGTGTCGCGCCTCGATCCGCGCGTCCGGCAGGATCACGGCGCGCTTGTAGACGAAACGGCCTTCCCCATCGGTCGAGATGCTCCACATCTGCGGCTCGATCGAACCTGCCAACGAGCGCCCCACACCGGCGAGCGCCTGCTGCGGCACGGTGAATGCGACGTGCGCGCGGTCGATCGGTTCGCCGGATTCTGCGACTACTACGCCGGTCACGTCAGCACACGGAGCGACGACGATGCAGCCGGGTTCCGATTGTTCCGACTTCCAACTCTGAGCACGCAACGTGCGCAACGTCGGCGTCGACGCGATCAAGTTGACGGTGGATTTCTTCGTCGTGAAGGCGAACGTGCCATCCGCCGTCGATGTCGCGAGAGTCGGTGCGTCATCGAATCCAGAGACGTCCACCGTGATGTTCGCGGATGAAACGGGAGTTCCGTGGATGTCGATCACGATGCCAGAGACTGCGTGGTCCGCCTTCGCGGATGGCGCTTCTTGTCCGGTTGGAACGTTCGTCGATTCGGGACGCGTCGCAGTCGACAGTGCATTTCTGTCCGGCGACGCTTCGA
Organism: Planctomycetota bacterium; assembly: GCA_034440255.1. Taxonomy (GTDB): domain Bacteria; phylum Planctomycetota; class UBA1135; order UBA1135; genus JAEUIA01. The sequence goes on along the minus strand of JAWXBU010000026.1, from coordinate 9,601 downwards.
CTCGAGCGAGCTCCGCGACGGGTTCTCTCGACGTGCTGTCCGGAGTCGGCGCGAGCGCCTCTTCGCGAGCGATCTCCTCGCGTTGCGCGAACCAGATGCCGAGGCCGGCGAACACGGCGACGAGCACGAGCAGAAGGAGGATCGATCGCCTGGAGTTCGTGTGTTTCGTCATACGCGCACCAGCGTACAACCGTCACTTCGCCAGGCACGAGTTTCACTGCACGTCGGCCCAACTCGACGCGCGAGCCTCGAATCCGGCAGTCATCGACGGCGTCCTCACTGACCGCAAAGGCGCTCGTCGTGTCCGCAGGCAATGTGGCAGTTTACCCCGCCCGAATTACGAGGCCGATCGTGAGCATCACCCACGCCGTCGACCGAACGTGTGCGCGCGTCGCAATGCCGCTCAGTCCTCCGCGACCGCGACCGCTGCTGCAATTCCGGCGTCGTGTGTGATCGTCACGTGGATCGTGCGAATGCCCTTTTTCGCGGCAATTTCAGCCGTTCGGCCGTGCAGCACGCACTTCGGTGCCGCACCCGGCGCGCGCGCGACTTCGATGTCGACCCAACGCACGCCGCGCGTCCAACCCGTGCCGAGCACCTTCATCACGGCCTCCTTCACGGCGAAGCGACCGCAGTAGCTCGACATGCGATCTTTCTTGGCGTCGCAGTACGCGCGCTCGGCCGGCGTGAACAAGCGCGCCAGCATCCGATCACCGCGCCGCTTGTGTGCGGCTTCGAAGCGACTGATCTGCGCCAGGTCGAGGCCGAGTCCGACGATCGCCATCGTGTCAGCCTTTGCGCACTGCGTCGCGCAGTGCGGGCTCGAGCGTCGGCTGCGTGAAGCGGAAACCGGAGGCGAGCGTGCGTTCGGGCACGACGTGTTGACTCGCCGTGATCGCATTCGCGACTTCGCCGAGCACCAGCTTCAGCACGAACTTCGGCACTGGGAAGATCGCCGGGCGCGACAGAACGCGGCCGAGCGTTTTCGCGAACTCGCCTTGCCGCACGATTCCGGGCGCTGCCAAGTTGAACGAGCCGCGCACGCGTTCGTCGTCGAGCGCGAACAGGATGAACCCGACGAGGTCGTCGACGTGCACCCACGGGAACCACGACGAACTCGGGCCCAGCGGACCACCGAGCCCGAGCTTGAACGGCGGCACCATCTTCGAGAGCACGCCGCCGCCTTTGCCGAGAACGATACCGATGCGCGGATGCACGACGCGGACGCCCAACTTCTCGGCGGCGTCGGCTTCGCGTTCCCATTTCACGCACAAATCACCAAGGAAATCGGCCTTCGGTGCTGTCGCCTCGGTCAATGTCTCTTCGCCGCGATCGCCGTACCAACCGACCGCCGATGCGCTGACGAGCACGCGCGGACGCTTCGTGCTCTTCGAAATCCGCTCGACCATGTCGCGCGTCGTGTCCACGCGGCTCTCTACGAGAACGCGTTTCTGCTTGTCGGTCCAACGCTTGCCCACGATCGGTTCGCCGGCCAAGTGCACGATCGCATCGAAGCGCGCTACGTCGGGCAACCACGTCTCGAAGGTCACTCCGGCGCGTGCGGGTCGAGATGCATTGCGCGTCACGATTGCGACCTTGTCGCCGCGAGCGACGAGTCGATCGACGAGCACGTTGCCGACGAACCCCGTGCCACCCGTCACCAGCACGTTCATCGCATCACTCCGCTCGCTCGAGAGCGAACAACGCGTCGCCCGACTTCACGTCCGCACCGTCGTTCGCGATCCAGCGCACGAGCTTCGCGCGCTTCGGCAAGGTGCCGCTCGCTTTGTAGGGGACGTGACTGAAAGTCTTCATCACCTCGATCATGCCGATCGGTTGACCGTCCGCGACGATCGCACCGACGCTCGCGAACGGCGGCTCAGCGGGCGCGGGCCGGTGGTAGAAGCGGCCGCTCTGCGGAGCGCGCATCACGAGCTCGCTCGTCTCCGAAGCTGCATTCGGCACGTGTGTTTTGGCTGTTTTCTTCGTGCTGTCGATCGCAGCAAGTCGGTAGAGCACGTCGCGATAGCCGACCGGCGCCCGCACGAGATTCGGTGGAGCATTTGCGACCACGCCGACTGCGCCCTCGGGCACGACGAGTTCGAAATGACGGCCGAGCGCCGTGATCACGCCCGCTGATTCGCCCACGCCGACGATCGCGCCGCGCGACAGAGCGCACGTGAACAATCCGACTTCGGGCGCCGCGAGGCACACGACGTCGCCGTCACGCACGACGAGCAGTTCGACCTTGGCGTGACTCATCCGCGCGGCTCCGACAACGCCGCCAGATCGTGCAGCGACCAGATACGCGGGTTCTTCAGAGTGCGATATCCGCTCGCTTGATACGCGCACTGAGCCAACGTCTCGAGCCAACCGCGCAACTCGCCGAGCGACACGATCTCGTCCGTGTCCATCTGCGCGGCACTCTTGTACGGATCCATGTCGCCCTCGATGCGCGCTTCCGTGTCGCGCATGCCTTTCTCGATCTCGGCACGCTCTCGCGGATCCTTCGACGCGATCTCGAAATCGTCGTCGAGCTTCGTGTTGAATGCGGCGATCGCGAGCGTGCGGCCTTCCATCACGGATTGGCGCGCGATCGGCGTCGACAGTTGGACGACGGGCTCATACGGCAAACCCGCCATCGCGTAGTAGCCCGCGCCCGACGCCTTGCGCAAGAGCACCGTGAACATCGGCACTGTGTTCGTGCTGTTGGCGTAGATCAAACTCGAGCCGTAACCGAGCAGGCCGAGGCGCTCGGCCTCGACGCCGATGTCGAACCCGGAAATGTCCTGCAGCCACACGATCGGGATGCCGTCGGCGTTGCACGCGCGACTGAATGCCGCGACTTTTGCGATGCCCTCGCGATACAGGATTCCGGCGGGTTTCTGGGCGTTTTTGTGCTCGGGGTCGTCGATGACGCCTTGGCGATTCGCGACGAAACCCATGTAGAGCCCGTCGACGCGACCGACGCCGACGATCATCTCGCGACCTCGATCGGCGAAGAGCTCCCAGAACAAACTGCGGTCGACGAGACGCGCGATCACTTCCTCGGCCGCATACGTCATGCGGTAGTCGGTCGGGAACAAGCCTTCGATTTCGGATGCCGGATGATGCGGCATCGCTGCTTCCGCGCCGTGGCGGTGGTAGTCGGCGCCCGAACTCGGTAACCGCGCGATCTCGGCGCGGATCATCGCGAGGGCCGTCCGATCGTCTGGCACGCGCACGTCGGCGCAACCGGATTGGTGCACGTGCACTTCGGGTCCGCCGATGTCGAGGCTCGACAGGTGCATGCTCTTCGCGCCTTTGATGAGCGCGGCGCCGGCGATGACCATGTACGCAGATTCAGTCATGTACACGCGATCCGAAATGATCGGCATGTAACCGCCGCCCGCGATGCAGTCGCCGAAGACGCCGGCGATCTGCGGCACACCGGCATGCGACAGCTCGGCGTTCTTCTTGAAGATGTGTCCCGCGCCCGTGAGTCCCGGAAACGACGCGGATTGCTCGGGCAGATACAAACCCGAGCAGTCGACGAGATAGACGACGGGCAAGCGCAGACGCAGCGCCATCTCTTGCGCGCGTTCGATTTTCTCAGGCGTGCGCGGCCACCATGAGCCGGACGCGACCGTGTTGTCGTTCGCGATCACGATCGTCCAACGATTTTCGATTCGGACGAAGGCGGTGACGACGCCGGCCGCGGGCGATTCGAGCTTGCCGAACAGGCGGCCGTGATTGACGAACGTGCCGACCTCGCGCACGGGCGTGCCCGGATCCTTCAACGCGTCGACGCGTTCGCGTGCCGACAGCTTGCCCTTCTGATGCACGCGCTCGAGGTACGAGGCGCCCCAGCCGAGCGCGACTTTGGCTCGTTTTGCAGCCAAATCCGCGTCTTTCTGCTGCATCGCGGCGCGGTTCTTCGCGAACGTCGCGGCGTCGAGGAACGCGTCGCGTGAGCTGCCGATCTCGGAGAGCGGGACCTTGGCCATCGTCTACACGCGCACTTTCGTCGGCTTCCAACCCGGGATCGAGCGCGTGTCGTACTCACCGCGCGCGAACTCAGGACTTTCGAGCACCGCGAGATGCAGCGGAATCGTCGTCGCGACGCCTTCGACCTTCGCAGCCCGCAACGTGCGCAACATCGTCTCGATCGCAGCGGGGCGCGACTCGGCGTGCACGATCACTTTGGCGATCAACGAATCGTAGTAGGGCGGGACTTCGTACCCGGCGGCGACGTGCGTGTCGACGCGCACCGTGCCCGAACCGAGCGTCAGCGGAAGGTCCATGCGCGACACGACGCCCGGACTCGGCTTGAAATCGGCCGACGGATCCTCGGCGTTGATACGGCACTCGATCGCGTGGCCGCGCACGCGCACGTCCATCTGCGACAAACGTAGAGGTCGATTCGCCGCGATCGCGAACTGTTCGCCCACGATGTCGAGCCCGGTCACGAGCTCGGTCACGGGATGCTCGACCTGCAAGCGCGTATTCATCTCCATGAAAAAGATGCGGCCGTCGGCGGCGCGCAAGAACTCGACCGTACCGGCGCCCGCGTAGCCGATGGATGCAGCTGCAGTTGCGGCGCGCGCGCCCAACTCTTCGCGCTGATCCTGCGTCAGCGCCGGACTAGGCGATTCCTCGATCAATTTTTGATGGTTGCGCTGCACCGAGCACTCGCGCTCGAACAGGTGCACCGCGCGACCGAAGCGATCGCCGAGCACTTGTACTTCGATGTGGCGACCACCGGTCAAATACGATTCGCAGTACAGAGCACCGTTGCCGAACGCTGCCGTCGCTTCGGCCGTCGCCGACGCATAGCCGGAGCGCAACGACGCGTCGTCGGTGCACAAGCGCATGCCGCGACCGCCGCCGCCCGCGTCGGCTTTCAGGATGAGCGGGTAGCCGACACGCGCTGCAACCGTGAGCGCTTCATCGACGTCGGCGAGCAATCCGTTCGAGCCCGGAATCACCGGCAAACCTGCCGCGCGCATCGCTGCTTTCGCCGGCGACTTCAATCCCATCATCTCCATCACGCGCGGGCTCGGACCGATGAACGTGATGCCGTGCTGTTCGCAAAGGGCTGCGAAACGCGCGTTTTCGGCCAGGAAACCCCAGCCGGGATGGATGGCGGTCGCGCCGGTCTGCACGGCGGCTTGCACGATGCGATCGAGGCGCAAATAGCTCTCGCGGGGCGATGGACCACCGATGCAGACGACTTCGTCCATCTGCGCGAGCCACGCGGCGCCTTGATCCGCAGTCGAGCACACGCCGACCGTCGCGATCTTGCGCTCACGCGCCGCGCGAGCGATGCGTACGGCGACTTCGCCGCGATTTCCGATCAGGATCTTCTGGAACATGCGTGGCGAAATCAGACGCGCGACAGAGTAACAGTGGCGAGCGCGAACGATAAGCTCGAGGCCACGATGTTCCCGAACGTTTTCGTGCTGGCTGGGCTGATGCTGTTCGTGCCGCGCTCGGATCGCGATTTCAGCGCCGAAATCGCGCGTTTGGCGAGCCCGGTCGCCTCGGAACGTGCGGCCGCCGGGAGAAGCCTCGCAGCGCGCTTGACCGCGGGTGATCAGTCCTTGATCGAAGCTCGAGTGCGAATCGCCGACACCGAAGAGCGCGCTCGCTGGATCGAGATCCTCTCGTCGGAGGACAAGCTGGCCCTGGTGGGCGCGACATTCGCAGCGTCCGCCGATGAAGTCGTCGCGGGTGTCGGTCGCGCAGCGCTCGCCGAGTCCATCTTGCGCTGGAGTCCGACGGCACACGAGCCTGGGATCACGGCCGGCGAACTCGCCGATGCGATGAACGCGTGGACGCAAGCGCGCATCGAGATCGACGTGCAACTCGCGATGTCTCCGCTCGAAGACGTGCTCGATCTCGTCACGCGTGCCGCGCCCGGTCAGATCGGGATCGCGGTCGATCGCGACTACGACGCAGCGAGCCGTGCGAAAACGGGAGCCGTCATCGTCGGTTCGTTCACGAGCACCCTGCGCGAGCTCGCTTTGCGGCACGACTTGGAGCTCGTCGGCTTTTCGTGCGCAGAGGACGATTCACCATCGGCGCGCTGGCTCGCACTCGTGACGAAGTCGGGAGCCAGCGACGCGAGTGACGCACGACCGCGCGAACGCAGAGCACGCAGAGTGAGTGCCGTCGGCCTGGACTCGCGCGTGACCAGCGCACTCGAACTGCTGCGCTCGTGGTCGATGACGTTCGCTGCACCGGGCGACGCGCTCGGTCGCTCTGCAGCAGCGCGCGCAATCGCGGCCAGCGGTTGGCCCACCGGAATCGCGCTGCTCGCGCAGAGTTTTGCACGGAACGGAGATGCGGCCGCGCTCGATGGATTGATGCTCGCGGCGGGGCGAGGGCGCGTCGCACCGCAATTGAACTCCGCAGCCGGCGGAGTTGCGCTGCGCGAGGTCGTCGCGCGCGGATTGGACTCGAACGATGCACGTCGCGCGATTCGAGCCGCCCTTGCGCTGGGCGCCAGCGGTTCGCGAGGCCTCGCGGGCGAGGACCTCTCGTCGATCGAACTCGACGACTGCGCGACACTGAACGGAACAGCGCTGTTCGCGCGTCTCGTCGAGATCGACGCCCGGCGCGCGAACGATGCAGGGACGCGGACGGCTCTCGATGTCGTGCTCGCGCGTACCGAGGCTCCGATCGGTGCCCGGTTTCTCGCGCTCGAGATCCGCGCGCGGTTCAGCCGTCCGATCGACGGACTCGTGCGCGCCGAGGATTTCGTCGCGTTCGCGACGCGCAGTGGACGATTGAACGATCTCGCGCGTTGGCTGCGCGACGCGCGCTCGTTCCCGCCCGAAACGTGGCGTGACACGAGCGGCGTGCCTGCCGATTGGACATTCGCGATGCGCGCCTTCGTCGTCGGAGCGTGGCTCGCGCGGGGTGAAACCACGACCGCGGTCGAGCACGTCGTGCGCGCCTTGGCTACGGCCGACGCGGTCGAGAGCGAAACGCTGGCCGGAGCCATTCGCGATGTCGCGCGCACTGCGGATCCGAGCGCAGCCGACGCGCTCTTCGCGCAACTCGACGTGCGCACCGACATCGAACGAACCAGGCTCGTGCGTTTCATCGCGCTCGCCGGCGGAGTTTCGACGGAAGCACTCACAGACGAAGTGCTCGCGAGCGTCGCTCAACCGGCGACGACGCGTGAGGACTGGCTCGTACTGGGCGCTCTCGCCGGTACGACGCGTGGTCCTCGCGCGCGCACACGACTCGTCGAAGGTCTTTCGAGCACGGCCGAGATCGCCGACATCACCGCCGGACTCGCGCGAGCCATCGAAGCCCTGCGAGCGAAACGCGACTTCGAACTCGAGCGAGCGTTCGAGAACGACGTACGGACGAGCGCGGGCGGCACTTCGCCGCGGCTGCGCGGACAGTTGCGCAGCGGTCGCTGGCCTGCGCCTCCCGCGGCGGAACGTGCGCGTTTGGCCGACTGGGATCGATCGGCTGCGAGATATGGGCTCTGAATCCAGATCGGAAGCGCTTTCCATGCTCCAGGCCTTCCATCCGGCGATCCGAAAAGGATGATGTTCCCGGAGAATCACGAGCGATGCCCCTGTTCCCGAATCGACCGCAAAAAGAAGGTCCGCTCCTCGCGGCCGAGCCCGACGAAGCGCGCAAAGTGCAAGTGCGCACCGAGCAGATCGCGATGGTCATGCAACCGCGCGGTCAGATCGCCGAACAGTTTCGCTCACTGCGCAACTCGATCATCGCGCTCAATCCCGAAGGTGCGCCGCGCTCGATCGTGATGACGAGCGCTTTGCGTGGTGAAGGCAAGTCGGTCGCGACGATCAACCTCGCGATCGCGATGGCCGAGATCCAAGGCGCGCGCATCCTGCTCCTCGACGCCGATCTGCATCATCCGTCGATCGAGCGCTACCTCGGGCTGCCGCGTCGCCAAGGGCTGGTCGAGCTCGTGCGCGGCACGTGTCCGATCGATCGCGCAGTGCGTCCGACTTCGATTCCGAACGTCTCGCTGCTCGGGCCGGGCGAGCTGCCGCACAACCCGTCCGAATTGCTCGGTACCGATCGCGTCACGACCGTGCTGGGCCAATTGAAGCAGCGTTTCTCGTACATTTTGATCGACACGCCCGAGGCGTTGACGATCAGCGATGCGGCGCAACTCGGTTCGCTAGCCGACGGTATCGTGCTCGTCGTGCGCCTCGGTTCCACCGCGCGTCATCATGTCGAGCAGACGTACAACACGCTCGAGACGATGGGCGGCAACGTGCTGGGCACGTGCCTGACTTCCGCGCGAATCGAAGACACGTCGGCCCACTACGCCGAGCGCGCGTAACCGGTCAGAACGGGAACAACAGGCGCTGCAAGAGGCTGCGCTTGTCTTCACGCTGCGGGGGCGGCGTGCTGGTCGCAACCGTCGCCGAGGTCGGAACAGCCTTCATCTCTGCTGGAGGCGCGAAGGACGTACCGAGGCGCGCGGCTTTGATCAGAGTTCTCAAGTTGCGCCGCTCCCATTCGATCGCGCGCGCATAGTCGACGTACGTGCGCTCCCGCCGACGGAAGAGAGAGCCGTGGTGCACCCAACGATTGTCAGTACCGCGCTCGGGCGGGTGCACCGCGTGCAACAACTCGTGAAAAAGCACGAAGCGAACGAACCACTCTGGCACGCTGGCCTGGTCGAGCACGGGATGAATGCGCACCAGTCGCGGATCGGGATCGAAGCTGCCGAGGCGGAGCGAATTGCGCGTGCGGCTAGGTCCGCGCCGTCCCCAAGTCATCGCGGGCAGTGGTGAATCAGGCCCGAAATCAGCGGCGTATTCGCGTTCGACGAGGCTCTGCGCCAGAACCGAAAGATCGTGATGAGTCCCGCGTGCGTCCTCTTCGACGACGCGTGGTGCGAGGGGAACGGAATCGAGTGCTGAGGCGATCCAATCATCGAGTGCAGCACACGCGCGAGGCGCTCGATTGCCCGATCGAATCCAAGTGGCCACGGCCTTGTGCACGGGCGGAGGTGCGTCGGCGAACATGGAGTGCAAGCGCACTTCGAGAGCAGAGGCTGTGCCGCGCTGGCGTGATCCGACTCGCTTGACTTGGATCGGCGTGCGGCGTGCGCGGGTGAAGACGACACGCACAGGTGTCGAGAGTTCCAAGGAGAGCAAGTCCTGCCAACGCTCGGGCGTAAGCGGGACAGCAGACGAACTCTCGGGCGTGCTCTCCATCGTGCGAGGTGGAGTTTAGCAGTTGGGCGCAAGAGTGACTGCGGAGAGAGCGGGGTAACGCGAGTGTGAAGCGAGCTGGAGCTCTGGTGCTGTCGGCCTCTTTCGAGTCGGGAGTACTGCGCGGATTTGCGATCGGGCACGAGAGGAGTCGTGACCGCTTGGGTGGGCGTACGGTTGGTCGCCGGGGTGCGCACGGGCGGTGGCACACTCGGCGGCAGCGATGCCGCACTTGGCCGCTGGGCAGCACACTTGGCCGTCGGGCCAGCACACTTGGTTGTCGGGTCAGCACACTTGGTTGTCGGGCCAGCACACTTGGTTGTCGGGTCAGCACACTTGGTTGTCGGGTCAGCACTTGGCCGCCGGGCCAGCACACTTGGTTGTCGGGTCAGCACACTTGGTTG
>JAWXBU010000025.1:0-14430 GCA_034440255.1 Planctomycetota bacterium | reverse complement strand
GCTCGCGCGCGCGAGCTTCGACAGGAGCGCGAGGTCACCCGGCTTTTCGCGCGGCAATCCAGCGGCCGTCGCGCGCTTCGTCGCCGCCGTCGCCGATGCGAACTGTTCGACGCAGCCGTTTCGACCGCAGCCGCACGGCGGTCCGTCGGGATCGATGCACACATGTCCGATCTCGCCGGCCATGCCGCCTGGACCGCCGTACATCGCGCCCTTCAGCACCAATCCGCCGCCGACGCCGGTGCCGAGCGTGATCATCAGCATGTCGGATTCGCCGACGCCCGCGCCGCACCAGTGCTCGCCGAAACCGGCGCAGTTCGCGTCGTTTTCGAGGATCACGTCCTTCTCGGCGAAGCCCAGACGTTTGGCGATCTCGCGCCGCATCGGCACGCCTTGCATCGCGAGCAAGTTAGGACTTTCGAGAACACGCCCGCCGGCGTGATCGATCAGGCCGGGTGAACCGACGCCCACGCGCGTCGTTGCTCCCAGCTCACGCGCGAGTTGCGCCATGCGATCGAGCACCGCGTCCGGGCCGTCGACGAGTCCCGTGGGGATCGATTTGTGCTCGAGAATTCGGCCCGTTTCATCGCAAGCGCCAGCCTTGATGCCGGTACCGCCCAAGTCGATGCCGACGAGCCTCATCGCGAGCGCTCGCTACTCTTCCGCCGCAGACTTCGAGCGACGCGTCACACGACGGTACGCCTTCATGTAGTTCTGGGCCGTGGCCGACCACGAGAAGTCCTGCTTCATGCAGCGCATGGCGATCGTGCGCCAATCAGCGGCTTCCTTGTAGTGCTTACGCGCGAGGTCGAGCCCGTCGAGCAAGCTGTCGCCGCTGTAGCTCTTGAACGTGAATCCCGTGCCGTGACGCACGTCGGTTTCGACGTCGACGACCGTGTCTTCCAATCCGCTGCCGTTGTAGATGATCGGCACGACGCCGTAGCGCATGCCGATCGCGCACAACGAATTCGAGCTGTGATAGTGCGACGGAAGCAGCAGGAAATCCGCGCCGCCGAGCAGTGCATGTGCGGCACCCGCGTTGTATTGCTCGATCAAGCGGCAGCGACCTGCGAACGTCGTCTCCATCGTGCGCACGCGCTCGAGGATCTCGCTCTTACCCGAACCGATGAGAACGACTTCGACGCTGCGCTCGAGGATCTGCGTCAGCACTTCGGCGAGGATGTCGAAGCCGCTGTCCGCGTCGAAGCGCCCGATCACAGCCGCGACGGGTTGGCGCGCGCCGGTGTCGAGCTTCCAATTCTTCTGCAGCGCTTCCTTGCACTTGCGCTTGCCGTTGAGCTCTTTGTCCTTCAGCGAGTACGTATGCGGCAGGAGCGGATCGTTCGACGGATCCCAGGCTTTGTAGTCGATGCCGTTCGTGATGCCGACGAGCTCTTTGGCGCGGCGACGGAACACTTCGTCGAGCCCGTCGCCGCGCTTCGTCGATTGAACGCGCTCGGCGAAGCTCGGCGAGTGCACGCCGACGATCGTGGCGAACTCGACGCCCGACTTCAGGAAATTGACTTTGCCCTGCAGCTCGACGCCAGCCACGTTCTTGAAGATGCGATGGGGGATGCCGATGTGCGGCAACACCTCGCGCTCGAACTGACCTTGTATCGCGAGGTTGTGAATCGCGAAGAAGGTCCCGGCACCACTCGCGGGATGCGTCGGATCTTTCTCGGCGTATTCGAGTTCGCGGATCACGGGGATGAGGCCCGTCGTCCAATCCATGCAGTGGATGACGTCCGGCGCGAACTCGAGCAGCACTAGGCTCTCGAGCACACCGCGCGAGAACACTGCGTAGCGTCGCCAGTTGTCGGCGTAGGGCCCTTCTTCGTCGCCGTACGGCGAGCGCGTGCGGAAGAGCGTCGGGTGATCGATCAGGACGACCGGCAGATCGCCGAGTTGGCCCGTGAAGACAGCGAGCGTGATCTTCGCAGCGCCGTCCTTGACGCGCACCTCGCCGACCATCGTCAAGTCGGTGAGCGGCGACACGTCGACGTCTTGCGAATAGGGGAGGAACACGCGCACGTCGCTCCCTTCCTGACGCAAGGTCCGGGGGAGTGACTCGGCAACTTCCGCCAGACTGGTGCGTCGCACCAGGGCGCTGAGTTCCGGGGTTACGAAGGCGATTCTCAAGGACGTGCGTGGACTACGCGTGGTGCTTGCGTCCGGCCGCGGCCAGACTCCGAAAGGGGGCCCCTCGAACGGTGATGATTAGCGAATAGATCGGGCTGCGACATGGGTCACAAGGACGGCCATCCGCCCGAGCGCCAAAGTAGAAAACAGACCGCGCGAGTCCCAAGAAGCAATTGCAACGTACTCGCAAGTGATTGTCAGATAACGACTTGAGGATCATTACTTTGTGAGCTTGGGCGCCGCTGCACGAGGGGCAGGCCGCGGCCGGGGGCCGTCTTGGACCGCTCGCGTCCGGGTGCCCGTGAACGCGTCTTCACTGCATCGACGCCGCTACAATCCGCGCCCCCGCTCGCGCTCCAACGTCCACGGATCCACCACGCATGACCCAGCCCACGGCCCTCGTCAACCACACGCTCAGCGCGTTCACGGACCAACTCGCGGCGCGGTCGCCGACCCCGGGCGGAGGCAGCATGGCCGCGTACTTGGTCGCGTCGGGCAGCGCACTCGGCGCGATGGCGTGTCGCTTCACGTCGGGCGAGAAGTTTGCCGCGGTCGAGGGCGCGATGGCGCGGCGCGTCGAGACATTGGAGAGCGTGCGTACGCGCGCGCTGAAATTGGTCGACCTCGACTCGCGTTCGTACGACGCGGTGACGGCTGCGTACAAACTGCCGAAGGCGAGTGACGCAGAGAAGGCCGCGCGCTCGGCTGCGATCCAAGCGGCGATGAAAGGTGCGCTCGAAATTCCGGCCGAGACGATGGAGCGCGCACTCGAAGCCTTGCGCATCGTCGCTGCTGCCCTGACCGACGTGAATCCGAACCTCGTCTCGGACGGAGCGACAGGTGCGACGTGCTTGTGGAGCGCCGCTGAGAGCGCACTCTTGAACGTGCGCATCAACGCCGCTTCGATCCAAGACAAAGAGTGGGCGAGCGCGCGACTCGCGCACTGTCTCGCGCTCTCGGAAGAAGCGCATCGGTTGCTCGCCACGGCGAAGACGGCTGCGGCGCGTCACCTCGCGAACTAGGGATCGACACATGCACAAACTCGTTCTGATCCGCCATGGCGAGAGTCAGTGGAACCGCGAAAATCGCTTCACTGGATGGCGTGACGTGCCACTGTCCGAGAAGGGCGTCGTCGAAGCGCGCGAGGCCGGAAAACGCTTGCGCGAAGCTGGTTTTCAGTTCGATGCGGCGTACACGTCGTACTTGAAGCGCGCGATCAAGACGTTGTGGATCACGCTCGAAGAGCTCGACCTGATGTGGATTCCGGTGACGCGCGATTGGCGGCTGAACGAGCGGCACTACGGTGCGTTGACTGGGCTCGACAAAGCCGAGACGGCTGCCAAACACGGTGAAGAACAAGTCTTGGTGTGGCGCCGCAGCTACGACATTCCGCCGCCGGCGTTCGCACGCGGTGACGCGAACGATCCGTCGAACGATCGTCGCTACGCGAAGTTGTCCGAGAAAGAACGTCCGCTGACCGAGTCGCTGAAGGACACCGTCGCGCGCGTCGTTCCTTACTGGGAGTCGCAGATCGCGCCGCGCGTGAAAGCCGGTGAGCGTTTGATCGTCGCCGCGCACGGCAATTCCTTGCGCGCGTTGGTGAAGCATCTCGATCGCATCGCCGACGACAAGATCGTGTCGCTCAACATTCCGACGGGGATTCCGCTGGTGTACGAACTCGACGCGAATTTGAAGCCGCTCTCGAATCGCTATCTGGCGAGCGATGCCGAGATCGCGGGGGCGACACACGCGGTGGCGTCGCAGGGCAAAGCGAAACACTGACGCTTCGTGCGCGTCGCGATTCTCGGATGCACGCCTTCCTCGAGTTCCTCGCCGAAATCGCCGCGCATCTGCTGCCCGAGTGGATCCAACGCAACATCTCACCGAAGAATCAGCTATGGGCGACGCTTGGCTGCACGCTCGTGATGCTGGCGGTGGTCGTGCTCGTACTCGTGTTTTTCGCCGCCCGCTGAGGGCTGGGTTCGAATGCTCTGCCGAGCGCTATTCCGCTGCGCGAGTTAGCCTGCGGCAGACGTTCTGTTCCAAGGGCTGGGTCCCGTCTTCCCGAGGTGAATCATGCAAATCTCGCAACGCGTATTCGCGGCAGTCTCCCTCGCGCTCGTCAGCTTCGCGCAGGCGCCCGCTTTCGCCAACGTTCTGAAAGTGGCGCCCAGCGGCGCACCGTTCACGCAAATCCAAGCTGCAGTCACTGCGGCCGGACCCGACGACGTCATCTTGATCAGTTCAGGCTCCTACGGCGCCGTGACGATCGATGGCAAGTCGCTGACACTGTGCAGCACCACTGCAGGAATCGTGTCGATCCTCGGCACGACGACCGTCAAGAATCTGACGCCGACACAGCGTGTCGTCCTCTCCGGTCTCAAGGGCTACGGACCGATCACGTCCGGGTTTCCTCCGCTTGGCGCGGGAGCGGGTTTGGTGGTCGTGAACAATGCGGGCCATGTGCGAGTGGAGAAGTGCACCTTTGAAGGCGCCATAGGATGGGGAGACAACACCACGGGTGGCTCCTTCGGAGGCTGTTGCGACATGTCCGCGGTGAACGGTGGACGAGCCGGCGCCATGCTCCGCGACAATGCGCAAGGCGTTTCGTTCGTCGCGTGCGCATTGAAAGGTGGGCGCGGCGCCAACGCTATCTTCCAGGTTGCTGCCTGTGATTGCGGCTCGGGGAGCTTTGGCGGAGAAGGCTTGAGTGTCACATCGACGCTGACTGCACTCTACGACTGTAGCTGCATCGGCGGAGGGGGCGGGCACGACGCGAACGGCGGTGCAGGCGGACCGGGATGCGGCATTTCATCCGGAACGTTGCTCTCGGGTGCGTTCGCATCCGGGACGAGCTTCCAGGGCGGCAACGGAGGAAATTCCTGGGGCGCATTTCCCTTTCTCGTCGGCAGCTCAGGAGGGCACGGACTCGTTGTCGGTAGCTCGACCAGTGCGCGCGTGCTCAACGTAGTGTTCAGCGGGGGTGCGGGTGGCTTCAAGGTCTCCGAGCCTGGGGTTCCTCCAGCCCCACCCGGAGCCCAAGGCGCTTCTGGAGCATCCTTCTCGAGCAGTGGACCGATCTTCTTCGATACGGAATCGAAGCTCGTGATGACGACTGATCGCGTGGCGCACGGGGGCACTGTCGTCACTCTGCGCGTCCAAGGCCTCGCTGGGCAGAACATCCGCTTGCTCGTTTCAAGATCGTCGACGTTTCAGATTCTGCCCTCCTGGCGCGGGACACTCTTGAGCGCACTCGGGAAAGGTGCCGTCGACGTGCCGATGGGAACGATCCCGGCGAGTGGCCTCCTCGAAAGACGCTACCTCGTGCCGCAACTTCCGGCAGGAGCGACGTCCGGCGCGGTGTTCGTGCAGGCTTACCGATTCGATCCGGTGCTGGGCCTCAAGCTGTCCGCTGGGACCACCGTGACGCTGCTCCGCTGATACGGCACACGGCACTCTTCTTCTCGATTCGCCGTCGTACGTCGGATGTGCGTCGCTGGCGATCTACGACGGCGAACCGAGAAGAAAAGTACCGGGTTCCGTAACGGTCAATCGCGCTCGTCGATCCAGGCCATTTGGATGGCTTCGAGGAGCGACTCGTTGCTTTTCTTCGGATCGCCGACGAAGCCGTCGAGCTCGGTCACGAAGCGATGCAAATCGGTGAAGCGCACCGTCAGCGGATCGATGTCGGGCTGCGCATCGGCGAGGCGGATGGCGATCTCGCGCACGTCCGTCCACGTGAGCTTTGCGGCAGGCATCACACGTCTCCGAGCGACTTGCCCATCAACGCTTTTTGCGCCACGTTGTTCATCAACAACGCAGCGAGCGGCAGCGTCGCACGCTCGAACTCGTCGCGCGCTTTCTGAATCGCTTTGACGTCGGTCGACGACGTCGCTTGCTTGGCTTTCGCGAGCGCGTCCTGTAGATCGAGCACGCTCTCTTTGTCGAGCCCGGCGCGCGCTGCATTCAGGTGTTTCTCGGTGTTCAGCACCATCGTGCCGATCTCGGTCTTCAAATCGGCGACACGGCGCGCGTCGAAGTCGGCTTGCGCGTGTTCGTACGACTTCTTCAACATCGTCTCGACTTCGCCGTCGGAGAGCCCGTGCATCGGTTGGACCTCGACTTTCGCTGTCACGCCCGTCGATTGTTCCTTCGCGCCGACCGTGAGCACGCCGTCCGCATTGATGTGGAACTTGACCGACACGCGCGCCATCCCGGCCGGCATGGGCGGAATGCCGCGCAGCTTGAAGCGGCCCAAACTGCGGCAATCGGCGGCCAATTCGCGCTCGCCCTGCAAGATGTGGAAATCGATGCCCGTCTGATTGTCGGCGTACGTCGTGAAGCCTTCGGTCGCTTCGCACGGGATCGTCGAGTTGCGCTGGATGATCTTCGACACCGCGCCGCCCATCGTCTCGAGACCGAGCGAGAGCGGCGTCACGTCGAGCAGCAGCATGTCGCGCTTGCCGCCGACGAGGATGTGCGCTTGCACGGCCGCACCGAGTGCGACGACTTCTTCCGGATTGAGTTCCGTGTGCGGCTTCTTCTCGAAGAAGTGCTCGACGCGTTTGCGCACCGCGGGAATGCGTGAGCTTCCGCCGACGAGCACGATTTCGTCGATGGTGCGCGTCTCGAGCTTCGCGTCGGAAAGCGCGCGTCTGCACGCGTCCATCGTTCGATCGACGAGGTCTTTCGTGAGCGCGTCGAACTCGTTGCGCGTCACGCGACGGCGCCAATTCAGCCGCAATTCAGGCACGTGCACGTGAAAATCCGCTTCGGGATCGGTCGTCAGCGCGATCTTCGTGTGCTCGGCGCCCATGCGCACGGCTTGTTGGAAACCGGGATCGTCGACGATGCCGGGGCCGTGCTCCTTCGCGATCGATTCACGCGCGAGCCCCGCCAAACGCTGATCGAAATCGTCGCCGCCCAAGTGCGTGTCACCGGATGTCGCGAGCACACGGAAAACGCCGTCTTCGATCGTGAGCACAGTGACGTCGAACGTGCCGCCGCCGAGGTCGTACACGACGACGTTGCCCTTGTCGCGTTGATCGAGCCCGTACGCGAGGCTCGCCGCCGTCGGTTCGTTGACGATGCGCAGCACGTCGAGCCCCGCGAGCCGCGCCGCATCGCGCGTCGCTTGACGTTGCGTGTCGTCGAAGTACGCGGGCACGGTGATGACGCACTTCGTCGTCTCGACGCCACCGAGTGAACGGCACGCGACGTCGTGCACCTTCATCAAGATCAACGCCGACAGTTCTTCCGGCGTGTACTTCTTGCCGTGGATTTCGAGCTGGATCAGGCCGCGTTCGGTCTCCGTCGCCTTGTAGGGCAGCGACGCGAGCTCTTGCGCGACGTCCTTCAGTCCGCGGCCCATGAAGCGTTTGACGCTGAAGATCGTGTTCCGCGGATCGACGACGGCGTGGTCGCGCGCTTCGCGTCCGACGATCGGTTGACCGTCGCGCGGAAAGTGGATCACCGACGGAACGAGGGCGCTCTTGCCCTCGGGCTTGAGCACGATCGGTCGTCCGTCGCGCCACACGGCTGCGAGCGAGTTCGTCGTGCCTAGATCGATGCCGAGCGCGAATTCGGGCGCGGTGTTGTTGAGGACATTGAGTTCGATGTAGCCCATGGGGAGTTCAGCGTGTCGCCGCGCGCGCAAGTCGCAGCGATTCGATTTCGGTGAGCGCGCGATCGAGGTAGCGAATGGAATTCAGTTGTTGGCGTACGACGAGAAGCTTCGACGAGCCACGCGTGGGGAGAGGCGTGAGCAGTGACGCGATGCTCGCCAACGCCGCCGCGCGTCGATTCGCGAGCTCGCCGCGGAGTCCTACGAGACGCGGATCGAGCGTGTCGGTCGTCGCACGCGCTTCCTCGAGCGTCTCGTTCCATTCGAGCACTTCCATCAGAAATTCACGCGGCATGGCGCGCTCGGCTTGCTCGTCAGGTCCGCCGAGACTCCTGACGATCCAATCCGCGCGCTCGACGTCGTCGGACAAGATCTCGAAGGCCTTGTTGACACGTGCACTGTTGCGCTCGGCCAGATCGCGATCAGCAGACGCCGCCGCCCCGAAGAAATCGGGATGGATGTCGCGGCTGATGCGCAACACACGCTTGCGCAGGTCCTGCGCATCGATCGCGTAACCGGGCGCGAGGCCCAGCACATCGAACGGCCCGACGTCGTCCGCAAGCGACAGCGGTCGTTTGCAAGCAGCGCAACTCACCGGCGTTTCGAGCGCAGTGTTGCAGTGCGGACAGGCGGTCATCGACGGAGTCGCGCGGCTACACCGAGAACGATTCGCCGCAACCGCAGCTCTTCGCCGCGTTCGGATTGCCGAACTTGAAACCGCGACCCATCAAGTTGTCCTCGAAGTCGATCTGCGTGCCGTTCAAGTACAGGAAACTCTTGGGGTCGCACACGACGCGCACGCCCTCGATCTCGTTCAACTGGTCGACCTCGCTCATCTGGTCGTCGAAGCCGAGCATGTACGAGAAGCCCGAGCAACCGCCACCCTTGACGCCGACGCGCAGCGCGGTCGCGTCGCCCAGTTTCTGTTCGCTGATGATGCGCCGGATCTCGCTCACGGCGCGTTCGGTCAAAGCAATCATGAGTGTTTCGCCTCGGCGGGAATTTGTGCGCTCTGCTTCGCCTTGTAGTCCATCACGGCCGACTTGATCGCGTCCTCGGCGAGTACCGAGCAGTGGATTTTCACTGGCGGAAGCGACAGTTCTTCGACGATCTGCGTGTTCTTGATCAAGAGCGCTTCGTCGAGCGTCTTGCCCTTGATCCACTCGGTCGCGAGCGAAGAGCTCGCGATCGCCGAGCCGCAGCCGAACGTCTTGAACTTCGCATCGACGATGCGGTCGCCTTCGACTTCGATCTGGAGCTTCATGACGTCGCCGCATTCGGGAGCGCCGACGACACCGGTGCCGACGGTCGCTTTCGCCTTGTCGAGCGAGCCGACGTTGCGCGGGTTGTTGTAGTGATCGATGACTTTGTTGCTGTAGGCCATGTGTGTTTCCTCGGGGCTTCGTGCGAGTCGCGATCAGGAGATCGGCGCGCCCGCTGTGTGTAGGGTTGGCTTGTGTGTGTGTTCTGCGTGCACGCGTGTGTTCTGTGGCGCGTGATGCGTGTGGATCAGTGCGCTCCTCCGCCCGACCAATTGACCGTGGAGAGATCGATGCCTTCTTGCACCATTTCGTAGAGCGGTGACAGCTCGCGCAAGCGCTTGACCGCCGTGATCACGTGTTCGATGGCGAAGTCGACTTGCTCCTTCGTCGTGAAGCGACCGAAGCCGAAGCGGATCGAACTGTGCGCGAGCTCGTCACCGACGCCCATCGCGCGCAGGACGTGACTCGGCTCCAAGCTCGCGGAAGTGCAGGCCGAGCCCGACGATACCGCGATGTCCTTGATGCCCATGATCATCGATTCGCCCTCGACGTAGCTGAACGACAGGTTCGAGTTCGTCGGCAATCGATGTGCTTTGTCGCCGTTCAAGTGCACGTGATCGAGCGCGGCGAAGATCTTCGACTCGAAGTAGTCGCGCAGATCGCTCGAGTACTTGGCGTCCTTCTCTAGATCGACGCGCGAGAGTTCGCACGCCTTGCCGAGCCCCACGATGCCCGGCACGTTCAGCGTGCCCGAGCGCATGCCGCGTTCGTGTCCTCCGCCGTCCATCTGCGCGACGAGGCGCACGCGCGGATTCTTGCGGCGCACGTAGAGGCAACCGACGCCCTTCGGACCGTAGATTTTGTGTGCGGTCAGGCACAGCAAGTCGACGTGATCGGCTTCGACGTCGACGGGCACTTTGCCGATCGCTTGCGTCGCGTCCGTGAAGAACAGCACGCCCTTTTCGTGGCACAAAGCGCCGATCTCGCGGATCGGATTGAGCGTGCCGACTTCGTTGTTCGCCCACATCAACGCGACGAGGATCGTGTCGGGACGCAGCGCGGCGCGCACGGCTTCGACGCTGACGCGTCCGGTCTTGTCGGGGTCGAGGTACGTGACTTCGAAGCCCTGCTTCTCCAGGTGCTTGCACGTGTCGAGCACCGCCTTGTGCTCGACCAGGCTCGTGATGATGTGCTTGCCCTTCTCGACGTACATCTCGGCGACGCCTTTGAGGGCCAAGTTGATCGCTTCGGTCGAGCCCGACGTGAACACGATCTCCTTCGGGTTCGCGTTCATCACCGCCGCGATCTGAGCGCGCGCGTTCTCGACGGCTTCCTCGGCGTGCCAGCCGAACGCATGACTGCGGCTCGCCGCGTTGCCGAAGTTCTCCGTGAAGTAGGGGAGCATCGCGTCGAGGACTCGCGGGTCCATCGGCGTCGTCGCTTGGTAGTCGAAGTAGATCGGGAGCTTCATGGTCGTTCTTCTTTCACGCTCAGGCCGTGAGTACGTCGCCGCCGCTTTCGTGCGTCGCGCTCGGAGCGCGCAGCGGGACGGGAATCGAAGGGCGCGAGAGGGAACGCAACGTCGTACGCTCCATCAAGCCGTGGATGCCTTCGCGAATGCGCTGGAGTGGCGAGCGGATGCGGCACGTCGGCGCGATGTCGCAAGACTCGTGGGCGAGCTTGTCGGCGTGGCCCTCGCAATTCGTGATCAACGGCTCGCCCTCGAGCGTCGTCACGATCTCGGCCAGCGTGATCAAATCGGCCGAGCGCGCCAGCATGTAGCCGCCCGTCGCGCCGCGCTGCGACTCGACGATGCCTGCGTGCGCCAAGTCTTTGAGCACCTCGGCCATCAAGCGGCGCGGCACGGGATAGTGCTCGCCGATCTCACGCACGCTCACGACGCGCCCTTCGTGGTCCGCCATGTGGACCAGGGCGATCAGGCCGTATTCGGTTCTTTTGGTGAGCTGCAGCATCGGCAAAGCGCACTGAAACAGTGCTATTTGAAGTAGTGTAGGGGCTGCGGGGGCCCTGCGCCAGGGGTTCGAGTGGAAATCTACCGTTCACGGAAGACTATCGACCGAGCTGGCCAGGCGACTTTCGGAAGACCGATCTCAAGGTTGGAAGGCAGGGAGGCCGATCTCTGCCGGTCATGGCTCATTCTGCTTCTACCGTGTGCATCACCTGCGGCCTTGCGGTCGGCTCAGGTACGCAATTGAACCGCCTGAACAATGGGCAGACGTGCCCGACTTGCCGAGATCGCGTGCTCGATTCGATTGCGCCGGCCTTGCCGAGTGTCGTGTCGCGTTCGGGCCTGGACATGCGCCTCGAAGCTGAGGTTTCGCGCGAGAGTCACCACGACGTCGAAGCGCGTCCGTGGCCGCCGCCCGGCTACGGAGTGCACTGAGGAAGTTGGCCTCCTTCGTTGGTACGACCCTTCCGAGCGCTCTGACGCGGGTAAGGCGGGTGCGTCCTGTGTCGCCGAGGGGCGTTCGAAGCAAGCCCAACCAACCAAAGGGGCCAGTTTCCAGATGACTCGAGGGCCGGCTGTAGCTTGCTTGGGCGACTCTGCGGCCTGCAGCGCTCGCGAGTCAGCGCTCGAGCAACGCCCGCAGATCGTCCGGCAGCGGGATGGGGCCGCGTTCGCGCCGTGCCAAGTCGATGCACGCCAGTTCCACCGTCGCGTCGGCGATGCGCACTCCGTCGGACGCGCGGATGAGCTCGGACACGAAGGCCACCGACGCTGCGCCGATGCGTCCGACGCTCGTCCGGACGACGATTTCGTCCTCGTACAAGGCCGGCACGCGGTAGCGCAGCTCGGCTTTGCGCACGGGCAAGCCGATGCCGCGGCGCTCGAGTTCGGCGTACGAACAGCCGCGCTCACGCATCAGATTCGTGCGGCTTTCCTCGACGTAGAGCAGGTAGTTCGCGTGGTGGACGACGCCCATCTGGTCGGTCTCGCCGTAGCGGACGCGCAGACGTGTCTCGTGGGGGCCGGACGACATGCCGCGCATCCTGTCACGGCCCTGACCTCCGCGACAGAGCGCGCACCGACGGCCGGAGCCCCGCTGGCCTTCGACGCCCACGCCTGATAGAAACCCTGCGCGCCACGGCGCTCCCATGAGTTGGTCCGCATCGAACGTCCAGGAGCCGCGCGGCGATGCCACCATCGCGTCGTGGCTGGGTTGGATCGTGCCGGGCGCCGGGCACCTGTACGTCGGAGCGCCCGTTGTCGCCGCGTGCGCGTTCCTCGCAGTGTTCGGACTTCTGCTCCTCGGCATCCGCCTGTCGGACGGGATGGTGTTTCAGTTCCTGGACGCGGATCTGCGCGGTCCGATCGCCGGCGCGTTGACGCCGGAAGTCGGGAACGTATCGGGCCTCGTCTACTACATGAAAATGCACGGCTTCGGCGCTGCGCTGCCGCGGCCTTGGCCTGAGCACATTCACTTGGGTTCGTGGTTGATGGCCGCGAGTGGCATGTTGAACGTCGTGTTCGCGGTTCACGCCGCGGCGCTCGCGCGTCTCCCGAAGAACGTCGTCACGAAGGGCTTCGCTCCGGCGTCGCACGTGCTCGCCGGTTGGTTCGTGCCGGGGCTCGGTCACTTCATGCAAGGGCGTCGAGCGCGCGGAACGATCGTGTTCGTGATGCTCGTCGGCCTCTTCCTGCTCGGCACGTGGCTCGCGCAGGGCTCGAACCTCGATCGTGAGCGCCACTTCTACTACTGGAGCGGCCAGTTTCTGGCTGGTGCGCCGGTGATGATCCTCGAAGCATTGCACGGTCACGCATTGGTGACGGGCGACATCGAGTATGCCGACGCCGGACTCGTCTTCGGTTGCCTCGCGGGGCTGCTCAACATCCTGTGCCTGCTCGACGTGCACGCGTTCGGTCTGCGGCGCCTGATCGACACGACGGACACCGAGCACGCTGCACGCATCGAGACTTCGGGGATCACGGCGTGAACGACGTGACCGTGCACATCGCGCTGTTTCTCGCAGTCAGTGCCGCGATCGTCTTGTGCGGTGCTTTCTATTCCGAGCCCGACGATCAGAAGGCGTTCAAACTCTTGCCGAAGCGCTTCCTGTGGTTCGTCGGTGGTTGCTTGATCCTGCTTGCCGTCGTGCTCTTGATCGAGCACACGGTCGCCAGCGTGAGCTGATCGCAACTCCGACTCAGCGTGCCAAGCGGTACAAACCTCCTGGTGCGCGCAGCACGCAATCGGCGACTTCGAGTTCGATCAGTGCGGCGAGAACGGGCTGCAACTCCATGCCAGATCGCGCGCAGATCTCGTCGGTGGTCAGCGTTTCGCCCGTCAAAAGAGCCACGATTTTCACCGCTTCGCTTGTCGCGTTCAGCGGAAGGCACGGACGCGTGCTCTCGGCTTGGCCGGCTTGGCCGAACAGTTCGCGCACGATTTCATCCGGCGATTCGACGAGACTCGCGCCCTCTCGGATCAACCTGTGCGATCCGCGCGACATCGGATGATCGACGCGCCCGGGCAACGCCCACACCGATCGCCCTTGATCCGCAGCCCAACGCGCCGTGATGAGAGAGCCGGATGCGTGTGCCGCTTCGATCACGACGACGCCTACGCACAGGCCCGAAATCAGCCGATTGCGCAGCGGAAAATGGTGCGGCCGGGGCGCCTGACCCGGATGGAACTCCGACAACAACAACCCGCGCTTGGACATCGATTCTGTCAACGGACCCGTTGGCCACGGAGTGTCGACACCGGAACCAAGCACTGCGATGGTCGCTCCGTTCGCATCGAGAGCCGCCTGATGAGCCGCGTGATCGACGCCGCGCGCGAGTCCTGACACGACACATGCGCCGCTTTCAGCCAACGCTAATGCGAACCGTCTCGCCTGCGTCTCCCCATACGGCGTGGGAGAGCGAGAACCGACGATTGCGACACGCGGCTTCTTCTCCAGCAACTCGACGAGGCCCGCGAGCCAGATCCGCTCAGGCCCACCCTCGATCGCCCTCAACTCCTCAGGAAACGTTTTCGAAGCCGACTCGATACACAGAGGCACTCGTTGCGTGTTCACACTCACTCGACGAACGGCACTCCAACCGGTTGCGGTTGCACTCGCTTTTTTTTTGGGGCCCCGCGAATCCGAATCAGGCAACCGGACCAGAGGAGCGGTCCAGCCAAAGCAAACTCAGAGCAACACTGATGACGCACGTGCACGCATCGCGAGCACACTCAGCCGCTCTCCAGCACATTCGGCCACGACCCCAGCGCATTCGGCCGCCCGCAGCACAGTTGGCCGCACCACAGCACACTTTGCTGCCCCCTCAGCACACAAGGCCGCCCCCTCAGCACAACTTGGCCGCCCCCTCAGCACACTTGGCCGCCCCCTCAGCACACTTGGCCGCGACCTCAGCACACTTGGCCGCGACCTCAGCACACT
>JAWXBU010000024.1:0-23269 GCA_034440255.1 Planctomycetota bacterium | reverse complement strand
GCTCCGATCTTCCACAGCGCGTAGGTTACCGCGATCAGGTCGCGGCCTGGTTTCACGAAGAGGGCGACGCGGTCGCCGGGGCGCACACCGCGGGCCAGCAGTCCGCTGCCGATGGCATCGCAGCGTTGTTCGAGCTCGCTGAACGACGTCGCGCGCCATTCCTTTCGTCCGTGCGGCTCGAGGATCGCCGCGTGTGCGCCACGTTCGCGTGTGGAAGTCGTCAGTAGGTCGGCGACGTTCACGGTTCGCCCTTCACGTTGCGACCGCAAGCAATGCGGCGAGCGCGCGCTCGACGTCGTCCGGCGCTTCCTCGAACACGTAGTGGCCGGCACGCTTGCACTTCGTCACGACGGCGCGTGGAAAACGGCGTTCCCATTCGATGCGGAACTTCGGAGTGAAACACCAATCGCGCTCGCCCCAACACAGCGCGACGGGTCGATTCGCGAACTGCGCGAGTGCTTCTTCGATCGCCACCAATTCGGCCCACGACCGATGTTTCGGCGACAGCGGGATGTCCTCGACGAAGCGCTGGATCGCGATGCGCGAGTTCGGCGACTCATAGGGGAGCAGCATCCCGCGCTGCGCGGTGAACGGAAACAGCTTGCGGTTTTCGACGGCAAAAATAGGTGTCAACCCCGCGAACGCGTTCATCTCGCGCACCAACCACGGACCGACGACGGGGATTCGACATGCGCGGATGCGCAGCGGCATGCGTTTGGATCGGAAGGCGGCCGTGTTCATCGCGAAGAGACGTGCGATGCGCTGTGGTTCGCGCCGCGCGAAGCCCATTCCGATCGCCCCGCCCCAATCGTGCATGACGAGCGTGATCCGCGAGAGACTCAAGCGACGAACCAGCGCCGTCAAATTCTCGGCGTGATGCGCGAGCGTGTACTCGTAATCCGGCGGCTTGTCGGACAACCCGCAGCCCAAGTGATCGACGGCGATGACACGGTGCGTCTTCGAGAAAGCCTTGACGATGCGGCGAAACGCGAACGACCACGTCGGATTACCGTGCACGCATAGGATCGGGTCCGCGTGGCGAGGACCCTCGTCGACGTAATGCATCGAACCGCCCGGCACAGGGAAGAAGTGCTGTGTGAACGGATACTCGTCGCGGATCGGCGCGAGACGTCCGACGGCCGCGAGAACGCGCGCTCGATCGGAAACCCCAGGAGCGAGGGTCGTATTCACGTCGCCTCGTTCGCGGCCGGAATCGCGAGAGATGACCAACGCCAATCGGTCGAGACTTCGGCCGCGTCGTCGTGGGAGATCGACACGATGTGTTCATCACGAAGCATCTGGCGCACGATGTGATCGCGCTCGCGATGGCGTAGCACCAGCGTCGTGTCATCGGGGACGGCGACCAAAGTACAGCCTGAGAGTTCGAGGATCCCGCAGCCGGCCTTCTTCAATACGGATTCCTTTGCCGTCCACACCCGGAAGAAAGAAACCCAAGAAAAGCCGCCGAAAAGCTCGATTTCGTCGCGCGACGTGACGCGCGGAACGAGAGCCTGATTCCGTGGACGAATCCACTCGATGTCGATGCCGATCGGCGATCGGCCGAGCGCCGCTGCGACACCGTACGTCGCGTGGCTGAGCGACCAATGCCAGCCATTCGATGCGATGGGCGCGTCCTCCGCATCCTTCGTCAGCGGACCCAACTGCGCACCCACTGCAGCAGCCGCGGCGGACAACGCTTCGCGCGCTCGGCGGCTCTGCTCGGCGACGCGATCACGACCGACGAGCGCGATCTCACGCGGCTCGTAGGGCATCACGACGATCGGCACGACGTTCACAGCTTGTCCTCGACGCGTGTCGCACGCTTGACGATGTCGTTGTCGAAGTAGTTGACGCTCATCCCCGCGTCGACGACGAGCGAGCTCGCATTGATGCCCGCGCTGCGCGACGACAACAGGAACAAGACCGCGTTCGCGACTTCGTCGGTCTGCACGGCTTTCTTGCGCAGAGTCGCGCTCTCGGCGAACAAATAGCTGTCCAAATAGCCGGGGATACCGGCCGACGCGGACGTCTTGAGGAGCCCCGGATTGACCGCGTTGAAGCGCACCTGGCGCGCAGCGAAGCTCTTCGCGAGAAACACGACGGACGAGTCGAGCGCCGCTTTGATCGGCGCCATGTACCCGTAGTTCTCCGACGCCATGCGTGTCGTCGAAATCGAGATCGTCACGACCGAGGCCTCGGCGGCGAAGCGCGATTCGAGCGCTTGCGCGAGGGCCACGAGCGAGAAGCACGACACGTCGACGGCGCGCAGGAAATCCGCTCGCACGGTTTCGTGGAACGCGCGCGGCGTGCCGTCTGCTTTGGGCGTGTACTCGGCAAATGCGATCGAGTGCACGAGGCCCGCGAGCACGATTCCACGCCGTTCGAAATCGGCTGCCAGCGCGTCGATCGAACGCTGATCTGCGACGTCGCAGATGACGATGTCGCCGCCTGAAACGAGCCTTTTCACCTCGGTCGCGCGCTCGCTCGTGTGCACCGACCAGAGGACGTGTGCACCGACTTCCTCGAGCGCGCGGCCGACGAAGTACGCGACGCTCTTCTTGTTCTTCAAGCCGGTGACGAGCACGTTGCGGCCGGAGAGTGCAAGCCAATCCATCGTCACCCCCCTGTGCGTTTCTCGACCAATGCGACAGTGAAGTGCAGGCGCGCGACGGTTTCGCCGTTCGACGTGACGGACGCTTTCATGAAACGCGCGGGGCCTAGTTTCTCGATGGTTTCGACGCGCGCGCGCAACGTTTCTCCGGGCGCGACCATCTTCTTGAAGCGCGCATCTTCGATCTTCGTCAGCACCGGGATCGAATTCGTGACGACAGAATTCTCTTCCGACTTCGAGAACAGGATCGCCGCGCACTGAAACGTGAACTCGCTGATCAAGGCGCCCGGCAAAATGGGATTACCCGGGTAGTGCCCGCTCAACGCCGGCAGATCGGCGCGGATGTCCCACTCGGCGGTAACCGCGTCGTCGCTGCGTTCGAGCACGCGATCGACGAACAGATACGGCGGGCGGTGCGGGATCGCTTGCTCGATCGCGCGGCGGTCCATCACGATCGTCGCGCGTTCAGAGCCCACCGGTCACCTCCAACGTGGTTCCGTGGATGTACGCCGAGCGCGGCGAGCACAACATCAGCACTGCGTGAGCGACTTCCGCCGCGGTCCCGAAGCGATTCAGAGGAACCATCGCGAGGTATTCGGCCTTCTGTTCCGGTGTGAGGTCGGCGATCAACTCGGTCTCGATGAAGCCCGGAGACACACAATTCACCGTGATCTTCCGCTTCGCGACTTCACGAGCGAGCGAACGCATCAAGCCCTGTTGTCCGGCCTTCGAAGCTGCGTACGCGGCCTGACCTTGGAATCCTTGTTCGGCGGCGGGGGAGGTGATCATCACGATGCGGCCGTAGCGACGACGCATCATGTTCAGCACGGCGAACTTGCTCATGGAGAACGAGCCCGTCAGGTTCACGTCGATGACGCGCTGCCAGTCGGAGACCTTCATCGAACCCACGATCGCGTCGCGTCGGATACCTGCATTGTTGACGAGGATCTGCACGCCGCTGCCAGCCAGAGCATCCATCTCGTTCCAAAAGGCTTCGACGGCAGCGTGATCAGCGACGTCGACCTTCTGCGTGAATAGCTTGCCCTCGAAGCGCGCACACCGATCGGCGAGCGCACGCGCTGCATCTTCGTTGCTCTGGTAGAGCGCGTGCACGATGCAGCCTTCCTCGAGCAGCGCTTCGCTGATCGCAGCACCGATGCCGCGCGTTCCACCGGTGACGACCGCGACGTGACCTTCCAGTTCGCGATTCGAATTCATGCGTGCACCTCGAGCAGCGCGTGCAGCCACGCGTCGCACTTGTTCGCGACGATGACGCCGTAGTTCGCAGCGCCGAGCCAGCCCGACATGATGATGCCCACGCTGCCGGCGTGAAAAAGGCCGCTGATTTCCTCGTGCAGATTCATGCTGTATTTCAGGCCCTCGAACTTGGTTCCGAACGAGGTGCCCTCGGGCGCCTGCGTGTAGAACTGGAACGTGCGCGGCGTCGCGGCTTCGACGTGCTCGATCTTGGCACCGATGCCGGGCACGTAGTGTTCGAGCGAAGCGAGCGTCGTTTCGGTCAATCGCGACTTCGCAGCTGCGTACTCGACGTCCGACAACCTCGCCCAGTCTGCGAAGCGCGCATTCGTCGAGCTCACGATCGTGTAGCGCTCGACGCCGGGCCGCGTTTTCGGGTAGTAGAACGAGAAAGTGCGCGAGAGCCCGTCCATGTCGCACAGCGCTTCGGACGTGAACGTGTTGCGCATCGACGTGAACAAGAGATCGGTGACGAACGGAATCGATTCGCCGGCAGCGAGCCCGATGTAGACCTGCGTGCTCGACGTGCTCAGTCGCACTCCGCGCACACCGGCTGCGAATTCGGGCGAGAATGCAGCTTCGCCGACGAGGCCCAAGACCGTGCCCTTCAAGCTCGCGTTCGACACGACGGCGTCGCAGGCGATGAATCGACCGTGGGCTTCGACACCCGTGACGCGGCCGCCTTCGACTCGAATGCGATCGACCTGCACTTTGTTGCGGAGCTCGACGCCGCGCGATTCGAGCTCGGCCTTCATCGCTTTCACGAGTCGATCCGTGCCGCCGGAAAACGTGTACACGCCGCTCGACATGAAATTGCCGAACACGATCTTGTAGCTGAGCGCCGGATCGTCGAGGGTCGAGCCGTTCGCGTAGGAAATCGGCTCCATCAAGAGTCGATGGACGTCGTTTCGGCCGGGGAAATGACGCTCGAAAAAGTGTGCTGTGGTCTCACCTGAATCGCCGTAGAAATCGGCGCTGCGCAGTTCCGCGAAGAAGGCGTCGATGCGCGAGCGCTCCAACCCGAACACGCTCTCGAGCTTCGCGGTGAAGTCCGCGGAGGTGAACGTCGTGTCGAAGCGAAACTGCGGATTGTCGAAGCGCACTCCTTCTAGTTGGACGATGCGGCTCTCGATCTCTTGGTTCCAATACTTGCGGCACGTTTTCTTCATGCCGATCGGAAAGCCGTGTAGGGAGATATCGAACACGTGACCGCCGCGGCGTTTGAACCAGGTCGCGAGCCCGCCGAAGTTGTAGTGCTGCTCGAGCAAGAGGACTCTGCGTCCGGCTTTGCCGAGCACGTTTGCGGCGGTCATCCCGCCGAGTCCGCTGCCGATCACGACGACGTCGTAGCGATCTTTGCAGCCTTCGAGCGGATCGGTGGAGAGCGGCGCTTTGCCGTCCGTGCTGCCTTTGAAGTACTTGTGTGCGTCGCTCATGACTGACCGGCGCGCGTTTCCATGAGAACGTGGCGGTTCGCCATCGTCACACCCGAGAGGAGCGCTCCGACGATGCCGAGCAGACCTTGGTCAGTGCCGATCAGGTGCAGATTCTTGACGCCGCAATCACCGTCGCGGCGCTTCGTCGGAGTGCCGTAGACCGTGCCGCCGAGGTGACCCGTGTAGAAACGAATCGTGCGCGGCGTGAACATGTCGCTCGCGACGGAGTGCGGACGCGGATCGAATACGAAACGGATCGCAGCGGCGAAAATGGCCTGTTCGGCCGCGAGTTTGGCCGTTTCGTAGCTGGATTCGTCGAGCGCGCACCAGCGATCGTGGTTGGCGAGGCTAGTCACACGCATCACGCCTTCCTTGGACGGCGTCAGCGAGGCGTAGTTGTCCGAGCAGCAGATCACACCGGTGCGCGTGTCGATCAACGACTCGGGCCGACGCCACGCAAAGTCCTTCGTCGTCGCGAAGAACGTGATCGTCGCGTCGTGACCGAACGTACGACTCGGTCGGTCGGTGATGTGGACGATCTCGGTGAAGCTCAGTCTTCCGATGTCACGCGTGTCGATGTTGCGGCCGACGAGCCCCATCGTTTCGGGGAAGCCGGCGGACGACAGAATGCAATCCGATTCGAGTTCGCTGCCGTCCTGAAGGCGCACTCCGCGCGCCGCACCGTGCGCGTCGAGCTCGATCTTCTCGACACCGCACTTCATGCGCAGCTCTCCGCCGCAATCGCGATAGCGTGCGAGCAACAGATCGAGAAACGGCTTGATGCCGCCCTCGGGCCGCGCGAAACCTTCGAGGAACAAACTGCGAAAGAGGATCACGAACTGATCCCAATCGATGTCGTCCTCGCGCGCGCTGCCGTACCAGCAAATCGGAACCATCAGCGCTTCGACGAGCAGTGGGTCGCGCACGAAGCGCCGCAGCTCGGTGCGTGCGGAGCGCACGACGGCCGTCTGATCGAACGCGTCCATCGTCTCGACTTCGTGGACGAGTCTCGCGAAACCGTCGATTTCAGCCGGAAAAACACTCGAAACGTCCTCGGCCAACAATGCGAATTGGTTCGCGAAGCGCAGTACGACGTCGTCCAAACACACGCGTGAGTACGTCTGCTCGCCCAACTTCAAGTCGTCGTAGCCGATGCGCAACTGACGCAGCAGTCGCGGGAGCGGCGTGTTCTTCGTTCCTCTGGGCACGAAGTTCGTGAGCGCGTGCAGACCCGTGTCGTATCTCCGACCGCCGCGCTTGTAGAACGAATTGAGTCCACCCCACAACGAGTGACGCTCGAGCACCACGACGCGACGCCCGAACTGCGCGAGGCGAATGCCGGCCGCGAGCCCGCTCATGCCTGCTCCGATCACGATCGCGTCGTAGCGGTTGGCGCTCATCGGCATGGGAAGAGCAGGGGCGACTAGACGCCGACCTTGAGCGTCTTGCCGGCGAGTTTCGGGCTCAAATACGTGACGCAACCATCGAGGGTCGCGAGCTCTTTGTAATCCTCCTCGGGAACTTGGACGCCGTAGCGCTTGCGCAGCTCCATCACGATGTCGAGGAAGTCCATCGAGTCGAGCTCGATCTGCTCGCGCAGACGCACGTCGTTCGCGAGGTTCGAAACGTCCTCGTCGGGCGCGATCGTCGTGATGATGTCCTTGATGGCTTGAATGATCTCTTCGCGGTTCATGGCAGTGGGTGAGAGTGGAGTTCTCTGGTTTCAGGAGCGGTAGCGGCGGATGACGACGGCCGAATTGATGCCGAGCATTCCGAAGGAGAGGTTCAAAACGTGATCGACGCGACCGACGCGAACAGGTTCGTTCGCGACGAGGTTGCGAACCTCGCACGCGGGATCGAGGTCGTCGAGGTTGATCGTCGGGTGGACGTAACCGTCGTCGAAAGAAGGCAAATTACCGGCCAATTCGAGCGCTCCGGCGGCGCCCATCGTGTGGCCGATGTAGCTCTTCGTGTTGTTGACGCGCGTGTTCGCACTGTCGCCGAACACGGCGCGCAACGCTTCGCATTCCTGCTGGTCGCCGAGCGGCGTGGCCGTCGCGTGCGAGCTGACGATGTCGATGTCGTCCGGCGCTAGTCCGGCTTTTGCGAGTGCGCCGCGCATGCACTCGTTCTGACGTTCAGCGAGCGGCAGCACGAAGTCGGCCGCGTCCGAGTTGACGCAGTGTCCGACGACCTCGCCGTAGATCTTGGCGCCGCGCTTCAAAGCGTCGTCGAGTCGTTCGAGCGTGTACAAGCAACCGCCCTCCGACACGACGATGCCGTTGCGTGCGCTGTCGAACGGACGCGAAGCCTTCGTCGGATCCGTGTGGCTCGCGAGTGCGCCTTGCGCGCGGAAACTAGCGAAGATTCCGAACGTGTGAATGCTCTCGCTGACACCGCCGCCAAGTGCGAGATCGATCTCGCCCAGTTGCAGCATCTGCATTCCGTGGATCAAACCGAGGTTGCCCGCCGCGCACGCCGCACCGATGCAGTACGCGGGGCCCGTGATGCCGAACGCGAGCGCCGTCTCGCCGGCCGGATTGTTCGCGACGGTGCGCGGGTTGTGGTGGTGCGACCAGAACGACAGGTCGAAGCCGTACTGCGACACCTCGTGGATCTGGTTCTCGGTCTCGACGTTGCCGTGCTCGGTGGTGCCTACGTACACGCCGATGCGCGAGCGATCGCGCGTCCCGACGTCGATGCCGGCGCTCGCCAGTGCCTCGCCCGCGCAGTAGATGCTGATCGATCCCGCGCGCGTCCCACGGCGCAATTCCTTGCGCTTTTGCCAGCGCAAAGCCTCGAAGTTGCAAATCCCGGCAAGCGTCCTGCCGACGTGACGGATCTCCCACTGCTGAACGCCGGAGACCTTGTTCAGCAAGTTGGCACGAAACTCTGCGAGCGAGTTTCCGTTCGGACTGGTGAGTCCGATGCCCGTGATGACCACGCGCGGCAAGCTCATCGTTGTGGCCGCCGATCGTTGCGCGTGCGCTTCGACGGCGGAGCATCGACTACGGTGCTGTCGTCTTCTTCGTCGTCTTCGTCGTCGTCCTCTTCGCTCATGCGGCTCAACATCGCGGCCGCGAGTTCGGCGCGTGCGAGTTCGTCCGGTTGACCGGCCTTGCCGCCCGCGAGCAGACGCGTCGGGACTTTCATGCCGATCTTGAGCGCCGTGCCGACGGCTTTGGTGAGAATGCTCTCCGAGTCGCCGAGCGCGCGCTCGACCGAGCTGAAGACGAGGTGCATGACCGCTTCCGCGATGCTGCACGAGCTGATGATCGAGCGCAGCGTGTAGACGCGCGGATCTTTCTCTCCGTAACGTCCGCGGATGTAGTCGAGCGTCGCTTCCGCGCCCTGCTTGAATTTGCCGAACACGACTTGCTCGCGACGGCGAAACACGGTGGCGACGATCGAGAGTGTGTTGCCGACGGGCGAGTGCAGATGACAGCGGCGGTGCGTGTCGAATGCGGCTTGGATCGCGCCCCATCCGAGCAGGTCGTTCAACGTCTGACTCGTCGCGCCGACCGAGAGCCCGAGCTCTCGCGAGACTTCGCGCGAACTGAGTGGCTGACCGGCGAGCACGAGCAATCCCCACACTCGTCCGTGCACGCGCTTGAACCCGAACGTCTTGAAGAACAGTTCGAAGGTCGGGAGCTGCGCCAGGAGCGGTTCATCGATTCCTTCGAACTCGGGGATCTCGGCAAGAGCGCTTTTCTGAGCCATGGGCGGGGGTTGTAGCTCACGGAGTTCAGATTTTCCTGAAATCCGCGAGGCGCGTTATTTCGCATCCCGCACGGCCGCTGTCCACAACGGAGCGGTGAAAATGCCAATCCTGTCAGCGGCGCTCGTGATCCGGTTCGAAACGGACCGTCTCGTCCCCTTTCGACGGCCGTCACCGCACCAGCTTGACCGCCGTCCCGTACACGAGGAACTCGGCCGCGCCCTCTGCGATCTCGCAGGTCACGAAATGCACGCCGACCACCGCATCGGCGCCGACAGCGCGCGCTTCGGCCTGCATGCGATCGAGCGCTTGCTCGCGCGCCTCGGCCATCAGCTTCGTGTACTCGTGTACTTCGCCGCCGACCAAGTTCTTCATCCACGCCGTCACGTCGCTTTTCACGTGAGCAGCGCGCACGGTATTGCCGCGGACGATGCCGAGGACGTTGGCGATTTCGCGGCCGGGGACGGTGTCGATCGTGCTGAGGATCATCGCTTGATTTCAGTGTATGGGTCGTAGGCCCGAGTGCGCGCGCGCGCGCGTGCGACGAGCACGAACCACACGACGAAGCCGGCGATCGCGAGACTCGCCGCGATCTTCAAGAGCGTCGGTGCTTCCGAACACATGAAACACCACTCGCAGAACAGAATGACGCCTGAGAGGCCGATCACTACGGCGAACCACGCGAGCGACATTCCGAAGCGTCGTCCAGGGGAGCGTTCGATGCGCGCCCACTCGACGTCTTCGGGCTCGATCGGCGCGACTTCGCGCGCGAGCACGTTCAGTTTCCTCTGTGCTGCGACTGCGCGCGCGAGAGCGGGTTCACGCACGAGGCGTGCCTCGAACGCCGTTCGCTCGTCTGCTTCCAATTCTCCGTCGGCGTACGCCATCGCGAGCAATTCGTCGCCCGTCGGATCGCGCTCTGTGCGCCTGTCGTGAGCGCTCACTTGCGCACCTCGCGAGCCGCGCCGATTTCCTCGAGCGGGAACACGTTCTTGTCGAGACCGTCGCGCAAGCGTCGACGCGCATGGAACAAGCGCGACATCACGGTGCCTTGCGGAATGCCGAGCGCACTCGAGATGTCCTTGTACGACAGCTCCTTGAAGTGCCGCAGCGCCAAGATCTCGCGGTCGTGCGCGGACAAACCCTTGAAGGCGATCCAAAAGTACTGCGCACGCTCGTTCGCGATCGTCGCATCACCGGGGCCGACGTCGTCGTCGACGATGCCGAAGTCCAGGTCCTCTAGAGCACCTGTTTTCGGCTCGAAATCGGCCATCGGACGCACGCGCTTCTTGTCGCGCAGGAACGAGTAGCAGGTGTTGCGCAGGACGCGGTGGAACCACGGATGGAAGTGCTCGCCCTCGCGAAACGTTTCGCGCGCTCGGTACACCTTCAGGAAGGACTCTTGGCACAACTCCATGGCGTCTTCGTTCGAGCCGACGAGAGCGCGGGCCACGTGGAAAGCACGGCCACGCACGGATTCGACGAGCTCGTCGAACGCCGTTCTGTCGCCGCTTTTCGCCGCCAGCATCAGCCGGGTGGCTTCGCACTGCATGTCGGGCTCAGCGTACGCGGCCGGATCCATCGCATTCACGCTCGAGCTGGAATCTAGGAGGGGCGGTCTTCACGCCGCCGGTTCCCGCCGCAGCGCGACGTCGAGCGCGTGGCGAGCTGCGCGGCCGCACGCGCCGGGGGGACCGAGCCTGCGCTGGGCTGCGTGCAACGCCGCGATCGTGTTCTTGCGCTCGACCGGATCTTGGTGGAGGCGCGCGAGCGAGTCCACGACCGCCTCGATCGGACCTTCGCCCGCGAAGCAGAATTCCGGGTAGATCTCGCGACCTGCGAGCAAGTTGACCGAGCTGAACCACGGCACGGTCAGCAAACGATCTTTCAATTTCGCTTCGTATCCGTGAGCGAGGCGGTACACGACGACGGTCGGCAGCGAGTGATGCAAGAGATCGAGCAACACCGTGCCCGACACCGACAGCGCCGTTCGCGCACGCGCGAGGATGCCGTGCAAGTCGCCCGTCTCGGCGCGCGCCCAATCGGCGACTTTTTCGCGCTCCAGGATCGCTTTGATCGCGCGTCCGATCTCGAGCCGTTCGTGTGCGACCACGACCGGAACATCGCCGAGTCGCGCGCGCAGACTGGCGGCGACTTTCAGCATCCACGGCAGATTGCGCTCGATCACGGCTGCGCGACTGCCCGGCAGGATCACGAGTTCGCGCGCATCTCGACTCGGTTCGCTCGCGGGGATCGACGCGAGCTCGTCGAGCAGCGGATGCCCGACGTTCGACACCAAGATGTCGTTGCGCGCGTACCACCGACTCTCGAACGGCAGGATGGCCAGCGCACGGTCGACGGCGTGGCGATACCCACGCACGCGCCACGGCGCCCAACCCCAGTACTGCGGCGTGACGAAGTGCACCGTCGGCACGCCGTAGCGCGCAGCGATCCGCGCGAGCGGCACGTGCAGCGCCGGTGAATCCACGGCGAAGAGCACGTCGGGTCGATCCGCACGCATCCGCGACGCCGCGGTTCGCAGCATGCGCGCGTACCACGGAATCGAGCCCCAGACGCCGAGCCCCATCTGCGCACGATCGACCGGACTGCCGATGATCTCGACGCCGGCCGCTGCCAAACGCGAACCACCGAGTCCCACGAACTTCGGCGGCGGAGCACCGCTCGCGCGCACGATACGATCGATCTCGCGCACGGCATTCGACGCGTGCAGTTCGCCCGACACTTCGGCGCAAGAAACGAACACGGACAGTTGGCGTTCGCGCGGGACGATGATCACGGGCGCCGGATCGACGGCGAGCGCGTTGCGCAGGTCGTCGACGAGCTCGGCACGCGCGCGTTTTTGTTCCGCAACGTAGGAGACGAAGCGCGGAAAGAGCAGCGCGCCTTGTCCGAGCGCGCGCACCATCTCGCAGCGCACGGCCCACGCGGGGGACATGCCCTTCTGCACCCGCGCTTTCGCCAAACGGCGTCGGCGGGCGCGCTCAATCGAGTTGGCGTCGGATCGCGGCATCAGGACGGGGAGAGAGGATAGGGATGAACGCGGTGCGAAGCTAAGATCTGCGGCGCATGTTGCGGCTCGTCGGGTACTTCGCGCTCGTGTTCTTGGTGCTGTTCGTACTGCGCGAGGTCCCGGTCCTGGGCGACCTGTTCCGCATTCCGTTCCTCGGATTTATCGTCGCCTCGGTGCTCGTCAGCGCAGCGATTTCGTGGTTCGCCATGCGCACGGTCGACGGCGGCCGGCAGCGTGCGATGGTCGGTCGGCTGGGCACCGTCGACACTCCCCACAATCAGGGCAAGTTGGGCTCGTTCGTGCTCGCTCAAGGTCGCGCGCGGAAAGCGATTCCGCACTTGGAAAAAGCCGTTCTCGGCGAGCCCGAGAGCGCGGAATGGAATTACCGACTCGGCATGGCCTACCTGGCGACTCGCCGACACTCCGACGCCGTGAAACCACTCGAAACCGCCACGCGTTTGGCGCCTGAGCACGCTTACGGAGCGCCGTGGTTGCGCCTGTCGGAAGCGCGCCTCTGCAGCGGTGATGGGGAAGGCGCCGTCGAAGCCGTGACCCACTTCGAGCGTGAGCGTGGAGCGAGTCCCGAGAGCTCCTATCGCCGCGGGTTGGCCATGCGAAAAATCGGCCGAGGGAACGAGGCGAAAGCCGCCTTCGACGAGGTCGCACGTCTGGCCGAGCAGTCTGCGCGCTTCCAGAAGTCTGGCCACCGGAAATACGTCTTCCTGGCGGCCTTGAAGAAGCTCGTGCCCTGACGTCTACGGCACGCGCCGCGCGAACGCAGCGAGCGAACCCCACAACGTCATCGCGATGACGGCGAGCATCGGGATCACGATGCGCAGGTCGAGTCCATGCGTCGCGCCGATGTTCGCGAACACGTCGATGTCCGCGAGCCTGAAGATCGAGATGTGCGTCACGTCTTGGATCATGTAGAGCGCGAACTCGAAGATCGTGAACATCAGCATCACGAATGCGATCACGACCGGCCGGCTGCTGACGCACGAGAAGAAGAACGTGATGCCGTAGATCGCAATCAGGAAAATCGACTGGTGCAACGAACCGAGCATCAGGTCGCGGAATTCCATCTCTTCGTGCACGCGGTCCAAGAGCCACGGCACCGTCGCGCTCGACACGAAAACGGGCAGCGTGACCGCGATCGCGCCGGCGACGAACCGCTCGAGCAAGATGCGTCGGCGCGAGAGCGGTCTAGCGAGCCAGATCTCGAGCGTGCCGCGTTGCGCTTCACCTGCGACTGCGCCCATGGCAAAGATCACGGCGGCGAGCATCCCGACCGTGTTGCAGCCCTTGAAGAAGTGCTGGCCGTTCACGTACGCCGACACGCCGGCCTCGCCGATTTGATCGACGATGCCCTTCAGTGCTTCGAGCGGCGCCATCGAACGCAAAGCGTCCAAATTGCCCTCGAAATCAGGCCAAAACAGGATCGCGGCGGCGAGCAGGATCTCGAGCACGACGAAGTACGCGAGCATGCCGTAGAGCTGGAAGCGGTACTCGCGCACCATCAGCAACCCTCCACGCCATAGAGCTCGCGGTAGATCTCGGCGAGCGACAAACGGCCGTACTCGAATGCGCGTGGACGTGGCAAATCGGCGCTCGCGAGGGCTTTCGCCGTGAACGGGCGCGGATCGTCGGTGTCGAGCACGAGCGACGCGCGCAACGCTCCGTCGGCGGTGACTTCGAGCCGCGCGAGGGACGCTCCACCGAGTTTGTGCAACGCGGCTTCGATACGCGAGCGATCCGAATCACCGGGAAAGTCCAGGCGCAAGACGCGTCCCGCACGCGCGCTCAAAGACGCGGGCGTTTCGTCGGCGATCTTCTTGCCGCCCGAGAGGAACACGAGACGATCACACGCGCGATCGACTTCGCCCAGGTGATGCGACGACAACACGATCGTCGTGCCGCGCTCACGCGCATCGGCGGCGAGCAGATCGAGCACCGCACCGCGCTTCGAGGGATCGAGCCCTTCGGTAGGCTCGTCGAGTATGCGCACGCGCACGTCGGGCGCGAGTGCGGCGGCGAACACGAGCTGACGCTTCATGCCGTGACTGAAGGTGCGCACCCGTGCTTTCAGCGGCAAACCCAACTGTTCGGCGATCCCGCGCGCGCGCGCGATCGACTCGCGTCCGCGACCGCGCAAGAACCACTCGAGGTGTGCATCGGCTCGCAATTCCTTGTAGAGCGCCAGCTCGCCCGGTGCGTACGTCGCACGTCGCCGAATCGCCGTGCCGTCGCCTTCGA
The DNA here is from genome assembly GCA_034440255.1 of Planctomycetota bacterium. Lineage (GTDB taxonomy): Bacteria > Planctomycetota > UBA1135 > UBA1135 > JAEUIA01. The sequence goes on along the minus strand of JAWXBU010000024.1, from coordinate 8,963 downwards.
GCAGCGTGCCGTCGACCGACGCCGTGCCCGCATCCGGCCGCACGAGTCCGACGAGGATGCGCAAGAGCGTGCTCTTCCCGCTGCCGTTCGGGCCGAGCAGCCCGATGACACCGCGCGGTCCTAGATCCAAGTCCGTCGGATGCAGCGCGATCTTCTCGCCGAAACGCCGCGTGACGCCGCGTGCGACGATGCGCCCTGAGGCTGTCGCTCGCGTGTGTTCGATGGCGTCGTGCAGGGGACTCCGGAGTCTCGCGTCAGGCGGAACGAAGCGTGAGAATAGGGGAGCGATGGATGGGTCACAAGCAGAGCGCTCGTTGAAGCGCGACGTCTTCGGCAGCGTCGAGCGACTGGGCGACGCGCTCGTCCGACGCAACGCGAGCGGCTCGTGGGTCCCGCTGTCGGGCGTTCTCTCGCGACGCCTCTTGAGACGTGAACGAAAAGCGCTCGAACGGCTGGACGGCCTGTCCGGAGTGCCCCGTCTCGTACCGTTCCAGGCGAGCAGTGCGCTCGCAGCGGTTCCAGGCGTGATCACCTGCGCTGCCGGTGCGTCCGCGAAAACAGCGAGCGTCACCGATCTGCGGAGCTCCCTCGTGCGCACGTTCATCGAGGGCGCGCCGCTCTCGGAAGCGGCCGCACTGCCGGCGAATTTCTTCGACGAACTCGATGCACTCGTCGTCGCTGTGCACGCGCGCGGCGTCTGTCACAACGATCTGCACAAAGAACAGAACGTGATCGTCGCCGCCGACGGTTACCCCTGGCTCGTCGATTTCCAATTGGCGAGCGTCCACGAGAGCGGCTCGTCACAACTCGCTCGTCGCGCGCGAGAGGACTTGCGCCACGTCGAAAAACACCGCCGACGTTACACACGCGACGGCCGCGGTCCGAACGGCGTGCAGAGCTTCGGACGAGGAAGTGGGAGACGTCGATCGCCGCTGGCCCTCGCGTGGCGCCGCGCCGGAAAACCCGTCTACAATCTGCTCGCCGAACTGCTCGCGCCGCGTCGCGCGAAGGAACCTCGCCGCTCGAGCAGCGGGCCCTGGCCCGTGTGGGCTCCGCCCGTCCCTCCGCGATCATTCACCTGATCGTCGAAGGAAGCGCGGCTTGCCTCAGCCGACGACGGGTGCAGTCGAGCCCCGCGCACTCCGACCCGCGCCTACTGGATGTCTTCGCGGTACACCCAGCGCCGCTGATTCTTCGGCTCGCGGCGATGCGACACGAGGCGCCACAAGTCGGTCGGCCCGACGATCGTGAGGTATTCGCGCTCGCCGTCGCCCGTCGACAAGACGATGCGCCCCGACACGAGCCCGACCAACTTCTTCCGAGTGCCTTCAGGATTGTCGAGCAAGTACACGCCCGCGCCGACTTGGTCCGGCGCATTGCGCAAGCGCTCAGGGATCGACGTCACGAGCCCGAGCACGCGCGGGTCCTCGGCGACGGTGATGCGCTCGCTCCACGGGCCCTCGCTCGTGCGACCGATCACGACGAGCTCGCTGCCCACTCGCGGATCGTCGAAGCTCATCTCGACCGTCGGCAAGCGGATCTCGGTCTCGGCGGTGTACACGCCGTTCCCGACGGGCTCGTTCACGGTCTTCTCGATGTTCGGTCCGTCGCCGAACCAAGCCGTGATCTCGGCCGGCCCTGAACGCGCGGTGCGACCGAGGAAGACCACGCCGTAGTCGGTGGACACGCCGAGTTCGGATCCGCCCGACGTCTCGATGACGAGCGTCGGATCGGACAGCGTGCGCACACCCTGGCAGGCGGCGTTGAGCGCGGGGAGGAGAAGGACGAGGGCGAGTGCGCGCAAGCGTTGCATGGCGCGCGCCACGTTACCTCACTCGAAGGTCTCGAACCATTCGCGGAAGCGATCGTTCTCGGGGTCGAGTTCCGACGCCAGCCCGGCGATCACCTTGGCCTCGTCATTCTTGATCTTCTCACCGTCGCCGAACTTGATGCGCTTCGTGTCGGGGCCAGCGCTCTGGATCGCGTGCCATTGCGCCATCACGTTGGAGAGCGAGTAGCGGTAGCCTGCGTGCAGCGGGTCCATCTCGATGGCCTTCTTCTGATCGGTGATGGCCGCTTCGAAATCGCCCTGGAGCCATTTGGCGCGCGCCCGATAGGCCCACGCGCGCGGGTCCTTGACGCCGCCCGCGATCGCTGCGTCGAGGTCGGGGATCGCGTCCTCGAACTCCCACATGTTCACGGCATAGAGGCCGCGCTTGAGGCGCGCTTCCGGCCCTTCGATCGGGATCGCGGCGATGAATTGGCGCCACTCGGCTTCGAGCGCGGCCGTGTCCTTCACGCCGATCCGCTTGAGCAAGTAGTCGCGGATGAACTTCGGCTCGACCATCTTGCCGTCACCGCCGACGGGTTTCGATTCGATGCCCTTCTCGAGCGTGTACAAGCCCTTGAAGAACTTGTTGAAGCCCTTCTCGTACTTGCCGTCCTGCGCGTTCATCAGGAAGTAGACGAACGACCACGCGTGTGCGTATTGGAAGCCGTCGAACTGTTCGCGCGTGAGCATGAACAGATCCTCGAGCTTCGTGAAGCCCCGGAACTTCTTGTCCTTCTTCTTGCCGCCGTCCGCGGTCGCGGGCCCCGCCTCTTTCTCGTTGCGCAGCGCTTCCTGCACCGTGAGCACGCGGTCTGTCTGCACTTCGCCTGGCTCGATGACGAGCTTGCCGTTCTTACCCTTGTAGACCTTGCTCGAACCGAAGTAGTCGGCGACGGCTTCGTTGACCCAGATCTGTGCGCGGTACTGCGGATCGATCAAGTACGTCAGCAAGTGCGTGCACTCGTGCAGCGCGACCCACGTCGAGCGCGACGGTTCTTCGTAGTCGTGGAAAAAGTTGAGCGTCTTGTCGTACGACCAGAAGTAGCCCATCGTCGACGGTGAATTGCGCACGTCTTCGGCGGCCACGTTCTCGTGGAAGTCGTCGTCGGACTTGAAGATGTTGACCTTCATCTTCGTGCGCGAGAGCGACGGCGTCGGTTTGATCCCGATGCGCGAATCTTGCAGGTCGTAGTAAGCCTCGAGCAGCTCGGCGTAGTAATCGAGCAGATCCGGACTGGTGTTCGTCTCGAAGATGAAGTGCTGCGTGGTCTTGGTCCAGCCCGTGCCCCACTTCGAATGCGCTTTGATCTCCTCCGTGCGCTTCTTGCCGGCCTCGAATTGACGTCGCAATTCGTCTTTGTACGCGGCGGCAGACAACCACTTGCCGCTGTGTTTCACGTAGCCGTCGGCGAGTTTCTTTTTCTCATCTTCGTTCTGCGGCACGTACTCCGACATGTCGCCTTCGATTTCGACTTCGCGCACGAGCGATTTGTCGGGCAAAACGATCTCGCCGTGTTCGAACGTAAACCTGTATCCGGCGCCTTCGACGCGCGCTTTCTTGGCGGGGATGATGCGCCCGTCTTTGGTGACGATGCGGTCGGCGAGTGCAGTGTCGGCGCTGCCAACGAGCGCGAGGGCGAGGACGCCGAAGCGCGACAGACGAGTCTTGCAGCGCAAGAGCGTGAGCATGGTCATGAATCGGTTCCGAGGAAGGGCGGGATCGGTCCTGAATTCGCGGTGCATCAGCGCGTGTAATCCTTCCACGCGTTCTCGAGCGCCCGCATGTCGATGCCTTTGAAAGCTTCGTCGACGGCCTGATCGAGTTTGCCCGACATCGCGAGGACCCGCAGATACGTTTCGAGGATGGCGTCCCACGCCGGATCCCAACCCTTGGCATTGTTCTTCTTGCCCGTGCGCAGGAAGTAGATCAGCGACCAGCCTTGCGCGTAGTTCTCGCCGCCGCCGAGTTGCAGGTCGTTGGTGCCGTAGTACTGCCGCTGGTCCCAGCGCACGAAGACGTCGAGAGGGCAATAGTTGTCCTCGCGGACATTCCCGGCGATGGTGGTTTTGCGCCAGGAGTTTTCTTTCAGGATGAACTTGCCGTTCTTCCAGAAGTAACCGCTGTAGTAGTCGCCGGTGCCTTCGTTGTACCAGCTGTGCGGACTGATGCTCCCGTAGAAGTAGAAGATGTACTGGTGGAACGCTTCATGGTTGAGCACGAGCCATGTGTCGTTGCGTCCGCCGCCAGCTTGATCGTCGTAAATCACGAGTTCCTTCGCGACGGGACTCCAGTATCCGGCTGAACTCGGCGGGCCGCCGTAGCTGTGGTACGCGCCTTCGTCGGTGAAGACGCGGACGATGCTGCACGTCGCGAGTTCCTTCGAATCGACTCCTTCGTTGAAGAACTCTTCTTCGGACTTCTTTCTGGCCTTCTCTTCGGGCGATTCCTCGCCTGTCCGTGCCGCTTCACCGATCTTCTTGTATTCCTCGGCCTTCGCGGCTGGGTAGTCGATTACGTAGATCGCGTGGATCGCTTCGAGACGCTGCAGGAGCTCTTGAACGAACGCTCTGTCGGTGTGCGGCGTGACGACGAAGTAGTTGGAGGACTCGTAGAGCTTCCAGCCGGGTTGTGTCGCGAGCTTGGTGTTGATCTCGGCTCGACGCTTGTCGCGGTACGTCGTACCCGTCGCCGTGCCGCCGGCCACGGCCTTCAACTCTTCGACGCCGAAACTGCGCGACATCGCGTCGAACGGCGTCTCCCACTTGTTCCACTTTTTCGGATCACCGGGGGCGCTGAAGATGAGCGCCACGTCGATGTCGGGTTTGAGCTTGTACAAGCAAGCGTAGTAGCGCGCCGAATTCTTCATGTCCGGCGGCGTCGTCGTGAACTGATATTCGATCGCCTCGATCTTGTCGCATTTGAACGCCTTCTCGACATCGAGCTTGAGCTTGCTGCCTTGCTCGACATTTTTTTTCAGCCACGCCGCGATGTCCTTCTCCGGTTTGCCCGCGAACTTGGCCATGCCGGTTTTCGGTGCCTCCGGTTCAGGCCGCCGGTCGAACTTCAACAGCCAGCAGTTCAAGAAGACTCGGCCGGCAGGGTCCTGAGGATTCGAACCGATCTGGACGTAGTTGTTCACCTGCGGGTCGAACTTCGCGATCAGGTTCTGGTCGTCGCCCGACGGCGGAATCAGCTTCCATCCGTCCGGAACCTTCACGCGGAACCCGAGGTCGGACGTGTCCCTGTAGAAGTTCCCGACCTTCGGCATCTGAGCGAAGGCCGTCGTGCACAGCAACGTGAGAGTGAGTAGGTGAACGAGCGAGCGGATCGAGAAAATCATGATTGCACTCCGGACGACGGGCTGCGGTGCGACTTTGGACCAAAGACCGGAAACTCGATGCTCGTGAAGTCTCACTCTGTGCAGAAATCGTCCGAATATCTGAGCATGCACCGCCTTCCGCCTGCAAGCACGCGAGCCCGACCTTGCACGGACTTTTCGAGGCGCTCGCATTGCAGGACGCGTTCACAATCTGCACAAACGGGTGCTGAATCGAATGCGTAGGGCCGGCGTCGCGCATCGAGCATCCGCCGAAGCACCCCTCCCCTGCATCGAATCGACAAAGAGAGTTCCGATCTCATGCGACCCATCCACGCCCTCTTGCTCGTCCTCTTCCTCGGCGCCGTCCTCGGGGGTGCGCTGTGGCTCGTCCAATCCGACAATCACTCCGGCCGCATCGCGGGGCCGATCGCTGGAACGGAAGGCGGCGGCGGGGAGCCCATGCACACATCGCCCGTACTCGACGGTACCGGCGGGACGCACACGATCGAACCGGGGGCGGAGCGCGCGCACATCAGCTCGGGTGGGACCGCTGCGATCGCGAGCGGCCCGATCGGAGTGCGCGGACGCGTCGTCGATCCCGAAGGTCGCGGCGTCGCCGGTGCGACCGTCTACGCGGCGTCGTCCGACATGCCGATGGGTTTTGCGCTCGACGATTCCGATTCGACGGCGACTTTCGTGAGGCGCAAGGAGACGACGACCGACAGCGAAGGTCGATTCACGCTGGAGCCCGAAGCGCGCGGCGCGATCCGACTCGCCGTGCGTGCCGACGGATTCGCGCCCTTCAATGCGCAGAAGCCCATCGCTGGAACGAACGTCGACGTCGGTGACTTGAAGCTCGAGCGCGGCGTCGTGATCAGCGGTCGCGTCCTCGACGCAGGCGGGAATGCAGTCGCGAATGCTGCTCTTCACCTCGCCAAATCCAATGAGCCGTCCGGCATCATCGCGCTGCCCGGGAGCCGCGGGCCGTTGCTCGCGACCACGAATACGGCCGGCGAGTTCCGCATCGATCGACTCGCAGTGGGGTCGTGGTCCGTGTTGATCGCGTCCGCCGAACACCCCGACAAAACCGAATCGGGCGAGACGGACCGCGCCGGCCAAGTCGTGTCGAATGTCGTCATCACCCTGGACGCCGGATTCGAGATCACGGGCCGCGTCGTCGGCGGACCAGCCGCAGGTTTCGGCGAACTCCGAGTCGGCGCGAGCGAGCGCACCGACGGCGAGGGCGTCTTCGTCGGCTTCGCGAACCAGCGCAAGTCCGCGATTCAGGCCGACGGCAGCTTCCGCGTGAAAGGCTGCAAGCGCGACACGGGCTATCGATTGACGGTGCGCAAAACGGAACACGGTTTCCCGTCGGGTTCGCGCTCGGACACTGTGAACGCGAAGAGTGGCGACACCAACGTGGTGCTCACGTACCGCGCCGAGACGGCGATCACCTGCAAAGTCGTCGACAAAATCAGCGGTCAGCCCGTCGAGAACATGCAAGTCTCGGCCGGCTTCAAGTGGCCGATTCCGCTGATGGAAGAAGGCACGCCGAAAACTCGCCGGAATTTTCCAGGTGGTGTCGTGCGCTTCGCGCCGCTCAGCGGTGGCGCGATCAGCGACTCGGCCACGTTGCGCATCGAAGCCGTCGGTTTCGCGACGTTCGAGCGCAACGATCTGCGGCTCACCGCTGGAATCGACAACGACATCGGCGTGATCCAACTCGAACGGTCCGCGCTCGTGAAGATCACCGTCGTCGACGATTCCACGGGCGTCGGAATCGCGAATGCATCCGTGTCTCTGAACGTGCTCGAAAAGAGCGGCACCGAGATCGGCATGACGTTCACGATGGACGTCGACACGGACTCTACGCACGAATTCGGCGGCCCCGGTGCGGCGCAGCGCGGCAAGACCGACAAGGAAGGTCGCGTGAGCTTGTCCAGCCTGCCCGGACGGCGCGCGACACTTTCGGTGCAGCATCGCGAGCACGCCGCGTGGAAGAGCGCGCCGATCGACTTGCCTGCCATCGGCGATCACGAAATCGTCGTGCGCATGACGGCGGGCGGCACGGTCGTCGTCGAGGTCGTCGATGCCGAAAAGAAACCTGTCGCAAGCTTGGCCGTCGACCACCGTGATCCGGAGTCAGGCGGACGCATGCTTTTGCCCGGAATGAAGAGCGGCAGCGTCACCGACGCGGCCGGTCGCGTCGTTTTCGCACACATTCCGGCCGGTCGGCATCTCTTCCGCGTGCGTGCGGCGAGCGGCGGCGGAATGTTCGAAGGCGCGATGATGACGGCGTCTTTCAGCGGTGAAAACGTGCAGAACGAGATGGAGAAGGGTTGGAGCGAGGTTGTCGCGCGCGAGGGAGAAATCGTGACGTTGACCTTGGCTGCGCCGGAACTCGGCGAATTGCACGGTCGCGTGCGCGAAGCCGGCAAAGCGCTCGCCGGTGCGACGGTGCGTCTGCGCACGAAGCGTACGGAGGGTCCGGACTTCGATCTCCCGTTCCTGTCGGGTGGTGCGAGTGCCGTGACGAATGCGTCAGGCGATTACGTGCTCGCCGGCAATGTGGTCGGCGAGTACGAACTCGTCGTGGGCCATCCGTCGCGCGCGATGAAGTGGACGAGTGCTGTGGACGTGCGCACGGGTGCTGTGCGTTTCGACGTCGATCTGCCGCTCGCGACGATCGAAGGGCGCGTCAGCGATGAAGCGGGCAAGCCGATCGAAGGTGCGAAGGTGACTGTGGAGCGCGTGAAGAAGGCAGAGGTGGAAGAGAGGGGCGAGGACGTCGAGATGCAAGTGGTGATGCTGGCCAGTGGCGACGAGGAAGGTGAGATCGTTTCATTCGGCGGGGAAGATGCGCCGGTGGTGAAGACCGATGCGGACGGGCGGTACAAGTTGCGCGGTGTGACGCCGGCCGTGCCGCTGCAGGTGGTCGCTTCGGGGAAGGACTTTCAGCCGACGCGTTCGGCGCGGATCGAGCTGACGAACGATCAGACGGTCACGGGATTCGATCTCACGTGCAAGCCGGGTGGAGCGGTGGAGGTGACGGTGCGCAGGTTGGATGGGCGCGCGGTTTCGGGTGCGGTTGTGCGGGCGGAACTCGTGGGTGGGGATGCTGCGCCGAAGACCTTGTTTACTGGGCCGGAGGGGAGGGCGATGTTTCAGGGCTTGGCGCCGGGGCGATGGAAGTTGACGTGTGGGAGGACGGCTTTCGATCCGAGTGCGCGGGATGCGAAAGCGACACCGAGGGAGGTGGATGTGAGGTCGGGGCGGACGGAGAAGCTGGTTTTCGACATGCCCCAGTGAGGGCCGGATCGTTCTCTTGCGCTGCAAGGCGGACGGGCGCGAGAGGGAGTGGGGGGGGCAAAGGACTACACAAGCGTGCTTTGCAGCGCTGATCCCGCTCGCGTGAAGCGGGGTACCGCGAATGGCATTAGCCAAGTCGCGATTGCCGCTCGCGAACTTGCGTCCCTTCACCGCACTGTGAAACCGCGACCCATCACCAGAACGGACGTTTCGATTCCGAGCAACTCAGCACACTCCGCCGCCACGCCCAGCTTCACCGGAACCGACGTTTCCATTCCGACCTGGAGCCGCACTCGGCCACCGGGCCAGCACACTTGGTCGCCACGCCCAGCTTCACCGTGACCCGACGGTTCCATCCCGAGCAACTCAGCACACTCCGCCGCCACGCCCAGCTTCACCGGAACCGACGTTTCCATTCCGACATGAAGCCGCACTTGGCCACCGGGCCAGCACACTTGGCCGCCACGCCCCTTTTCTTCTCTTGACAGAATTCCTGGCAGGTG
>JAWXBU010000023.1:0-5724 GCA_034440255.1 Planctomycetota bacterium | reverse complement strand
GCGGCTTCGGCTCGACGCGGTGCAGCGGCTTCGGCACGACGCGGTGCAGCAGATTCGGCACGGCGCGGTGCAGCGGCTTCGGCGCCACGCGGTGCAGCGGCTTCGGCACGGCGCGGAGCAGGCGAGCGCGGTGCGCGCGTGTCGCGAGTCTCCTCCGCAGCGCGCGCTGTGGCAGCCGGGCGAGTCGCAGGGGAAGTGCGTGACGGCGGAGCATCGCGCGCGACCTCGCGGCGCGAGTGTTGTCCGTGATCGTCGGCTTCGTGAACGGAATTCGTGCGGCCGAGGGGTTTTTGAACCTCCCCGCCGCTGCGCATGCCATAGGAGCGGTCGTCCGCATCGCGAGCATCGCGTTTCGGAGTGCTGCGTTCGTCACGACGCGGCTGACGCGGCGCGTCGAGATTCGATCCGGTGTTCACTTCCGCCCGCGCGCGGTCGCGCGGGGGATTTCGATCGCTGCGCAACGGTGCTTCGGGTTCTGCGCGCGCGAACGAAACATCCTCGGGGCCGCGCGCGTGCGGAGTTCCCGAGCGCGGTCGACGTCCGGAGTCCGCGCGACGCGGCGACTCGCGGTTCGGACGCACGTCGCCGTGATTCACGGTCGCATCGCGCGCATCTTGATCTTCGGGCCAGCGCACCGCCTGCGCCGATGCATCGACGGGCTCAGGGTTCATCGGCGAAGTGCGCTCGAAAGCAGGCCGTTCCACGCGTGAACGACCACCACGACCTGAGCGTTCATCGCTGCGAGGCCCGTGCGCACTCGTCCCGCGATCACTGCGCGGAGCGTCGCGACCGGCGTCGCGCGGACCATCGCGTCGATCGTCGCGACGCGGACCCATGCGCGAGGACATCGGCAGTTTGGCTTCCGGAATGTCCCACGTCGCCTCTTGTTGAATCGGGCGCCAACGGCGCATGTCGAGGCTGCCGACGAGCGTGATCGCGCGACCCTTGCGACCGGCGCGGCCCGTGCGGCCGATGCGGTGCGTGTAGTCGGTGATGTCCTGCGGCGAGCTGTAGTTCAGCACCGTCGTGACGTGCAAGACGTCGAGTCCGCGCGATGCGACGTCGGTCGCGACGAGCACTTTCACTTCGCCGGTGCGGAAGGCGCTCATGACGCGGAAGCGCGCAGCTTGGTCGTAACCGCCGTGCAACGCTTTGATCGAGAACGGCAGGCGCTCGAGGCGACGCATCAGCTTGTCGACTTCGGTGCGCCGATCGCAGAACACGAGGAAGATGTCGTCGGCGGCGCTCTGCTCGATCAAGCGGATGAGCGCGAGCGGTCGCTCGTCGTCGTCGATCGGGATCCAACTCTGCGTGATGGTGTCGACGGTCGACACACCGGACGCAGTCGCGATTTCCACGGGGTTTTTCGTGTATTCGCGCGCCAGCTTGAGCAGTTCGGGCGGAAACGTCGCCGAGAAGAGCAGCGTCTGCCGCTCGTCGGGCATGTACGACAGGATCATCTTCACATCGTCGATGAAACCGATCTCGAGCATGACGTCGGCTTCGTCGAGCACCGCGAACTCGGTCCACGGGAACGACAAGAAACGCTGCTTGTAGAGATCGAGGATGCGCCCCGGCGTGCCGACGACGACTTGCGCTCCGCCCTTGAGCGCCGCGACTTGCGGCTCGAGCGGTTCACCACCGACGACGAGCGCGACCTTGATGCCGCGCGGTTTGCCGAGGACCTCGAGGACTTTTTGTCCTTGCTCCGCGAGTTCGCGCGTGGGGCACAGAACGAGCGCCAACACCGACGCGCGCGCCGGATCGCACTTCGACATCATGCCTGCGCCGAACGCGAGCGTTTTGCCTGTGCCGGTCTCGGCCTTGGCGATGACGTCGCGTCCGTCGAGGACGTGTTGGATCGCCAGACGCTGGATCGGCGTGGGCGTGGTGATACCCATCGCGGCGATCGCGGCTTGGATCTCGGGCCCTAGTTTCCACTCGGTGAAGGAACGGATGTCCGGCGGTTCGAGCGTGGGTTGGAGAGGCGCGATCGAAGGATCAGATTTGCGTGACGACGGCGCGGAAGACGGACGGCGTCGGGGACCCGATTTGGGGCCGCCGCGACGCGGAGGATGCGATTGACTCAATGTGACTTTCGAAAAGCCCGACCAGGCGGGCGAAGAGACAAGTTGTGAAGCCGCTGACCGAGGGCAAGCGATTCGGATCGCGCCTCGATGTGGCCGGCTGTGGGGTCGCGCTCTCGTCCGCGGCGTGGCCAGCTCAGGGGTCGCCCGCCGGAGCGGATTGCGATAGGCCTGACACCGGATGGCGCGGATCGGGGCGTTCGACGGACCGCTAGGATACGCGTCGGGCGGGATCCGAGAAAGGCTGGAGCGCGCAATCGCGCCGAAATCGGCGGTGGAGCGATGTGGAGCGTGGTCCTCGCGTGCTCGAGTGCGGTTTGGGTGCAGGAAAAGGCCGTTCCGCTGTCGCCGGTGTCGGCGCTGAAGTTCGAGTTCGAGTTCGCGATTGCGATGCCGGGGGTCGAAGGGCGCATCGATCACATGGCGCTCGATCCGAAGGCCGGCTTGTTGTGGGTAGCTGCGCGCGACAACGACTCTGTCGAAGTCCTGGAGCTCGCGACACGTACGTCGAAGGCGGGATACCGTCCGCGCTTCAAGCCTCAAGGCGTCGTGTACGTGGATTCACGCGCGCGTGTCGCCGTCACATACGCCGAGCTCGAGTTGATGGAGTTCCTTCAATGGACGGAACCAGCTGAGTCCCGCCGAATCACCGAGGCGGTGAAGATCGATTTCGACGGTGACAACGTTCGTTGGCTGCGCGGTTCGAGGATCGTGTTGGTCGGCACAGGTGAGGGGCGCCTGGAGTTCGTCGATACACGAAAAATGAACGTCGACGGCAGAGTCGATCTCGGTGCTCACCCGGAGTCATTCCAGGTCGACTGGGCGGAAAAACGTGCCTGGGTCAACATCCCGAGCAAGAGTTCGATCGCCGTGGTCGACCTCGAAGCGAAGAAGGTAGCGCGCTGGATAGAAGTGAAGAGTGCCAAGAAAAACTATCCGATGGCGCTCGCCGAGAAAGACAAGCGTTTGCTCAGCGGTTGTCGCGAGCCAGCGAAATTGCTCGTGTTCGACATCGAGAACGATGCTCTGACGGCCGAATTGCCGCTATCCGGAGACGTCGACGATATCTTCGTCGACGATGAGCGCGCGCTCGTCTACGCCTCTTGCGGAGAAGGCTTCGTCGACGTGTTCGAGCGCACTTCGCCGGGTGCGTGGAAGGTGAAAGAGAAGATTGCGACATCCGCCGGCGCACGCACATGCCTCCTCGTCGCATCCGAAAAACGACTCTTCGTCGCCGTGCCGCGCAAAGGCGAACAGGAGGCCGAAGTGCGCGTGTTTTCGACGGCTCCGCGAACACTGCTCGACGCTACGCTACTCGCCATGCGCATCGTCACCTGGAACGTGAACTCGGTCCGCGCGCGACTGGCGCGCGTCCTCGAATTTCTCGAGCGTGTGAAGCCCGACGTCGTCTGTCTGCAGGAGACGAAGTGCATGGAGGATCAGTTTCCGTACGAGCCGATCCAAGACGCCGGATACCAGTGCGCCGTGCTCGGGCAGAAGACCTACAACGGCGTGGCGATCCTCTCGAAGCGCCGCATCGAAGACGTGCGCAAGAACTTCGGCGAAGAGACGGAAGCGCGCGTGATCTCGGCCCAAGTCGAAGACGTGCTCTTCGTCAATCTCTACGTCGTCAACGGGCAAGAAGTCGGCGCAGAGCGCTACTACTACAAGCTCGATTGGCTCGCGCGTGTGCGCGATCACATCGGCACGAACTTCGACATGAAGGAGAAGCTCGTCGTGCTCGGCGACTTCAACATCACGTTCGACGATCGCGACGTGCACGATCCCGATCTGTGGCGCGAGAAGATCCTGTGTTCGACGCCCGAGCGTGAAGCGCTCAGCGGTTTCACCGAGATGGGCCTGGCCGACGGTTTTCGCAAATTCCACCAGGAAAGCGGCCATCACACGTGGTGGGACTTCCGCACGAAGGGCTTCGAGCGCGGGCTCGGCCTGCGCATCGATCACGTGTTGATGTCGCCGAGCGCGCTCGCGGCGACGACGAATGCCGAAATCGATTTGGACGCTCGTCGTGGCGAAAAACCGAGCGATCATGCGCCGGTCGTCGTGACGATGTGAATGTCGCGCAGCACGCATCGACGAAGAAATAAGGCCTGAGGTCGTCAGTCTGCTTTTCCACGGATGACACGGCTTGCCTAGTTCGACAAAGGCACTCGTGTACACCGCAACGCGCTGTAGATCATCGATCTGCCGCGAACACAAACTCCTGGCTCGGCCAGCGGCACACGCCTTGCCATGTAGTGCGCATCACACGCCATCCCGCGAGCCCAAGCTCGAGTTGAGCGTACCCATGGCTGTTTGTTCAAAGGTGAATGCATGAAACTCCTCCTTCCTCTCGCACTGCTGGTCGTCACTGCCGGATGTCAAAGCTCGTCGCACAGGTCGACGCGCCTCTCGGTGGACGACGATGCGCTCGTCAACGTGCCGGTGTCCGATCGCGACGACATCACCCGCGCCCGTACGGAGTGCACTGAAGTCAAAGACCGCATGAACGTGGCCGAACGCGATGTGCAAAACGCGAAGGATCGCGTGAGCCTCGCGAAGCAGTCCGCCGCTATCGCTCACGACGAACTCGACGCTGCGGACGATCGCGTGAAGCTCGCGAACAGCATGAACCAAGATGCGCGTGGGCCGGCCATGAAAACGGCCGACGAGAACCGTGAAGCGGTTCGAGCGCACGGACGCTGGGCAGACGCTCAAGTCGCCTATCACGAGCACGTCGTCGACAGCATGAAGGCGCGTGTCGAACTCGAATCGTTGCGTGAAGAACTCGCGAATGCAAAGGTCGAATTGGCCAAGGCCAAGGCCGTGAATTCGCTCGATCGCTCCGACATGGACGAATACGACGTAGGCGCTTTCGAGAGCGTCGTGGCGACCAAGCAAATGAACGTCGAGATGGCCGAAGTCGACGCTGAGGCATGGCAGAAGAAAATCAAACTCTGTCGGGACGCTCTCGACTCGCAAGCCAAGACGGTGCCGGCGAGCTATCGTGACAGCTGGCGCAAGGTCGAAGATGTTGAAGTCAAGCGTGACATGAAGTGACCCTACTTAGGTGCGGTGGGAAGTCACCGTACTGACCAGAAACTGCGCGGGCCGCCGGAGGAACTAGCGTTTCTCTTGCGGCCCGATGCATTTGGATCGAAGGACCCAGGAGCTGGCGCGCATGTCTGTGTCGCGTGCTTCGCATGCGCTTGAGATGTAAACGTCAGCGAGTCATCCGTTCTGATTCTCGAGTGCACTCGTTGCTACTGGCAACAGCGCTCGCACAAGGATTCGCTTCCAGAGCAATTGAGCCCACTCGACCGTCACGCGCAGCTTCACCCAAGAATGACGTTTCGATTCGACATAACTCGGCACACTCCGGCGTCGCGCACAACATCACCGAGCGGACAATCCCATTCCGCACAGAAACCCACGCTCGGCCGTCGGGCCAGCACACTTGGCAACCACGCCCAGCTGCACCGGAACAGACGTTTCCATTCCGAGCAACTCGGCACACTTGGCCGCTGCGCACAGCTGCATCGAAAATACGCTCCCTTCCCCAGCAACTCGGCACACTCTGCCGCCACACCCAGCTGCATCGGAACCGACGTTTCCCTCCCGAGCAATTCGGCACACT
>JAWXBU010000022.1:0-8089 GCA_034440255.1 Planctomycetota bacterium | reverse complement strand
TGCTTTGCCGGCAGTTTCAGATCGCGCAGGCCAGAAATGATGGTTGGACGTGATAGCCCGGTTACCTTCGCGACGGCGGTGACACCGCCCCAGCCCAATTCACGAGCTTCAGCCGCAGCCCACTGCCTACGCACGCGCTCGTCCATGCCTGGCTGAAGGGCTTTGAACTTGCGGCGGATCTTCGCGAGTGCGGCGGCGTCGAACACGACCCAAAGGTCGCAATTCGCGACGACGTTCAGAAGAACAACTTGTAAAAGTTATTGTTGCGCGCGCCCTGAGGGATAGAACCTGAAAGCGCATGACCCTTCGGTACCTGGCCCACCCCGGAGTCATGCGGGTACCGTGCTGGCCTTTTGGCGACGCAGGTAGCGCGCCGTCCTGTCTATTGCTTGGCTGACACACTCATTTCGGAGGCTCGACAGGTCGTTTCGCCGTTGGCTCCTGTGAGTGACAGCCTAGCTCCGCCAGCCCGATCGAGCCCGACGCTCCACGTGTTTTCAGGATCCTGGATGCCGTACTCGCAATCGGGTCTCACTGCGCACGACTTCACGAAGGTCTCGGGCTCCGGCCCGCTGCATCCGGAATTCACGAATTTAGGCAGTTTGCTGCAGTTCGGCTACATGACGTCGAATTCGGCCAACGGCGGTCCGATGACGAAAGCGCTCGGTCTCGACAACTGGGTTGTACGCGCAAACTTGGCTCGGCCGCGCCCCGGAACGCTGGGTGTCGTCGCGTGCGTCGGCAGCGAAATCGGCAATCTGTGCCCGTGCTTCACGAGTGTTCTGCTCGGCAATGCGAATCGCGGTTGCCCGCACTCGATCGAACCGCGCGGCGCGATGCTGGTCGGCATCGGTACGGCGTCGGTTGCGAACGACACCGTGATCCTGCACGTCGACGGAATGCCGAATTCGTTCTGCCTGTACTTCCAAGGCACAGCGCTGGTCAGCGTGCCTTTCGGTGACGGGAAGCTGTGCGTGGGAGGAACGATCGTGCGCTTGTCGGTGAAGCTCTACATCTGCAATTCCTCGCAGTATCCCGCCGGTTCCGAACCTTCGATCTCGGTGCAAAGTGGGATCGTGACGCCCGGACGAAGCGTCTATCAGGTGTGGTACCGCGCTGCGGCGCTCTTCTGCACGGGGAGCACGTTCAACCTGACGAACTCGCTCGCGATCCGTTGGACTCCGTAGACGGCGGCTCGACCTGCGTGATCTCGTAGGAGGCACGCAGACCTCGTCGAACACGACGCTCGCTCCGCCGACGGCGCTGGGCGAGCGTTCCTGTTTCCGTGTTCGGCACCCACCGCAGCTAGGGCGACTCCGTGTCCGAGGAATTCGTGGACATCTACGGCGCGAACGCGGAACGACCGCTCGCGACGGAGCCGTTGTTCGCCGCGCTCGACGCTCGAGCTCGGCCGATCGAGATACCCGGTTCGGGTTCTTCGACGCGCATCAGCACGAAGCGCGACGAACCGTACGTCCATGCCGCGACCGAGCTGAAATTCGCAGCAAGTTCGCTCGGCAGATTCCGTTCACGCGCCAGCACGAAGCGGGCGTGGGGTTGACGAGCCAACTGCGCTTCGACCTCAGCGCCATTCCAAGCGACGCGAATCAGGCGGTCGGCGTGGAGCTCGACGAACGACGAGTATTCACCGAGTTCGACGAGAGCTTCGCCGGCCGGCACGCGTGCCGAGATTTCCGCTCCCATCTGCTCGACCGGAAATGATTCGCCGCGGGAAGCCATCAGGGTCGTCGCCCAGAACACGCGCGCCCCGAGGATGCCGAGGCAGAGCGCAAGCCAGGAAAAAGCGTGCGTGCGCGAACGGAAGTCGAAGTGCAACGCGACGGCCGCCGCCAGCAGAAGTCCGGCAGCGAGGCAAGTGAACGACCACGACTCGCGGCGCATGTTCCAACCGACGACGAGCACGGCGAAGGGCAATACCCAGAGCACGACGCGCGCGAGCGAGAGCAGGAATCCACGGTACGAGTCCAGCCACGGCGCGCGACCTTTGCGCCAAGCCCAACAAGTGAGGATCGCCCAGCCGGGCAGGCTCGCGATCAAGTAACGCGTCTCCTTGCCTTGCGAAAGACTCAACAGCGCCACCGTCACGAACGACCAGCCCACGAGCAGGCCGAACAATCCGCGGCGGCGTTCGACGCTTTTCGCTTCGCGAGCGTCCGCCGTGTCCACCGCGTCCGACGACGTGAGCGATCGCCAAGCAGCCACGGCCGGCAGGCACAGACTCAACGGCGCGAGCGCGGCGAGCAACGCGGGACCGTAGAACCAGAACGGTTCACGGTTCGTGCCGCCTGCGGAATGCACGCGTTGGAACGTCTCGTCGAACATCGTGCGGAAGGCCAACGCCGGGTCCACGCGAGCGAACAGCAACACCAACCACACGCCGCCGACGAGGACGGACACGCTGAGTGCGATGCCGGCGTGCACCAGCGCTCGACGCCGCGTCGATCGTGCCGTGGCCGCGAAACTGCCTGCAGCGAGGGCGAAAACCAGCAACGCGACCGGTCCCTTCACGAGGGCCGCCGCACCCAAGGCAAGCCCCGCGAGCAGAACCCAGGTTGGACGCCGGGTCTCGCTCCACACGGACTCGAACAACGCGATCACCGCCACCGTCGTGAACAACGCCAGCGGCATTTCGATCTCGGCGCTGAGGCCCTTCGAGAGGAAAAGCGCGCACGTCAGCGTCGCGACCCCGGCGAACAATCCCGTGCGATCGTCGACTTCGCGGCGCACGAATGCGGCGACGGCGATCGCGACCAAGAGCGCGCACAAGGACATCACGCAACGCGCGGAGACGATGGTCACATCGCCGAACGGCATGGATCCGAGCGCGATCAACCAGTAGCCGAGCGGAGGTTTCGCCAAGTACACCTCGCCGTGCTGGTGTGGGACGATCCAATCTCCGTCGCGGAGCATCGTCCGCGCCACCACGATGCGCGTCGTTTCGAGGCCCGCGGACGCCGGCTCGATTGCGAGCCATGCCATGTGCGTCAGCATGAACAATCCCACGAGAACGAGCACGACGCGAACGAGAGAGACGGCTGGGTCTGCCCGGTCGATCCCGCGCGACGCTGGTGATTCGTCGACCTTCTTCCAAATCGCAGTTCGAGGACGCGCGCTCGTCGTCGGAGCGCCGATGCTCGGTGCGAGAGGCGTTGTCATTCGAGCATCAGGGCAAGATCCAGTCCGACGCGCGTCCTCCTCGACTGCATGCGGTGCAGTGAGACTCTGGGTTACCCTGCGCTGCGGCTCTCGAGGAGGCGGGATCTTCGTCCGGCGGCGTCGGCGGGGCTCCGACGAAGATCCATTGATCCTCCGCACTCTTTGCCGTAACGGGCTCGAACACGGAACGACGAGGCGGAGGACGTCGTGGCGGACCGGGCTGGCCTCGGCGCGAATTGAAAATTGAACAGATGACCGGGGCCGTTCCCGCAAAGGCGGCGCGCTTTCGAACCCATCTCGCGTTGGCGGTTCCGATGCGACGGCGTCGAGGGAGGGCGTCAGCCGTCACGCATCAGCTACTCACACTTCCGGCCGCTCGATGCGATCCGGCTTCCCACCTCAGCACGCAGAGCACGCGCCCTTCTGACCGCAATGCCTGATTCCACGCATCGTGGGCAATATCGACGTCGTGCTGATGGTGCGAACGCGAGCACGTCTTGCACGTCGAGCGAAGAGTCAGGCGTGCTGCCGATCCAGTTCGAATTCAACGGGTTTCCATCAGGATCGTCACTCACGATCACCATCGTGCAGATGTGGGCGCACTATCTCAGTGCTGGTACCGGGATACCGTCGTTTTTTGCACGACGTCGACGTTCACCTTGACGAACGGGATCTCGCTGACTTGACCGCTCTGACATGGATGCCCCTGTCAGCGGGTGTCGACATGTCCATCCACTTCAGGGGATCCAGGTCAGGCTCACTCCGTTCGTCAGGTTGAACGTCGAGGCCGTGCAGAAGCTGGCGGCATCGCGATACCAAGCTTGGTACGAGTAGGCGCCGCCGCCGACGTCGATGCCGCCGAGGATAGAGACGGGGCCCGTGCCCGCTGAAGCACCGAAGGATGCAGCCCCGCTGGACGCGGTCGCGATTCCGAGGCGCACGACCGCGCCGCCCACGCAGAGCAGACCGTCGCCGAACGCGATGCCGTTGCCCGCGTTCTGCTGAGCGGTGCCCTGGATGAAGAGCACGATCGCGCCCGCGGGCATGCTCGAAGCCGCCAGGAGCAACGAATCGTTCGAAACGTCCGCCACGCCGTGCACACCAAGGCGCGCGCCTTGAGTCGTCACCGAGTTGCCGCAACCGCGGCCCGCGTCGCCCCCGTTTCCGCACGGGCAGGCCGTGGCCGTGCCGTCACCCGCGCAGAACGCGATGCTCGTCTCCGAGAGCGTCGTCACTGTGACCGACACGTAGTCGTGATACGTCTCGTCGCTGGAACGCTCGGCGTAGACGAGGAACGTCATCTGGCCACCCGCGCCGATGTACCGCGCCATGCTGGAGGAAATCATCCCCGCGAGACGGCCGTCGCGATTGCCCGCGAACGAATCCATGTAGCGGTTCTGCCCGGTGAGCCCCTGTCCGTCGCTCCACTGACCCGCGACGTAATCCCACACATACAGCTCGGCCTGTGTGCACTGGTCGGCGTAGCCCTCCCACAGCACATCGATCGCGTCGACCACGTTAGGGTCCTCCGCGATGGAGACCTCGAAGACGTGCGTCGACTCGTTGCCCGTCGTCACGGTCGGCGAGATGTACCGGTTCGTGTCCGTGTCGCCGCCCGTCGCGTTCGAAGCGGCGAGGGCCGTGTACGCGGCCGCCGACACGGGCGTGTTCACTGGACGCCGAGCCGTGTTGACGGATGTCCAGTTCGACGTGATCGTGCCGTACGCGAAGCGCGAGAAGCCCGCACCGCTCGCAAAGTCGTAGACGTTGCGCACGCCGGGCGCGATGCGGAAGGCGGCGGCCGACTGCGCGGTGCCGGTGTCCGAATCGACCGACGTCACCACCACCCGCACACGCGCGCGGTCCGTCACGGTCGCCGGGACCGCCCAAGTGTACGAACCCGTATTGGCACCCGTCGTGATCGGGAACCACGTGAGACCGTCGTCCGGCGACCACGACAGTTCGGCCGAAGCCAACGCCGCGTTGTTCGTGTCGCTCGCCAGCCACGAGATCGTCGTGGTCTGGCCCGGAACCAAGATCTCGCCTCCCTTGGGCGCCGTCACGTACGCCGCCGGCGTCGCACCGGTGTAGCGCGGGACCTGCTTGACGATGCAGTGGATCGCGCCCGAAGCGGGAATGATCGAGTAGCAGTTGATCGGGATCACCTGCACGCCCGGGCCGAGCGCGGTCTGGTACGTCGCGAGGGCCGCGGCGTCCTCGTCGAGGTAGTTCGAATCTCCCTGCCCATAGCTCGGGATGAACACGCGGTTGTTCACGCGGAAGGCGTTCGCGTAGGTGTAGTGCGTCGCGCCGACGTTCCACGCCGGCGTCCGGTGCACCGTGAAGCCCAAGTTCTGCATGTAGGGCACGGCGTTGTTCGTGATCGAGATCGCCGTGGTGTTCGATCCCGCCTGGAACTGCGAGATGATCACGTCGTCCTCGTCGAGCAGGTACATCCACATGTCGATGTGTCCCGTGCCGTCGACCGTCGTCGGCAGTTGGGGCAGCACGTGCAGCACGTCGATGCCTTGGTACTTGGCGTACAGTTCGGAAACGAGGGCAGGATCGAAGCCTCCACCCGCCGGATTGTCGAGGTTGACGAGCGCCGTGCAGAAACCCGAACGGTTGGGCCCCGGCTGGAAGTTCCCGCCCGAGTAATAGAGGCCCATGTCGTAAGTCGGCAGACCGAACACGTCGTCGCCGACCAGCGTCGGAACGAAGTTGTCGTTCGGGCGCGTCGGGTAGTAGTGGCTGTCGACGATCGCGAGCGCGCCCCCTTGCCAGACGAAGTGCGGCCCGTAGTCGCGCATCCAAACCGAGTCGCTCGGTTGCAGGATGAACTGGACCTTGCTCATGTCCGCGCCCGCGCTCGAAAACGCGGTCGTGGCCGAGGACTGCTGCGTCGTGCTGGAGACGACGACGTAGGCGATGTCGTCGTAGGCCGGGTTCGCGGTCAATGCGACGACGCAATCGCGGACGACACTGGCGAACGACGCCGAGTTGTAGCGGAACAAGACGCCGCGCGAGGGCGAGTACTCCGTCGGTGACGAGACGACGCTCGACACGGCAGGCATCGATGGCGGCGGCGGCAACGGACGCACGGGGAACGGCGAGATGCTCTGCATCTCGTCGTACGGCGTGCCGCCTTCGCGCGTGCGCGGGAGCGGGATCTCGTCCTGCGCGGTGGCGGGAACGATGGACCCCGCCGCGACGAGCACGAGGGCAAAGAGCGACAACCGGGCGGAACGCCAACGGGGCGGATGCGAGCCGAACTGGAGATGCATGCGGACCTCTTCGTCGAATCGGAGCTGAGCCCGAGACGCTGGTCCCGGACTCGAGGAGACACTGAAAGCATTCGACGATCGCGGCCGTGTGGTTTCACGCAGCGCGGTTTCGGGCCATAAATTGAATGAGCAGGCCTCCGCGCCCGGTCGTGCCGGCGCGCCTCAGAGGTCACCAGGAGGGAGAGTCCTCGACCCTCGAACCGCAGGAAGAGCCACCCTGTTGGAACCTGCCGCACCCGGTACCGCGACACGGTGGCGATCCGCGCGGCGTCGAGGTTCAACCTGACGAACGGAAATTCATCGACGTGGACCAGGGAGTCGAGCGAGGCCTCGGGCACGAGACGTCCGAGCCCGTGCCCGATCGGAACCCGGCCCATCCCGAAGTTCCGCGGGAGTCCGGCCGGGCTGCTCGCGGCGCGCGTATCGCGCCGTCCGGTCTGTTGCTTGGCTGAGAGCGCTCGTGTCGGAGCCTCGGCGGGTCGTTTCGCCGTCGACCGGCGTGAGTGAGGGCATGACTCCGCAGACTCGAGCCTGCTCAGCGAGCACGATCCAGGATCCGACTCACTCATCCGCGAACTCGAAATCGGGAGCCGCTCGCGACCGCAGCGCCGCGTTCACCTGGGGAGCGCGCCGCACGGGCGTGGTTCGATGCCCCGTGCGAGATCGGCGGGCGTTCGTGAAGTGCGCGCGTGTGATCCGCGTGCTGCGCGACCTATGCTGCGGGGAGAAAAGGAGCACGCATGAAAGTCCAAATCCTCTACTGCACGGCTTGAGGCTACGAACGGCGCGCGGCGGGTCTCGCCGCGCACATCAAGGAAGAGCTGGGCCTCGACGTCGAGATCAAGAAGGGCGCGACCGGCCAGTTCGACGTGATCGCCGACGGCAAGGTGATCGCGCAGCGCAAGACGGGCCTGATGAGCAAGCTGTTGGGCAGCGGCTGGCCCGACCCGACCGAGGTCGTGAACGCGCTGCACGTGGCTCAACGATCATAAGGACGGCCGGCAAGTAGTTCGTTGCCGGCTCAGGGGATAGGAATTCCAGTCGCGTGATCCTGCGGTGGCCGGCCCAACTGGGAGTTCCGCGGGAGCCGTGCCAATCGATCGGCGTGGGCGACGAACCGCAGTCGACCAGCCTGTGACCTTCCAGTCGTGGAGAATCGAGATCCGCGAGCGGAGTGACCGGGATCGTCGAATCCCATGGCGAGAGGGTCCTGGAAGACTGTCGCAACTTCAGGGAAAGAGACCCTGTGCTTTCTGAGGTTCAGCTCAGCCTCCCGAGGTTCCCCTCGAACAGCATGCAGCTCATTTAGCCGAAACGACAGCGGCTCTTCGATGGCGGGCGCGGCATGCCTGTCCGGATGTCCAGCAGTCAGAGTCGGCGCTGGCCGCATCTCATATAGCCAGTCAAAACGTTGGAATGATGACGCATCAGCCCCTCGAGTAAGGTCGCAAGTCATAAGCCCTTTGCGCCGACGAAACGACCGCGCCCGTCGCTAGGACGGGCGCGGCCTTCAGGAAAGACTCAGGCTATCTCTCAGATGTTGATGACGAGACCGGGCAGGAAGTCGCACGTGTCGACCGTGAAGTTCAGCTTGTAGATCTGTTGCGATCCGTTCACGGTGACGCGCA
>JAWXBU010000021.1:0-20995 GCA_034440255.1 Planctomycetota bacterium | reverse complement strand
TTCGGGGCCCTGGCTTGTGCGACGGACGCACCTGTCGCGGCGGCTTCGGCCTCCACATCGCCGGCGAGGTCGACCGCTGGCTCGAACGCTGGCGCGAACGCTGGCGCGAACTCTGACGCGAACTCTGACGCGAACTCTGACGCGAACTCTGACGCGAACTCTGGCGCGAACTCTGGCGCGGCAGCGAAGGTCGCGCCGGCCAAGAAAGCCGAGCCTGGCTCGAAAGCAGAACCGGCGGCGAAGGTCGAGCCCGCCCCGAAAGCCGAACCGGTGAGCAAGGTCGAGTCCACGCCGAAGGCCGAGCCCGTCGCCAAAGCGGAACCCGCGCCGAAGGCGGAAGCAGCGGCGAAAGTCGAAACCGCGGCGAAGGCAATGCTGGTTCCGAAAGTCGAACCCAGCGCCAAGGGCGTCGAAGGATCCGAATTCGGCGAGCCGCTCTTCGTGAACGGCAAGCGCGTCACCGACAACGAAATCAAGCGCCACCTGATCTACGGCCCGTGCCGCCCGCGCATGGAGATGTACAAGTACATCCGCATCATCGACGACGAATTGAATCGTCGTGCGCGCGTCGAGGCCGACCGAGCCGTCGAGCCGCAGGTCAGCGCGCTCGCGATGAAGGCGGCCGAATCCGCGGTCGAAGGTCAGACTTACGCGACGCCGGAGGAGAAGCAGAAGGCGTACGACACGGCCTACGCGAAGGCGCACGGTGAAGCGCAGAAACGCCCTGAGTTCCAGAAGATCCGCGACGAAACGATGGCGTCGGAGCGCGAACGCTTGGCCGAGGCGCTCACGCCGCGCGAAGAAGAATTGCAAGCCGACATCAAGCGTCAGTTCGACGAGTTCCGCAAACGCTACCCGGTGCTCGATCTCGAGACGGAAGTCACGCGCCGCCATCGCTCGATGGACTGGTTCAAGGAAGACACGCGCTTGACGATGTTCTTCGACCACGTCTTCTACCCGGAAGATCCGGCCGACTGGCCCGAGACGACGATCGAAGCCGTGCGCGCGGACTCCGGTCCGACGCTGCTCGACGACGCCGTGAACAGCTACAAGATGCGTCGCGAACACTCAGACAAGACGGGTGAGCCGCTCGGCAAGGAAGACACGATCTACACGACGATGATGCGTCAGATCGTGCGCGACGCGCTCTACAACACGATCGACTACAAGACCGCGTTCGACGGACTGCCCGACGACTTGGTGTTGACCGCCGACAAGGATTTCGACGGCAAGCCAGAGATGACGCTCACGACCGAGCAGGTCTGGAACGACGTCAAGAACACGGTCACGAAGAACGAGATCGAGATGGCCAAGCAGTGGTTCGTCGCGTCGATGGCGACGACCGATCGCTTGAAGGCCGAAGGGGCGCTGCTCGACGAAGCCGGTCGCCGTCAAGCGATCGCGGATCTGCAAAAGCAGTTCGTGGGCACGTACATCACGGTCGACATCCTCGCGATGCAGAACTACTACTTCCCGTCGACGGAGTCGTTCAAGGAGTTCTACGCGCTCTCGAAGGGCTTCGAGAAGGCGATGGAACCGAAGCTCGCGGCGGGACCGAACGGTGAAGTGGCCGAGCCGCTCAAGGCGCACCTCGACCGCGCGAACCGTGTGATGGGTCTCGGGCAGATCGACGTGGACTGCATCCTCGTGTCGGCCTTCGACATCCCGAAAAACCGCTGGAAACCGGACGGTTTCAATGGCGCGAAGGCGCGCGCCGACGCGATCAAGGTGAAGCTCGACGAGCACGCGGTCGCGTACGCTGCTCAACGCGAAGGTGCCGCGAAGGCACAATCCGAAGGCAAAGAGTTCAAGCCCGAGAACCCGGTCAAGGATCCCTTCGAGTTCTGGACGAACACGCTGATGGACAACTCGGAGTACTGGGATCCGCCCACGCCCGAGAACGCGGGCGGCAAGGGTTCGGACATCGGCATGAAGAAGCGCGGACGCTTCGGATTGCGCTATCGGAACGACCTCGAGGGCTACGTCGGCGAGACGCCCTTCTACCACTGGGTCACGGGTGAGTCGGTCACCGACCGCGCGTTCTTCGACTGCCCCGAAGGCTCGATCCAAGGGCCGTTCAAAGGTCCGCAGGGCTACTACATCGTGCGCGTCACGCGGCGCTTGCCGCCGACGTTCCCGCTCAACGTGGCCGAGCCGAAGAAAGCCGACCTCTTGAAGCAGGACTATCTGCGCGTGGCTTTTATCGCGTTCACGAAAGAAGCGGTCGCGAAGGCGGACATCAGGGGTTTCACGCGCGTAGATTCCTGAACGACTTCTCGAGAGCCAACGCGGGACCGCGCCGTCGACGACGACGCGGTCCTGCTGCTTTTGACACTCTCACTCGACTCAATCACACTGCGCGCACGTGAGCACCGGGATACGCACGATTTGGAAGATCCTCGCGCCCCACGCGCGAGCGCACAAAGCGTCCTTGGCGTTGCTGCTCGCACTGGCATGGGTTGCGCAGCTGGCTGAAAAGGCGGTAATTCCGCTGATTTCACCGGTCCTCGCCGTGCTCGCGCCCGAAACCGGGGCGTCGCCCGTGAAGAGCGGGACTGAGTGGTGGCGCGACATCTTGCAAGCGATCGAAGGCTGGCTCGTGCAGGGCACGGCGACGCCGGACGAGAAGCTCGCGTCGATCGTGCGCATCGCGCTCGCCGTCGCAGTGTTGGCTTTGATCTCGGGCATTGCCGCGTACGCGTTCATCACGCTCTCGCGCTGGATCGCTCTGCGCATCGTCGCCGACTTGCGCGTGCAGATCGCGCGACACGTGATGGGCCTGTCGATGAGCTACCACGGTCGCCGACACTTCGGCGATCTCTTGTCGCGCATCAACAACGACGTGACGTCGACGGCCAATCTCCTCAATCAAACGCTGAAGGAGCTGATTCAAGAACCCGTCAGCGCGCTGGTGTGCCTCATCTTCATGGCGGGGATCGCCCCGATTCCGACGCTGGTCGTCGCTCTCGGCCTGGTCGTGATCGGGTTCGTCATCGCGCAGCAGTCGAAGAAGGACAAGAAGGGCAGTTCGAAGTCGCTGAAAGAACTGGGCAGCTCGGTCCAGGTGCTGACGCAGATGTTCCAAGGCGTGCGCACGGTCAAGGCGTTCCGCGCCGAGAGTCGTGAAATCGCGGAGTACCGTCGCGGCAACGAGAGCTACGTCCGTGCGGCAATGAAGATGATTCGCGCGCAGGCGCTCTCGAACAGCTTCACGACGTTCGCGAGCAACTTCGGCCTCGCTGTGGTGATCGTGTTGATCGCGTGGTTGATGCTCGTCAAGAACCAGTTCGGCGCCATCGGCAGCGTTGCAGCATTCTTTCTCCTCTTGGCGCAGCTCTACGGAAGCGTGAAAGGCATCGCCCGAGCGCTGACCTACGTGCAAGAAACCGTCGGCGCAGCGGAACGACTGCAGGTCTTGTTCGACGAGCAGTCCGACGTCGTCGAAGCGCAAAAGGCCCATGTTTTGCAGGGTTTCAGCCGCAGTCTACGCTTCGAGCACGTCACCTTCGCGTACAAGGACGGCAACGGCAGCGCGCTCGTCGATTTCGATCTCGAGGTCCGTCGCGGTGAAACACTGGCTTTGGTCGGCGCTTCCGGTTCGGGCAAGAGCACGGCCGTCGATCTCGTCGCGCGCTTCATCGATCCGACGTCCGGCCGCGTGACCGTCGACGGACAGGACCTCCGCGACTTGTCGCTCGATTCGTGGACGGCGCAGTACGCGATGGTCGGACAGGTGCCGTTCCTCTTCCACGCGACGATCGGCGAGAACATTCGCTACGGCAAACCCGATGCGACAGAGGCCGAGGTCGAAGCTGCCGCACGCGCGGCCGGCATCCACAAGTTCATCGCCGAGCTGCCCGAAGGCTACGCGACCAACGTCGCCGACGCGGGCTCGCGCTTGTCGGGCGGACAGCGTCAACGCATCACGATCGCGCGTGCGTTCCTGAAGGGTGCACCGATCCTGTTGCTCGACGAAGCGACGAGTGCGCTCGACACCGAGTCCGAGGCGATCGTGCAAGAGGCGCTCGAGCGTTTGATGGCCGACCGCACCGTGCTCGTGATCGCGCACCGCTTGTCGACGATCAAGAACGCCGATCGCATCGTCGTGCTCGACCAGGGCCGCATCGTCGAGATCGGCTCACACGTCGAATTGCTCGCGAAAAAGGGTGCTTACGCGCGCCTCTCGGCTGCCGATCGCACGCACCTGGCGTGACGTCCTGCCGACGTGGTCGGCGCGCAGAGCGCTCGATCGCGGGCCGTTCCTTCAGCCGCTTCGGGCGGCGAAACGTCGCTCGTCGTACCGACGAAGCACGATCTCGTAGAGCGCGAGGCACACGTACCAGCACACGAATCCCGTAGCGATGCCGTGCGAGAGAAAATGCGCTCCCTGCATCATGCGCGAAACGCCCATGATCGAACCGTAGACGAGCGCGGCGACGAGCCACACGAGCGCACGCCGCGGCGCATGCACGCGGTGCGCGAAGTACAGCGCGAAGACCGCGTACCCGCCGGACGCATGCCCACCTGGAAAACACTGACCGCGGCCGAACGCAGGCGGCGGGCAACCGGTGAGTCCGACGTACGGAGCCTTGCCTCCGTAGAGATCGAGCGACCACGGGCAGTGCGTGCACGACGAGTACTTGAGCAGCCCCACGGTCAGAGGCGCGAGCGCGAGCGCGAGCAGCACGTAGATCATCGTCCGTCGCCACGGCACGAGCTCGCGCTTCCTCCACGACATCACGAAGCCGAGCGCTACCGCGACTCCGAGCGCGATGACGAGCGACTTCAGGACGTCCTTGAAAACGAAGGTGAACCAACTGGTCCCGCGCAGCGGAAAAGTGCGACTGGCCGGATCGTAAAACGGATCTAGCGTCGCGCGATCGATGCGCGTGTTCTCGAACAGCACGAAGGCCGCGCAGGCGGAGAGGAACGGAAGGAGCGCGTGCGTCACCCAGTAGCGGGTGCGGCTCGAAGTGCGTGTCTGGATCACGCGCACAGGCTAACGAGTCGTTTCGCGCTCCGTGAGTGCGTCGAACCGGGTTCGCGAACTCGTCAAGGTGCGCGCTCGAGGCGCCGCCAAGTGAGCGTCGAGCCGACGTTGGGGTCGTAGCCGCCCGTGTTCGAAAGTACGTATTCGCCCGAGGAATTGGCCCGAACGTCGGTGTAACCCGACGGCAGCTCGACCGACCTCGCCTCGATCGGATTCGTGTACGTCTCGACGCCGCGCATCGCCTCGGAGAACCCGCGGTGCACGCGGTCTTGCGACGCTTGCCGCTCTTGCCACGACGAGCGCATGCTCGCAATCAGCGCGTCATTGTTCTGCGAGATCCTGCGCGAGATTTCGCCTGCATCCCGGATCGCCTGCATCTGACCCTGCGACCACAAGCGTCGCACTTCCGCGTACGCGGCGTACCAGCGCAGATCCACGGTGACCGAGGACGCGACGGCTTGCAGGACCGGCGCGACGGAATCGATCGCGCTCTTTTCGGCGCGGAACGAGTACTGCTGTTCGAGCCCCCAGTAGACGGAGCCTTCCATTTGTGCCGCGCGCGACACGACGATCGTGACGTAGACGTCCTCGGCGATCGGCTGCAAGTCGAGCGTGTACTCGAGCCGCACTTTGCCGGCCATCACACTCTTCGTGAGGCCTGCTCCCTGTACGTTCTTCTCGACGACGCGCGCCACGGCCGGAAGCGGAGCCGCCACGCCGATCCTCAGACCTTCGGCGCGAGCGCGGAAGCCTGGGACGAAATACGTCGAGACGTACTCGGCGAAATCGCGCGGAGGTTTGGCGACGTAGTTGCCCATGTAGTTTTGTCCGGGCGGCAGCGCGCCGCGCTCGTCCCAGCACCCGGGCACGATCGGAAAAACTTCGAGTTGCGCCTTCGAGCGCGGATCGAATACGCGAACTGCTGCGCTGGCGAGATTCGACCACTGCAGTTGCCACGTGATCCCGCCTTCGATCTTCCACCCGTCGGGAACGAGCAGAGTGCATGCGTCACAGCCTGCGTTCGGGTCGGCGATCGTCTTCTTCGTGAGGCGCAACGGCGCACCGCCGGATTTCACGGCAGAGTTCGCTTTCGTCGCCCCGTCCTCGTTCGGCACCGTGCGTGCGAGGTGCGTGTCGAGCGCGCTGTTTTCCTGCGGGCCGCACGCCTGAGCTGCTACAGCGAACGAGAAAAGCGCGGGTAGTAAGGCATGGTGCATGCGTCCCTCCGGCTCGTCGAGAATGGATCGGAGTCGCTGCTCCGCCCCCTGAGGATAGCGCTCTGCGACGTCTAGGCGGAATCTCGGCGCCTTCTCGCTTGCACACGCGACGTGCTCGGCGAAGATCGGTCATCCCCCCATGGCGCGCTCGAAACGTACCAAACCGCTGGCGAGCGAACCGCCGGTGCAACAGCCGACACGCGCCGTGAACGCGGACCGCTTCGACCTCGCGCTCAAGCTACTCTCGACCGCAGTCGCATTCGTCGGCGGAGTCTTCGGCGTCCTCGGATACTGGAATTCGCGGCGCGTCGCGGAGGAGCAGCGTGCTCAGCAGTCTTCGCTCGACTGCGCGGCGGCTGAACAAAAGCTCGAACGCGCGTGGGACGCGCTCGGGGAAACGCCGCTCGCGGGAAATCTGCTGCGCTACACGAGTGACGTACAAGGCCTGCGCGAAGCCGCGGAGTTGACGCGTCAGGCCGAAGCTCTGTGTCCTGCGCGACGTGCTCGCGCCGAGCGCATTCGTGCTCACATCCTGCGTGCCCAAGGTCGGTTGCGGGAAGCGCTCGCTGCGTTCGAACAGTCCGTCCGCGATCATCCCGAGGATGCACTTACTGCCGCCGGATTGGCTCACGTCCTCCGCGACATGGGTCGCGATGCAGAAGCATTGGCTCACTTGGAGCGCGCTGTGAAATTGGACCCCACAGACGCCGCCGTGCGATTGGACCTGGCCAACCTGTCGAGCTCTCTCGGGCGCAACGCCGAAGCGCTCGTCGCGCTGGAGAGCGTGCTCGCAGTGGCACCGCTCGATTTCTTGACTCTGAACTCGCGTGGAAACGTGTTGTGCGCGCTGGGACGTCCCGAGGATGCGGTCGCAGCGTTCGATGCTTCGATCGCGTCGGATCCGCGGTATCCGCAGCCGCACAACGGGCGCGGAAACGCGCTCTTCGATCTGCAGCGCTACCCCGAAGCGCTGGATGCTTACGCGCTCTGTATTCGCATCGACCGAGACAAGGCGCTCGCGCACTATGGCCGAGGTCGCGCGCTACGCGAATTGGGGCGTGCGGAGGAGGCGCTGGAGGCTTTCGCGTCCGCGAGCGCGCTCGATCCGAAGTTCAAGACGCCGCGCATCATGGCCGGGATCCTGAATCTGAGTCTGCTGCGCTTGGACAGCGCCTTGAAGGCCTTCGATGCCGCCCTCGCGATCGATCCTGCGGATGCACTCGCGACCGCCGGTCGTGGGGATGCCCTGCGGCGCCTCAACCGTTCGGAAGAGGCACTTCAGACATACGAGGCTGCGGCGCGCCTCGAGCCGACGAACTCCGAGACTCACATCGGGCGCGCGGGCGTCCTGGGTGATCTCGGTCGCTACACCGAAGCCTTGGCCGCGTTCGAAGCGTGCATTGGGCTCGCGCCGCAGTCGGTTGCCGCGCACAGCGGACGCGCCTCGGCGCTCGGCGCTCTGGGTAGGGATGAGGAGTCGGCCGAGGAACTGGCGCTGGCGAAGCGCCTCTCGGAAGCCGCGGGCGGCTCCCAAGCCGGCCACTGACTGACATCTCGCGAGGCGCCAAGGACGCCTCCGGAAATTCGAAGATGCTCAGAGGCAGGCACTTGCGCATTCAATCGGTTGCTTGATATCTTCGATTGAATCAAATGTTTCAAACAAGAGATTGCAGTGACTGCCATTAGCGAATCCACTAGCGACGACGCGACGCGGGACCGTCTGCTCGACGCGGCTGCGGACATCTTCGCGACCAGCGGTTTTCGAGCGGCGACCGTGCGCGAGATCTGCACTCGCGCCGCGGCGAACATCGCCGCCGTCCACTACCACTTCGGCGACAAGGAAACGCTCTACCGCGAGGTATTGGAGCGCGTGCTGCGCGCCGCACTCGTCGAGTTCCCGCCTGATCACGGTCTGCCGCGAAACCCGACCACGCGCGATCGACTCCACGCGTTCGTGCACTCGTTCCTGTTGCGCGTGCTCTCGACCGAAAAATCGTCACGCTTGATGAAGCTCATGACCCGCGAGATGGCCGAGCCGACCGGCGCACTCGATCAACTCGTCGAGTCGGTTCAGCGCCCGCTCTTCCGCATGCTGCACGGCATCGTCGGTGAACTCGCCGGCCCGGACGCAGCTCCCGACACCGTCCTCGCGTGCAGCCAAGCCGTCGTCGCGCAGTGTCTCTTCTACAAGCACGCCGAGCACGTCATCGCGCGGATGGGTCACCGTCTGCCGCGCACGTCCGACGAGATCGAACGTCTCGCGCACCAGATCACCGAGTTCACGCTCGGCGGGATCGAACGGCGTGCGCATCCGAGTGATGGAGACCGAGTCCGATGAACTTCATCGCGATCAAGATGCTCGTCGGCGACCGTGCGAAGTATCTCGGCATCATCTTCGGCCTCACCTTCGCGTCGCTCCTGATCACGCAGCAGATGGCGATCTTCACCGGCTTGATGACGCGCACCTACGGGTCCGTCACGGACCTTGGTCAAGCCGACATCTGGGTGATGGACGAGAAGGTGCAGTTCATCGACGACTTGAAGCCGTTGCAGTCGACCGAGCTGTATCGCGTGCGCGGCGTCGAGGGCGTCGAGTGGGCGATGCCGCTCTACAAGGGTCTGTTGAAAGCACGGCTTTCCAACGGGAATTTCCAGACGTGCAACGTGTTCGGCCTCGACGACGCGACGCTGATGGGTGGACCGCCCGTGATGATCGAGGGTCGTCTGGACGACCTCCGTCGCAGCGAGAGCGTCATCGTCGATGAGAATGGCGCTCAGGGAAAACTGGCCAAACCCGCGGCAGTTCCAGGCGGAAAGCCCGAGCCATTGAAGGTCGGTGACACGCTCGAATTGAACGATCACCGCGCCGTCGTCGTCGGGATTTGCCGCGTCGGCCGCACGTTCCAATCGCAACCCGTCGTGTACACGACGTTCTCGCGAGCGACGACCTACGCGCCGCGCGAGCGCAAGTTGCTCACGTTCGTGCTGGTGAAGGCCAAGCACGGACAAGACCCGCAGGAACTGTGCGCGCGCATCGCAGCGACGACGGGCCTGCTCGCGTTGCCGGCCATTGAGTTCAAATGGAACACGGTCAAGTACTTCATGAAATACACCGGCATCCCGATCAATTTCGGCATCGCCGTCTTGCTCGGGTTCCTCGTCGGCATCGCGATCGCCGGGCAGACCTTCTACAACTTCACGATCGAGAACTTGAAGCAGTTCGGCGCGCTCAAAGCGATGGGCACGAGCAACTGGACGCTCTTGCGCATGATCTTGC
Source organism: Planctomycetota bacterium (assembly GCA_034440255.1). GTDB lineage: Bacteria > Planctomycetota > UBA1135 > UBA1135 > JAEUIA01. Next base: position 11,511 of record JAWXBU010000021.1, on the reverse strand, counting down.
TGCAGGCGTTGCTCGTCGGATCGATCGGATACGGGCTCGGCGTCGGCGCAGCGTCGTTGTTCGGACTGCTCTCGCGCAGTTCGGAACTGGCCTTCCGTCTGCCGTGGCAAATCCTGGCGATCACCGGATCAGCCGTGACCGTCATCTGCATGGTTTCAGCGCTGATCAGCATCCGCAAGGTGGTGAAGCTCGAACCGGCGATCGTGTTCAAGAGCTGATCATGGAGAACATCGTCACCGATCTCGCCGTTTCCTGCCGCGGCGTCACCAAGGTCTACGGAAAAGGACCCGATGCCGTTCACGCTTTACGCGGCGTCGACCTGGACGTCGTCGCCGGGGAATTGTTGATGCTCGTCGGCCCGTCCGGATGCGGGAAAACCACGCTGATTTCGGTCATCGCGGGCATCCTCGATCAAGACGCAGGAGACGTGCGCGTCTTCGGCAACGACATGCTGCGGATGGGCCAGCGCGCTCGCACGGCGTACCGCGGGCGTTCGATCGGCTTCGTGTTCCAAGCGTTCAACTTGCTTCCGGCGCTCACTGCTGCGGAGAACGTGGCCGTGCCGCTCTTGATCCTCGGCATGCCGCGCAAGAAAGCAGTCGAGCGCGCGAACGGCGTGCTCGCTTCGGTCGGCATGACCAATCGCTCCAAGGCCTTGCCCGCGCAGTTGTCGGGCGGCCAACAGCAACGCGTCGCGATCGCGCGCGCGCTCGTGCACGAACCCAAGTTGATCGTCTGCGACGAGCCGACGTCCGCGCTCGACCAGGACACCGGTCAGAAAATCATGGAGATCTTGCGTGACGTCGCGCTGAAGCAAGACCGCGCTCTCGTCATCGTGACGCACGATTCACGCACGTTTTCCTTCGCTGATCGCATCGCGAAGATGAACGACGGCCTCATCCAAGAGATCGTCGCGAATGGAAAGAAGGCACACACATGATCACCAAGTTCTTGATTCCGCTCCTTTCGATCGCCGGACTCGCTTTCGCTCTGTTCACGGTCGCCTCGGGAGCCAAACCGACGCCGGTGGCTGCGCCCATCGCCGATCCGGCGTCGACTCCGTTCGAATCGACGATTGCGGGCGCGGGAATCGTCGAGGCCAAGAGTCAGAACATCGCCGTCGGCACGCCGATCGCCGGAGTCGTCGCGGACGTGCCCGTGAAAGTCGGCGACGTCGTGGTGAGCGGGACCCCGCTGTTCCGTCTCGACGATCGCGATCGGCGAGCACGCTTGGAGATCGAGAAGGCTGCGCTCGATTCGGCGCAGGCGGACCTCGCACGTATCGTGAATCTGCCGCGACAAGAGGACGTTCCGCCAGCGGAAGCGCGCGTCGCCGCAGCCGAGTCCGCGCTCGCCGACGCGAGGCGACAACTCGAGGTGGCAGAGAGTCTCGACGACAAGCGCGCGATGTCCATCGAGGAGTGGAATCGCCGCAAATTCGCAGTCCAAACGCTCGAAGCGCGCGCCGCGGAAGCACGCGCCGACGTGGCGAAGATCAAGGCCGGAGCGTGGGCGCCCGACCTCGCCGTGCAGCGCTCGAAGGTGGCCGCAGCGGCTGCGGCCGTGCGCGCGGACGAGATCGAACTCGATCGGCTCGTCGTGCGTGCGCCGGTCGATTGCACCGTCTTGCAAGTGAACGTGCGCAAAGGGGAATTCGCGCAAGCCGGAGCGCTCTCGACGCCGCTGATGCTGGTGGGCGACGTGAGCACTCTGCACGTGCGCGTCGACATCGACGAGAACGACGCGTGGAGACTCACGGCCGGAGCCAAGGCCAGAGCGTTCGTGCGCGGCAACAGTCAGCTCACCACCCATCTCGAGTTCGTGCGCATCGAACCGTACGTCGTGCCGAAGAAATCGCTGACGGGCGAGAGCAACGAGCGCGTCGACACGCGCGTCCTCCAGGTGCTCTACAGATTCGATCCGAAAGCGCTCCATGTCTACGTCGGGCAGCAGATGGACGTCTTCATCGAAACGGCACGAGCGACGACGCCGAAGAGCGCGACGCTGCAGAAGGACGAGCCGAAATGAAGCGCGCGAGCATCGTCGTCGCACTCGTCGCGATCGCGAGTGCGTGCCGTGTAGGCCCCGATCATCACGTGCCGGAGGTCCAGATCGCTACGGCGTGGACCGAAGCAGCCGGAGCAGCGCTCGATGAGCCGGCACGCGCGTGGTGGAGCGCCTTCGGTGACTCGGGACTCGACGCACTCGTCGATCGTGCGACGGCGAACAATCTGGACGTGCAGATCGCGACGACACGCATCCGTGAAGCTCGCGCCGTGCGAGCAGCAGTCGCGGGTCGCTGGGATCCAGCGCTCGGGGCCGGAGCCGGTTTCACGCGCAGTTCTCCCAGTGAAACGACGGCTTTCCGACAGAGCGCGGGTGTAGCGAACCTCTTCGACGCGGGTTTCGACGCGGCGTGGGAGATCGATCTGTTCGGCCGTCGCGAGCACGCGATCGAAGCGGCCGAGGCGAGCGTCGGCGTCGCGTTGGAGAATCGACGAGACGCTGTTCTGACCATGACGGCCGAAGTCGCGCGCAACTACGTCGAGCTCCGCGGACTGCAGCGCCAGCTCGCGCTCACGCAGTCGAATCTCGCGCTGCAACGCGACACCAGCGAACTCACGCGCAAACGCTTCGAGGCCGGTTTCGCGACCGATTTCGATCTCGCGCGCGCCGAGAGCCAAGTCGCGACGACGTCGGCGCAGATCCCGCGGTTCGAAGCGCGCGCTCGCGCCGTCGTGCATTCGTTGTCGGTGTTGCTCGGCGAAGCGCCGGGTGGGCTCGCGCTCGTGCTCGAGACCATTGCACCGATCCCGGAAGCACCCAGCACATTGAATGCGGGGCTGCCGTCGCAGTTGTTACGGCGCCGGCCGGACGTGCGAGCGGCGGAGCGCGAACTCGCGCGCGCGACCGCGCAGACCGGTGAAGCGATCGCTGCGCAGTATCCGAGCTTCTCGCTCAACGCTGCGCTCGGGCAGCAATCCCGCTCGTTCGCAGACTTGTTCGACGCGCAGAGCAACGCTTGGTCCGCGGGCGGTTCGCTCGCCGCGCCGATCTTGAACGGCGGCGCTCTGCGAGCTCAGGTCGATGCGAGTGAAGCGCGTGCGGAAGCAGCCGCTCTCGCCTACCGACGCGCGGTGCTGTCGGCGCTCGCGGAAGTCGAGACCGCGCTCGCCGCCGTGTCGCGCGAACGCACGCGCAACGAATCGCTCACCACCGCCGTGGCTGCAGATCAGCGCGCACTGTTGCGCGTCAACGACCTGTACACGCAAGGCATCGTGTCGTTCTTCGAAGTGCTCGAAGCGCAGCGCAGTTTGCTCACGTCCGAATCGAGCCTCGCAGAAAGCGCCACCGACCTCGCGTCGCAGACGGTCGCGCTCTACAAAGCGCTGGGCGGCGGCTTCGCAATCGACGGCGATTCGTGAGCTCGAAATTCGCCGAGTAGATCGAGGAAGGCACTCGAATCGCCGCACGAATCGTCCTCGAACGACGCTGCCCGACTCGAAGACTCGAATCGGGCAGCAAGTTTCACGCGCTCGGGCGCGCGATCACGACTTGGCTTGGACGTGCGCTTCGACGAACCACAATTGCTTGTCGATCGAGCGCGAGATGCCCGTGAACAAGTCAGCCGTGTCGGCGTCGCCCGCTTCGTCGGCGTCTTCGATCGCAGCGCGGATCACTTTGCCGTAGGCGGCGAGAGCGCTCGACAACGCGTCGACGTGGTCGGTGCCCTTCGAAATGTCCGTCGGGTACGGCTTCAGAGTCGTCGCGTTGCTCACGGCTTGGATGGTCCCGTGTGCGACTCCGCCCAGAGCGACGGCGCGCTCGGCCATGTCGTCGATGCCCGCTTCGACGTTCTCGGCGATCTTGTCGAACAGCTCGTGCAAGGCGATGAAGCTCGGACCCTTGACGTTCCAGTGTGCCTGCTTCGTCTGCTGATACAGATCGATCGTGTCGGCCAACCGTGCGTTCAACAGCGCGACCATCTTGAGGCGCGTTTTCTCCGGGATGTCGTTCTTCGTCGTGTGCATCGTCGTCTTGTTGTCGTTTGTGGATTGTTCTTTCAAACCGGTGCTCATGATTGATCTCCTGAATCGGGTAGCACGTCGTTCGCCCATGCATCATCGCTTGCAAGCGCTGGACCGGACAATCGAATCGCCGGATGGACGCGAAAGCCGCGCTCTATCGCAGGCGAATCAGCCCTGTTTTCTAAGCAAACAGACGGCTTGTACCGCCACGCCCGTTCCGCCCGCGAGAGCGCCCATTCCCTCGAGCGACTTCCCTTTCACGTTCACGTCAGCCTCCGCCACGCGCAGGATCGCCGCGATTCGCGCACGCATCGCCGATCGGTGCGGCGCGATTCGCGGACCTTCCGTGGCGATCACCACGTCGACGTTCTCGAGCGCGAAGCCGGCGCCGTGAACGCGCTCGACGACGTCGGCGAGCAGGCGCGCACTGTCGGCGTCCTTCCACCGCGGATCGCGATCGGAGTAGAGCGTTCCGAGATCGTCGAGGCCCGCCGCTCCGAGCAATGCATCGGCGATCGCGTGCAACACCGCGTCGCCGTCGGAATGTCCGAGCGGACCGCTCGCGTGCGGCAGTTCGATTCCGCCGAGCACGCACTTGCGACCGGCGATCAAGCGATGAACGTCGAAACCGATTCCAACGCGCAGGCTCACGACGGCCTGGCCGATCTGCGCGCACGCAAAATCGACGCGGCGACGACGAGGTCGTCCGGCGTCGTGATCTTCAGATTGTGCGCACTGCCCGGGACGATCGGGATCGGGCCTTGGTAGCGCTCGTACAACGCCGCGTCGTCGGTCGGACGGAAGTTCTCGGCGCGGGCTTGCTCGAGAAGGGCTTTGAAGCGCGCGATCTGGAACACCTGCGGAGTCTGCGCGCACCACAAGACGCTGCGGTCGAGCGTGGTCTCGGCGTGTTCGCCGTCGGAAGAAGTCTTGACGGTGTCGTTCATCGGGATCGCCGTGAGTGCCGCGCCCTTCAAACCGGCCGTGTGGATCGCGCGCTCGACGATCGACGTCTCGATCAACGCTCGCGCCACGTCGTGGATCGCGACCAAGCGACACTTCGGATCACACGCTGCGATGCCGGCACGCACCGAGTCCGTGCGCAGTTCACCGCCGTCGACGATGGCGCGCACTTTCGCGAGGGGCAGACAATTCTCGGCCATGCGCGCGAGGCGTTCGCGATCGTCCTTGTGGCCGACGAGCACGATCTCGACGACGGCGCTCGAGCGATCGAAAGCGGCGCAGGTGAGCTCGAGCAAAGTGAGCCCTTCGAGTACGAGAAACGGCTTGCGCGCGTGTCCGACCTCGCCGCCCATGCGCGACGATTGGCCTGCGGCGAGCAGGATGGCGGACGTCGGTTGGAGAGCGGGTGTGATGTCTTTCATCGCGGGAAAACCGCGGCCTTTCGCGCACGGGAGCGAAAGCGTAGGGTCCGAGGCACCACCACCGGAAGCCTCGAGTCCTCGAATCGCATGCAGATCCCGAATGCCAACGCCGCGCCCGCCGCTTCCGCCGCGCGACTCGAGATCGTGGTCGGAATCGATCCCGGCACGCGCGTGCTCGGCTACGGCGCCATCGTCGTCGGCGCGCGCGGTCCGCGCTTCTTCGCGGCTGGCGTCCTGCGCGCGAAGCCCGCCGACGTGCCCACGCGGCTCGGCCAGATTCGAAGCGAGCTCGACCTCCTGTTCCAACGCTTGAAGCCGACGGTCATCGTCGTCGAGCAAGCGTTCGCGGCGCGTAACGTGCAGAGCGCGTTGCGCATCGGCGAGGGTCGCGGAGTCGTTCTCGGATGCGCGGCTGTGACAGGGGCTCGCATCGTCCAATTCGCACCCGCTGTCGCGAAAAAATCGTTGGTCGGCAACGGTGCCGCGGACAAGTCGCAGGTCGCGCGCATGGTCGAGCAGTTGCTCGGAGTGAAATCGAAGGGATTGCCGCTCGATGCGAGCGACGCTCTGGCGCTCGCACTCGCGTTCACCTCGCGTTCGCATTTCGACACGAGTCGGACGAGCGCGAACTCGGCACTCCAAATCGCGTTGCGATCGACTGCGAAAGCACACACTCCAGTCTCGATTGCAATGAAGCACGCATCGACGAAGCGGCGCAAGTCCGTGCGTGGCGTGTCCGCGCTGGGGTTCGCGGCGCAGCCAGCGGTCAAGAGCACGAGGCGCAGTCCATGAAGTCGAAGTCCACGATTCCCAGCGAAATTCTCGACCCGCGTGGGCCGATGTTCGCGCTCGTCGAGCACGAAATCGCTGGCCTGGAAGTGCTCGACCGCGACGTCGTCGTCACGACCGCACCGACGGAACGGCGCGCGAATTGGGTCGGCGTCGACGGCGACGCGCGGCTCGTGTTCGTCTTGTTCGTCGAAGCCGGCGACGAAACGGCTGCGCAACTCGTGCTCGCCACTTGCGCGTTCGGCGCGGACGGACTGCTCGCGTCGGCGAAGCGTTGGCGGTCGGCGAACGTGCGCGTCGACCTCGCGCCGCGCGTGGTCGTCATCGCTCCGAGCTTCACCACCCGTACGTTGCGCGCTTTGTCTTTCCTCGCTCGCGACACGTTGATCGTGCTCGAACTGCGCAGTCTCGAGCGCGCCAGCGGCGCCGAACGCTTTCTCGTGCGGATTCACGCGACGTCCGCCGAAGCGAGCGCGGGTCGTGCGTTCGACGCCTGGCCGGCGTCGGTACGCGACACGCTCGAACGGCTTTCACGCGATGTGAAGCGCATCGATCCCGAAATCGACGAGCGCGTGCAATCCGACACGCTGCGCTGGTCATGGCGTGGAGACGAAATCGCGCACGTCTCATCCGTCGACGGTGTCCTGATCGTCGGCGAAGCGAAGACGCGCGCCAAGATCGCGCTCGACGACCAGCCGCGTCGCGAAGCATGGTTGGAGCGCTTCCTCGTCGAGCACTGCGAACGCAGGAGCGCCGTTCGGCACTCTGCGCGGCCGCTGGACTTGCTCGATCGCTCCTCAGAACCGCTGCTTTCAGCCGCGGAATTGGCCGCTTTTCGCGATTGAGCAAATCCTGAAAAGAAGCGAGGCGCCACGGCCAGCGCAGCGCCTCCGGAACTTCGGATCAGTTGGCGTTTGGGAACGGCCCGTGATTCACGAGCTTGGCATTTGTCTGTTCGCCCACGCCGTACGGCAACGAGGCCCCCGTCGCGGATCCAGAGTCGATCAACTCCAAGCGCACGGCGAGGAACGCCGGATCCGTGACACTGGCGGCCGTCGAGAAGGCCGTAGCGCCATCCATTCGGAACCAGCCGGTTTCGATCGGGGTCACGGGGATGACGGCGGGTGCGGCTGCCGGGATGAATCTCAGGAACTCCAGCGGGTTGTGATTCGTCGTCTGGAGGAACGAGTTGGTGAACAAACCGCTGATGGCGCTGATCTTGACACGATCCCAGCAGTCGAACGCGTACTGCACCGAGAACACTTCCTCGTTGTCGTTGTAGACGAGGAAGTTGACGATCGTCTGGAACGACTGGCCCGTCATGCCGATCAAGATGAGCTGCGGGATCGAGATGCCCGACTCGAACGAGATGAAGCGCGGCACGATGAGTTCGTCGCTGACCTCGTCGTACTCTCCGCCGTTGAATTCTCGCACGCCGTCGTTGTCGAGATCCGTGATCCCACCTTCGGGGATGCCGAAGCCCGCTTGGAACACGATCGGCGGGATGTCGGCTCCGCCGCTGATTCCCGGCGCGATATGGAACGAGTCGCCGGCGAGCCAATCGAACGCGATCGCTTTGCCGCTCGTGGGGCTCTTCGCGAAGACGTAGCAGTAACCACCCGCTTGATTGGGATTGTCGAGCAGCGTCGTGACGGTGATCGTGTCGTTCGGCGTCAAACGACGCGTGCGGTTGAACTCGAGGCAGTCGAAGCCGTTGATGTAGACGAACTCGACGTCGACTGTGCCGGCCAAAAGTTGCCCGGCGGGAAGCGGCGTCGTGTTGGGATTCGTATTCGTCACGGTCAACGTGAAGAGCCCGTTGCGGCTGTTGTCGAACAGCGGGAACACGAGCAGGCTACCTGCGCGGTCGAGGCTGTCGGCGCTCGCGCGGAGCACGAAGCTCGAGAGCACGAGTGTGGTGAGTGCGAAGGAGTGGATGCGCTTCATGGTGTCGATCTCGATGCGTGTGTGGGGGTGTGAATCAAATCAGCACCAGCCTGCAATTTCATTCAAAAGGCACTGAATACGTCGCCGTTCAGTAGGAAGTCGCTTTCAATCCTAACCGGACTCCGTGGGGTTGCAACGGGGTGCCGACGAGTCACCCAAAGAAAGAATCTGGGCGACGCGTATAACCGCATCGCCCCGACTCGTTCGCTCTTTAGAAACGGATCAGTTCGCGTCTGCGAACGGACCGTGCTGGACCAGGTCGCCGTTCGATTGCTCGCCGACGCCGTAGGGCAGCGATGCGCCGGAGGCGACGCTTCCGAACGTCGGGCCCGGCTCGCCCTTGCCGAAGGAGTTCGGCTGATTGAACGTCACGATCGAGTCGAGGCGCACCGCGAGGAACGCCGGATCTTGGACCGTGGCGGCCGTGGAGAACGCCACCGCGCCGTCCATGCGGAACCAGCCCGTTTCGAGCAGTCCGCCCTGCACCATCTGACCGAAGAGGTTCACGCCTTCGTTCACGTTGTGGTTCGTCGTGGTCAAGAAAGTGTGCGTGAACGCGCCGTTGATGTCCGCGAGTCGCACGCGATCCCAGCAGTCGAACGCATACTGGGCCGAGAACACTTCCTCGTTGTCGTTGTAAACGAGGAAGTTCGCGATCGTTTGGAACGACTTGCCCGTCAAGCCGATCAGGACGAGGGTCGGTACCGAGAAGGGCTGGAAGTGAGCGATGAAGCGCGGGAACACGAGTTCGTCGCTGACGCGCTCGTACTCGCTGCCGTTCAGATCGCGCACGCCGTCGTTGTCGACGTCGGTGTTCGCACCGGCGGCGAGACCGCTCGCTGCGCGGAACACGACCGGCGGAATGTCGACGCCGCCGGCAAGTGCCGGTGCGACGTGGAACGAGTCACCTGCGAGCCAGTCGAACTTGATGGCTTTGCCGGTGGTCGGGCTCTTCGCGAAGACGTACGCGTAACCCGTCGCTTGATTCGGGTTGTCGAGCAACGTCGTGACGGTGATCGTGTCGTTCGGCGTCAAGCGACGCGTGCGGTTGAACTCGAGGCAGTCGGCGCCGTTGATGTAGACGAACTCGACGTCGACCGTGCCGACGAGCAATTGGCCCGTGGGGAGCGGCGTCGAATCGGGGTTCGTGTTCGTGACCGTCAGGGTGTAGATGCCACCGCGGTTGTTGTCGAACAGCGGGAACACGAGCAGGCTGCCCGTGCGGTCGAGGCTGTCCGCGCTCGCTTGAACGGCGAGACCGAGGAAAGCCACGCCGGCGAGGGCGACGGAAGAGAAACGCGTCATGGTGTGAGACTCACTGGATGAGGGGACTTGGATGGAAGTGGGGAATGCTGCGTGACTCGAGCGCTCGAGCGACGCAGTTGGATCAGAGAAACAGGCTCAGTTCGCGTCCGCGAACGGACCGTGTTGGACGAGGTCGCCGTTCGCTTGCTCGCCGATGCCGTAGGGCAGCGACGCACCCGAAGCACTGTTGGAGGAGGCCGGCAAGCCGCCGACCGCGTCCGGGTAGGGCAGCGCCAGCATGTCGATGCGCGCGGCCAAGAACGCCGGATCTTGAACGGATGCGGCCGTCGAGAACGCCGTCGCGCCGTCCATGCGGAACCAGCCGGTTTCGAGCGGAGCACCGAGCACGGCCGTCGGGAGGAAGAAGTTCACGCCCTCGTTGAGCGCGTGATTCGTCGTGAGGAGGAAATCCTGCGTGAACGCGCCGTTGATCTGCGCGAGACGCACGCGGTCCCAGCAATCGAACGCGTACTGCGCGGAGAACACTTCCTCGTTGTCGTTGTAGATGAGGAAGTTGACGATCGTCTGGAACGACTTGCCCGTCAGGCCGATGAGGATCAGGCTCGGGTCCGAGATGAACTGTTGGCTAGCGAGAAAGCGCGGGACGAGCAGCTCGTCGCTGACTTTTTCGTACTCGTTCCCGTTCAGATCGCGCACGCCGTCGTTGTCGACGTCGGTGTTCGCGCCGGCGGCGAGACCGCTCGCGGCACGGAACACGACCGGCGGAATGTCGACGCCGCCGACGAGGCCCGGTGCGACGTGGAACGAGTCACCTGCGAGCCAGTCGAACTTGATGGCTTTGCCGGTGGTCGGGCTCTTCGCGAAGACGTACGCGTAACCCGCGACTTGATTCGGGTTGTCGAGCAACGTCGTGACGGTGATCGTGTCGTTAGGCGTCAAGCGACGCGTGCGGTTGAACTCGAGGCAGTCCTTGCCGTCGATGTAGACGAACTCGACGTCGACCGTGCCGACGAGCAATTGGCCCGTGGGGAGCGGCGTCGAATCGGGGTTCGTGTTCGTGACGGTCAGCGTGTAGAGACCGCCGCGGTTGTTGTCGAACAGCGGGAACACGAGCAAGCTGCCGGCGCGGTCGAGGCTGTCCGCGCTCGCTTGAACGGCGAGACCGAGGAAAGCCACGCCAGCGAGGGCGAGCGAGTTGAAACGCGACATGGTGAAACTCTCGATGTTTGGGAGGGGCGTTGGGGGAGGCCAGCCGGTGGCGCTCGAGGCGCCGCGGTGACCGCGAAAACGCTCTCGATTCTGGGGGATGATCCAGGCAACGATGCGTTAGTTACGAAGTCGCTTTCAAGCCTACCAGTTCCATCGGGGAGAGCAAACCTTTCCAGGCACTCCTCCTCTGAAAAAGCCGCCGGGGCAGCGCGATCGCTCGCGCCACCCCGGCCCACTCTTGCAAGCGCGACTCTCAGTTCGCGTCCGCGATCACTCCTTGGGGAACCAGGTCGCCGTTCGTTTGCGCGCCGAGGCCGTAAGGCAGCGAGGCCGCCGAGACGTTCGAACCGTCGAGCAGTTCGAGGTGGACCGCCATGAAGGCCGGATCCGAGATCGAGGAGGCCGTCGAGAACGCGACCGCGCCGTCCATGCGGAACCAACCGGTTTCGATGTTGCCGATGGGGAAGCTCTCGCTCAGAGCGTGGTTGGTCGTCTTCAAGAACGTGTCCGTGAAAGCGCCGTTGATGGAGCCCAACGGAACGCGATCCCAGCAGTCGAACGCGTACTGCGCCGAGAACACTTCCTCGTTGTCGTTGTAGATGAGGAAGTTGACGATCGTCTGGAAGTTCTTGCCCGAGAGGCCGACCAGGATGAGGGCCGGCCGCGAGTCATTGCTCTGCGCGATGAAGCGCGGGACGAGCAGTTCGTCGCTGACCGTCTCGTACTCCGTGCCGTTCAAGTCGCGCACGCCGTCGTTGTCGATGTCCGTGTTCGTTCCGAGAGCGATGCCGCTGCCGGCCTTGAAGACGACCGGGGGCAGATCGACGCCACCGAGCAAGCCCGGTGCGACGTGGAACGAGTCACCGGCGAGCCAGTCGAACTTGATC
>JAWXBU010000020.1:0-17110 GCA_034440255.1 Planctomycetota bacterium | reverse complement strand
GCTCGCCATGGCGAGCAAGTTCGCGTGCACCACGTTGTCGATGTACGTCATGTCGCGCGTTTGTTCGCCGTCGCCGAAGATCGTCGGAGCGCGACCCTCGAGCAGCGCTTTCGCGAAGATCGCGATGACGCCGGTGTAGGGACTGTCGTCGAGTTGGCGCGGACCAAAGACATTGAAGTAGCGCAACGACACGGTCTTCATGCCGTACGCCTGACCGTACACGCGCAACAAGGCTTCGCCCGCGAGCTTGCCCGACGCGTACGGCGAGAGCGGCTCCGGCGGCATCGTCTCGACTTTCGGCAACGTGGCCGTGTTGCCGTACGCAGCCGACGAAGCAGCGAACACGACGCTCTTGACGCCGCACTGACGCGCGCCTTCGAGCACGCGCAAGGTGCCCATCACGTTGATCTCGTAGCTGTCGACCGGCGCTTCGATGCTCTTCGGCACGGACACTTGCGCAGCCTCGTGGAAGACGCCGACGACGCCTTCGCAAGCGCGCCTACAGTGCAGCGGATTCGTGATCGAGCCGCGCACGACGTTAACGGGCGCGGCGCTGTCCTTTTCGCTCGTCTCCAGACCTTCGAGGTTCTCGAGACGCCCCGTCGAAAGATCGTCGAGTACACGCGCTCGATCGCCGCGTGCGACGAGAGCCCGAACGATGTGCGAGCCGATGAATCCAGCTCCGCCGGTGACGAGATAGAGGGCCATGGTGCGAAGTCTATCGGCAGTTGCGCGGCGCAGCCGAAGTCGCCGAGCAGCGACCAACCGCAAAACCCGACGTCAGCGAGCGGAAGGCTTGCCGCGGAGCATGAATGCGAGCACGGCCAGACTGGCGACGAGGAAGGCGATGTTCACGGCTCGCGCGAAGGGCGGCGCTCCTGCGGGCCAAATCTGGCCGACGAGCACGATGAAGTTCAAGACGAGAAGGACCATCAGTAACAAGCGCGGGATCATGGAATGCGAGTGTGGGATTCGAATGGATTCGACGGCGAGCCGCGCGTGGATCGTGACGAGAGAGCGATCCGTGGATCTTCGCTCACCAACGCCTCGCGCGTGATCCGCAGAGACTACATGCCGTGCGCCCATGAGTTTCATGCTCGGTCATCCAAGGCTGCGTGTGGCGCAGGTTTGCGCGAGGATGATCGCGCGACAGAAACGCCGGATCTCGTGCCAAGCCCAACGGTCCGCTCGGAGGCGTGGCTCACGTCCGAAGGCTCGTGGATGAAGCCTGGGTGTCGATCACCGCGCGGAACCCGTTGGACGACTCCCTCCAATGGATCGAGGGTTTCCGATGCCCGTACACGCGCTAGGAAGGAAGCACCGCGTGTAGCTGCTGCGAATCAGGCTCATGACCAAGAACCACATCAGCCCGATGCCTGATCGCGTGACACGTGGTGCCATGAACGCTTGCCGCACTTCGAGCACTTCAGGAACCAGCGCGGCCGTCCCCTCGCCTTGTAGCGGATGCCGCCCATCGCCCAGACCGATTGCGTGAAGTCGCAGCGAGAGCAGCGCACCAGCCACTTGCGTGAGTCGGCCTCGATCGCATCGAACCAACGTTGCGGCACCAGCGCGCGCAGGATGCGATGAGCAAGACTCGGTGTCGGGGGCTCTCGAGTCATGCGCGTTCGAATCCTGTGGACGCACTCATGCAGCTACCGCTCCAACACCCGCAACCAAACGCAGGACCGCATGTCCCACACGTCGATTCTGCGCTTGTTCGCGTCGCAGAAACCGGCGACCGGCGGCGAAAAGCGGCGTGCATAGGTGGCAGATGGATGGCACATCCACGGCCTGTGCGCGACCAAGCTCCGAAGGCCGAGGCCTCAACTCTGCATGAATTCGCGACTTATGCGCGCCAAGAGCTCGCGCCAAAACACAAGACCGCCGGTCGTGAGACCAGCGGCCTTGCGCATCGAGAAGAGTAGATCCCCAGCGCAGCTTGTCGAAGCTGCACGACATCGAGCGGGATCGGCTTGGCGAGCGAACGCGGACGATGGGGAGATTTGCGGAAGGCTCTCTACTTCGGAATCGGGCCTCTTTGAAACACAAGACCGCCGGTCGAGTGACCAGCGGCCTTGCGCATCGAGAAGAGTTCAGATCCCCAGTTGCAGCTTCCGGGCTGCGCGAATCTCAGCCGCACGAGACTCGTTTCCGAACGTGACGAGTCGAACAATTTCGAGCGAGCGTGGGAGCCCTCGTCAGCGGAGCCTCGACTGTATGTCGCTTCGTCGCCGCGACCGTCGAATGGCGAACCGAGACGGTCCCACTCGGCACGCGTGGGACGTCCTCGCCGAATGGGCCCGTGAAAACCATCAGCCCGGCGGGTGAACCCGTCGGGCTGACAGCATCGAGAAGAGTAGTCCCCAGCGCAGTTTTCGACTGCACGCGATTCAGCCGCGCCGCGGGTCACACCGATCGAGAAAACTCGCGAGATTCCGGGTGGAAGAGCTTTCCCACCGCGCTCAACCGAAGATGCCGGTGCGCTGACCCTTCGTGATCTCTTTCTTCTCGGACCAGAGGATCTCGCCGGTTTCGATGTTCGTCGCGTTGAGAATGAACTGGTAGTAGACATCCTCGTACTTCGAACCGCCGCTCGCGATCGAACGGTCCTTCGTCTTCTCGATCGAGACGAGCGAGCCGTACACGATGATGTCGGCGCCGAGTTGCTTGCCGAACTGCTTCGCCATCTCGGGAGTCACACGGCCGGCGTTCTGGAAGTTGACTTGGTCGCCGATTTCCTTCTGACCCTTCTGGTCAGCGACGAAACGGAAGCGGCCGGTCTGCAGCAGGTCTGTTCGAATGGAGTCGGTGATCGCCTCCACGTCGATGTGCTCTTTCGTACGGTTGTCGACGCTGCCCATGTACGCGATGACGCGCTTGTCCTCGCGCTTGCCCGGGCCGTCGAGGTACGCGAGGTTCGGGCTGTCGACCAGCGACTTCACCATCGTCTGGGTGAACCGCTGGAGATCGGTGCGACCGAAGTCTTTGTTGACCGTCTCCTCCGCAGTTGCGTCGCCGTAGCGCGTGCTACTGCAGGAGGAGATCAACGGGAGTGCGGCACAGATCGCCGCGAGAAGAGTGAGTTTCATGTGCTTCATGAGTGATTCCATGGGAGAGGTCTAACGTTCTCTGGAAGAAAAGCGCAGTCGCCACGACCTCGCCTCGATGGGCATCGGTGCGACGCGAACGGATCGAGAGCCGTGGGCCGCGAGTTCGACTCGTTGCCACGCGGTGGACGAAAGCGCGACAGGCGCGCCGTGAGCGTCGAACCAGTCGACGGTGAAGGACTCGGCGATCGTGCGGCCGGTCGTGTTCTGCAGTTTGAATTCGAGCGCGCGATCCGCGTCGGTGCCGATGATGCGCGGATCCAACATCGCGAGGCTCGCTGCAGCGGTATCCTCGGCGGTTTCGGGCGAGATTGCGCGGGCTGTCGAGAAGCGACACGCCGGAAGCAAGAGCGCGAGCGCGAGCATAATCAGGCTGGTTTTCATGGGTTCCCTACCGTCGCCGGAGTCGCTGGCGCTGCCGGCTCTGTCGGCGCTGTCGGTTGTGTCGCTCGTGTCGGCGTCACGTCGACGCGCCGGCCGCCGACCGCATGCGCGAAGAGGCGTGTCTCGATCGAGCGCGCAAAGACGAACATCGTCTCACCGGGCTCGAGTTCGAACGTGCCGAGCGTCGCACTCTCGCCACCGTCGGCGCTCAAACGCATTTCGTGGCGACCCGGTTCGAGAAAAATGCGCGCGGCTTGCCACGTATCCGGCAACGTCTGCCACGCGCGCAGATCGGCGTGCTCCGTCACGAGCGTGAACACGACGCCGAAGATCGTGCCGAGCGCGCCGTGGTCCTTTTCGAGCTGTTTCGTGAGCTGATACTTGAGGATCGCGCGCACTGCGGACTTCGCCGACAGCCACAAGATGCGGTCGGACAAGTTCTCTTGCGCGATCGCCGCGACGTCTTCGACAACCGACGTGCGCACGGAACGATCGCCACCAGCGATGTGGAAGGACAACCCGGCGACGGGTTGCCCGCGACGCACACTCTGCGGCACGGACCACTGCAACAATCCGTCGGGCGTCGGAATCGGCAGCGTGATCTCGTTCTTGTACGGCCCGACGCCCACGCCGGCGATGACGACGACGCTGGCGGAATTCTCGGGGACTTTCTCTTCCGCACCGAAGCGTCCTTCCCATTGATCGACGGCGTCGCTGCGATTCAACGTGTGCGACAGACGCACGAGTGCTTTGCCGGCAATCTCTTCGCCCACGCCTTTTTCGATCATGCGCTCGTAGTCGATGTACGCGTCCGCCAACTTGCGATCGAGCTCGTACGCGACCGCTGACAACACGTGGCCCAATCCGCCGGCCTTGTACGACTTCTTGTAGAGCTTCTCTTCGCTCTCGAGCAGTCCGTTCGCGCGACGCACTTCGACTCGAGCAGCCGTCAAATCACCTTTGGCGAGGTACGCCATCGCGAGGCAGGCGTGAATCATCACGCGCTCGTAGCCTTCGCCTTGGTAACGCGTCATGCGCTCGTTGACGGTCCACGACAGCAGCGTTTCGCCCGCACTCTCGGGATTGATCAACGCTTCGTCTTCGAAGCTCTTCGTGATTGCGGCCGCGTCGCCGAGGTACTTCAGCGCCGCGTCCCAATCGCCGTTCGCGAGCGCGACCATTCCCGTTTCGGTCGCGGTCAAGAATTCCGAACCCGTCGTCTCCGGGTCCGCGTACGCGGCTTGCGCAGAGGCCAGTTGTCCACTTTGGAAGGCACGAAACGCCTCGCGGGTGCGCTCCGGGTAGCTCGCGCACGATGCGACGACGAAGCACACGAACGCGCACGAAAGTGCTCTGACATGCACTCGCAACGCGGGAAACAGGCTGGATTGGTGGGGTCGACTCGAATTCATGCCCGGACTCTAGGGCGCACATGCTCCGCGTATCGCGCTCTCGATGCAAGCTGAGACGCGGAGTGCGCGCGCCCATGCAAAGGTGGGGCCGCTGCACTTAGACTCTGCGGTCCCATGCCGAGCACCCCGGTCGAACGAGAACCCGCCGCGCGCGGAGCCGGCGCCAACACTCCGATGATGGAGCAGTTCTGGCGCGCCAAGAAAGAACAGCCCAACGCGTTGCTCTTTTTCCGCATGGGCGACTTCTACGAGCTGTTCCACGAGGACGCGAAGATCGCGTCGCGCGAACTCGGGTTGACGCTGACGGCGCGCTCGAAAGGCGAGGACGCGATCGCGATGGCGGGCGTGCCCGTGCGCTCGGCCGAAAGCTATTTGATGCGGCTCGTGAACAAGGGCTTCCGCGTCGCGATTTGCGAACAGATGGAGGATCCGCGGCTCGCGAAGGGCATCGTCGAGCGCGCGATCGTGCGCGTCGTCACGGCGGGCACGTTGACCGAAGAGAACGCGCTCGACGCGCGCGAGCCGAATTTCTTGTCGTGCGTGCATGTCGTGGACGGTCGAGCGGGTATCGCGTGGGTCGACGTTTCGACGGGACGTTTTCAAGCATGCGAAGTGGACGCCGTGCGCTTGAGCGACGAACTGGCGCAGATTGCCCCGGCCGAAATCTTGTTCCCCGAAGGCTTGCCGGAACAGCAGCCGGCACTCGCCGACGAGTTGAAAGAGAATTTCGGTCCGCGCGCGTCGCCGCGCGAAACGTGGCATTTCGACCGCGAAACGTCGCTGCGTTTGCTGAAGAAACAACTGTCGGTCGCGAGCCTCGAAGGTTTTGGCATCGAGGACGGTTCACCGATCGTTCCCGCGGCCGGATCGTTGCTCGCGTACCTCGAGGAGACGCAGAAGAACGGCTGCGCGCACGTTGCGCGCCTCGAACTGGTCGAACGCAGCCGCTACCTCGTGCTCGATCGCGCGACGACCGCCACGCTGGAGCTGTTCCGCACACAACGCGAAGGTCGACGCGAAGGCACGTTGCTCGAAGTCTTGGACGCGACGAAGACGCCGATGGGTGCGCGCGCGCTGCGGGATTGGCTCGCGAATCCGTTGCGCGACGTCGAGCCGATCCTCGAGCGTCAGCGCGGTGTCGCCGAGTTCGTCGCCTCGCCTTTCTTGCGCGAGGACGTGCGTGCGTTGCTCGCCGTCGTGCTCGACGTCGAACGGTTGACGGCCAAAGTGTCGACGTTGCGGGCTCACGCGCGCGATCTCGTCGGCTTGTGCAACTCACTCGCGGTGGTCGGTCCGCTCGCTACGAAGCTCGCCGACGTGAATTCGACGCTGCTCGATCGATTGCGGCTCGAGCTCGACCCGCTCGACGAATTGGTCGCGCGCATTCGCACCACGTTGGTCGACGATCCGCCGCTGACGCTCAAAGAAGGAGGACTCGTTCGCGCCGGTTTCTCGCCCGAACTCGACGAGCTGCACGGCATCGCCGGCGACGGCAAGAGTTGGATGGCGCGTTTCCAGAGCGACGAGATCACGCTCACCGGGATGCCGAATCTGAAAGTCGGCTTCAATTCGGTGTTCGGCTACTTCATCGAGATCCCGCGCGGTCAGATCGATCGCGTTCCGGCGCACTACATCCGCAAACAAACGGTCAAGAACGCCGAGCGTTACATCACGCCTGAATTGAAGGAGTTCGAGTCGAAAGTCCTCAACTCGGAAGAGCGCTCGCGCGATCTCGAGTACGCGATCTTCGAGACGTTGCGCACGGCCGTCGCGCGTGAAATCCCGCGTATTTTGACCACCGCGCGCTCTCTCGCTTCCATCGACGTGCTGTCCGCGCTCGCGCAACGCGCCGTCGAAAACCGCTACGTCGCCCCGACGGTCGACGATGGCGAAACGATTCGGATCATCGACGGTCGGCATCCCGTCGTGGAGCGCAATCCGCGCGCAGACGCGTTCGTGCCGAACGACAGCAAGCTCAATCGCTCCGATCGCCTCGTCACGATCCTCACCGGCCCGAACATGGCCGGTAAGTCGACGTACATCCGCCAGACGGCGTTGATCGTGTTGATGGCGCAACTCGGCTCGTTCGTGCCTGCGTCGGAAGCGCGCATCGGCGTCGTCGATCGCATTTTCACGCGCATCGGTTCGGCCGACGACATCGGTCGCAATGCGTCGACGTTCATGGTCGAGATGCTCGAGATCGCGAACATCCTGAACAACGCGGGGCCGAAATCGCTCGTCGTGCTGGATGAAGTCGGCCGCGGCACGAGCACGTTCGACGGGCTCGCGCTCGCGTGGGCCATCGTGGAACACATGCACGACGCCATTCGCGCGCGCACGTTGTTCGCGACGCACTATCACCAACTGACGGCGCTCTCCGAACGCTTGCGCGGCGTGTGCAACATGAACGTGCAAGTGCGTGAGTGGCACGACGAGATCGTGTTCCTGCACAAGATCATCGACGGCGGAAGCGATCGCAGCTACGGCATCCACGTCGCGCGGCTCGCTGGCGTTCCCGCTCCGTTGCTCGAACGAGCGCGCGCAATTCTCGCCGACGTCGAGAAAGACGCCGAGGATCTGGCCCCGCGCATCACGAATGCGAATCGCCGCCGAGCGAAGAGCGAGCCGGAACAACAACTCGGGTTGTTCGATCGTCCGCAGAGCCAAGTCGAAGCCGAGATCGCGAAGCTCGATCTAGACCGTCTGACACCGATCGAAGCGCTGTGTTTGTTGCGCGATCTCAAGAATCGCTTGTGAGTGGCCGTGTCGGCTGTGCAGGTTCGGAAAGATCGCGAGGCAGAGCCTCGGTGTAATCGAAGCTGGCTGTCGCATGCCTCGGGTCACTGTCGATCCCGCCCTCTCCTGGTCCCCTGTGGCGGCGTCAGCAGACGGCCGCTCATCACTCGTCCACTCGCGGGACTACGTCAAAGCGGAAGGGGATTCGTTACACTGCGTACTGTGGTGATCACGAATCTCCTTCCCCTTCGACGGTCGGGATTGGGCGACCGCCTCGTGTTCTTGTGACCAAGCAGTGCCGTTCGAGCGCGGTCCAGATCGCCTCGCAGGGATAGGAGTTCCAAGCCGCTGGGATCTCGTTCGGTGACGGACTGATGTGCGCGGGCGGCACGCTCACGCGACTGGTACTACGCATCGCGAACGGCGGACAGCTCGAGTACCCGCTACCCGGCGACGTCTCGCTATCGGTGCTTGGGCAAGTTCCAGTGGCAACGACGCGCGTGTACCAGGCTTGGTATCGCGATTCGTCGCTCGGTTACTGCAAGCCGGGCACGTTCAATCTCGAAAACACGGGGTCGGGCGGTTCAGCGCAGAAAGCGACATCCAACCGCTGGATAGCAAGGATGCCGCCTCATTCAGGCAACAGCGCGACCAAAGGACCGCGCCAGCGCGTGACAACGCCCTCTCGGCCACGTGACTACATGTTTTCATTCGATCCGAGACAAACGACCTTCGAGAGACGAAAATCTTCAGCGTGAAACCCT
This sequence comes from Planctomycetota bacterium, assembly GCA_034440255.1. Lineage (GTDB taxonomy): Bacteria > Planctomycetota > UBA1135 > UBA1135 > JAEUIA01. The sequence goes on along the minus strand of JAWXBU010000020.1, from coordinate 8,704 downwards.
CTGTCGTCATCGCTGAAGCCCTGCTCGCTGACCGCACCAAACTCTCGTTGCGTACGCACGATGGGCACTACCACCTGCGCGTCGGCTCCGAGCTCCTCATGAGCACGACGGCCTCTCACTCCGAAGAGCAGATGGCCGATCTCGCGATCGGAGGCATGGATGCGAACGCCCCCAAGCGCGTCTTGATCGGAGGCCTGGGTTTCGGGTTCACGCTGCGGCGCACGCTCGAAGTCGGCGGCGCAGGCGTGAAAGTGCAAGTCGCCGACCTGCTCCCGATCATCGTGGCCTGGAATCGGGAGCACCTGCAGAACGTGAACGGCCGACTGCTCGACGATCCGCGCGTCGAGATGATCATCGACGACGTGTTCGCCGTGCTCACGCATGCGCCGCGCGGCTTCTACGACGCCGTTTTGCTCGACGTCGACAACAGTCCGGAAGCACTGGTCGATGCGGGTAACGCACGCATCTACGCCGATGCGGGGCTCGAGACCTTGTCGCGCGCGCTGCGCAAAGGCGGACGCGCCGTCTTCTGGTCGGGAAACGAAGACCGCGGGTTCGAAGCTCGATTGCAGCGGGCCGGATTCATCGCCAAGTCGGTCGCCGCCAAGGCCTACCCGCAGGCGAAGTACAAGACGCACACGCTGTTCGTCGCGGATTGGAACGGCTGAGAACGCGCGCAGTGCACGGCTGAGCAATCGGGGTATTGTCGGGCGCGCAGTTCACGACTGAGCGATCGGGGCACTGCCGGGCGCTCGGTTCACAGCCAAGCGTGCAGTGCGCGATGCGACGCTCGGATGAGGACGACACTTCGAGTCGTGGCGCGACGGACCGCCGACTCGACGAGCCTCAACCCTGCGTCAGGATTTCCGGGCCATCCGGACCGAGATAGATCGAGTGTTCGTATTGCGCGACCATCACGCCTTCGTCCTCGACCAGCGGCGGATAGCGCACCAGTGATCCTTGGCGCGCGAGTTTCGTCAGAGTGTCTTCGACCGCATCGCGATCGAGATGATTGAAGTACCTGCGCGCAATCGGCAAACCGCGCCACGCTTCGATCGCTTTCAACACTTCCTTGTCGAGCGTCTTCGCCTTCATCGGCGGACGCACCAGCATGAACACTTCCGCTTTGCCCGCTTCGCGAATGTAGCCGCGGCCCGTGCTCGCGAACGGTTCGATCGCGAACACCATCCCGGTCTTGAACGTGCCGGCGCCGCGCTCGGCGTAATTCGGAATCTGAGGTGACGTGTGCACTTTCCAGCGCGCGAGCCCGTGACCGGTCAAGTTGCGCACGGGCTGGAAACCCGCGGCCATGATCGTGCGCTCGATCGCACCGCCGACGTCGCCGACTTGCACGCCGTCACCCAAGGTCGCGATCGCCGCAGCCAGTGCGTTGCGTGAACTTTCGATGAGCGGTGTCCAACGCTTGTCCTTCGACAGGTCGACCGTCGCCGCCGTGTCCGCGATGTACCCGTCGACGTGCACGCCGATGTCGACCTTCACGCAGTCGTTCTCGGCGTAGCACTGATCGTCCTCGGGGCTCGAGCAGTAGTGCGCGGCGACGAAATTGCGGCTGGATTGCGCAGGAAAACCGGGCTGAGCACCGCGCGCGCGAATCGTGTCCTCGACCGTCTCGAGCACGTTGCGGATCGACACGCCGGGCTGGATGTTCAGCTTGGCCCACTCACGACATTCGGCCGCGATGCGACCGGCCTTGCGAAAACAATCGAGTGCGTAGGGTTCCACGCGGTGGAGCATACCAGAGCGGATCCGCGCGGCGATTTGAGGACGAGCGCGTTCCTTCCGATACTGCTCCGATGCTCCGTCGGTTGATTCTTCCGCTCGCGCTCGTCGCCGGTTGTCGCACGACGACGACGTCTTCTCCGCCGAACATGGGCTCGGCGATCGTGATGCGCTCGGAGCCGGTGTTCGCGTGGGAAATGCGCGAAACGGATCGCCTCGTCGGATACGTCGTGCGTTTTCAGTCGGGCGACACCGCTCCCGAGACGTACTACTCCATTCGCAACGAGCACAACCAAGAGCTCGGCATCGTCGACAGTTCGGGGCGCGCCTACCGTTACCGCCCGCATCAGCGTGATCCCGAGTGGCTCGGGACCGGCACGATCGAGAAGGGCGCACGTCTCGTGCTCGACGCTTCGGAGACGGCGCGCATGATCGTCACGGATCTCGCGCGCTTGAGTGAAAAGCGCTCGAAATCTGCTCCGCGCTAGAGATTTTTCATCTCGCCGCCCGCCTCGTCTCGTTTCCAAGACTGCCGCGCGACGGAACTGAAGCTCTCGGGCTTCGCGCCCGACATTGAATGCAGCGTCCAACGGGTCGGCCTAGAACCCGCGCGCTCTTCCCACTCGAAACGACTTCCGCGGCAACGCTCCGCCGCCGTGTCATTCCCTGTACGCAACGGTTCCTCACATCATGATCAAACTGGAAGCAGGCGAGCGCATCGGCTCCTACCGCGTCGTGGAATTCCTCGCGCGCGGTGGTTTCGCCCTCGTCTACCTGGCCGAAGACACGGAAGGCCGCAAGGTCGCGCTCAAGATCGGTGACGTCGCCGGAGGCGGTCGTTACGTCACGCGCTTCCTCGAGATCACCGCGCAACGTCGCCCCGAAGGCATCAGTCCCGACGAAACTCCGGCGGAAGCGATCTTCTTCCGTCAAGACGGAGTGCGCATCGACTTCCTCGACGTACACGAGATCGACGACACGTTGCGCGCCGAAGCTGAGGTGCTGCGCGCCGTGAAGAGTCCGAACGTCGTCGCGTTGCGCGAGTGCTTCATGCACGAAGGTCGTCCCGTCCTCGCGATGGAGTACGCGCGCGGCAAGACGCTGCGCGAAAAAATCCGCGCACTCGAAGGCATTCGACTGAACTGGTTCCTCACGATCGTGCGTTCGCTGATGAAGCTCGAGCGTTCGGGTACGTTCCCCTACCACGGCGATTTGAAGCCCGAGAACATCCTCGTCAAGCCGTCGGGTTCGGTCGTGATGCTCGATCCGGCGTTGCGCATGAACGAGCGCGGAGTCATCACGACCACGCCGCACTACAACCCGCTGCTCTTGCGCAGCAGCAAGGCCGACGTGATGGGCATCGGCGTGATGCTGTACGAGATCCTCACCGGCGTGCTGCCGTTCGACGAAGTGCCGTGGCAATACGCGGGTCGCGAAGTCGGCGGCGAAGTCGAACGCATGTCGCTCAGCTACTTCCTCTCATATCCGCCGCCGAAGGATCTGAATCCGAACACGCCTGAGCCGCTGGCGAAGATCGTCTACCGCTGCTTGACCGTGCAGGAATACGGCCTGGCCGAGCTCGAGAAAGATCTCGTCGACTTCTTGCGCAAGGACTGACCTTCGCCGTCGTTCGAACGGTGTCGAGTACCGCCATCCTCACATCCGCTTCCGCCAGAATGCCGGTCGCCGGTGAAGGTGGGCGACGGCGATGATCAACACTGTGCTTCGATCGATTCGGTAGCGGATGGCGTACGGAAAGCGCTGAGCGAGTAGACGACGGAGTCGCTTCGAGAACGGGGTCCCTGCTTTCGGAATCGTCGCTGCGATCCGAACAGCCCGTTCGACCTCGGTGATGAACTCCATCCCCGAACCGTTTCGCTTCGAGTCGTAAAACACCCCAGCGGCAACGAATTCAGCTTCTGCATCGGGATGAAATTTCGAGCGTCTCACCGCAATGTTGACCGTGCTCGCTTGAAGACTCCTCCCGCGGCCTTGGTCTTGACCTTCTTGGTCAAGATGGATTCGAGACGCGACTCCGCCTCCCCAGCCCCGAGATCATCGGTCTCTTCATCCACTTCGTCATCCAGGCTCGTGATCAACATCACAGCGAGGCGGGCACGCTCTCGCGCCGGCAGTTTCAAAGCCTGTGATTCGAGTCGGCGTGCGCGAGTTCCCAGTTTACTCGCGAAGTCGGGGGCTGGCGGTGAAGAGCGGTGCTTGCCGACACATCGTATCCGCCGGGATTCGCTTTGCGCTGCTCTCGAGACCCAGCCATCGAGAAGAGCAGACATCGGCCTGTACGACTACTTCGGCGGAGCCTGGGGAGCCGGACGACGCGGCTCGCGATTCGTCGGACGTGCGCCGGGGATCTCGCGTTCCCACTCGGGCATCTTCAGCATCTCGGGATCGAGTGCGGCGATTGCGGCTTGAAGTTGCGCGAGCATCTCGGGCTTTTCGGCCTGAGCGAGCTTGGTGCGCAGCAATTTGGCCGTGTCGACCGGCGTGAGATTCAGACCATCCGGCGACGCAGCGGCGCTCGGTCCGCGTTTGAACGAAGTCGTGATCAGGTCGAGCGCGAGATCGAGCTCACCACGTTCCAATGCCAATCGTGCGCGGCCGGCCAACGCCAACGCGACGAAGTGATCGCCCGTCGCCTTGTTCGCTACATCGCGCGCAATCCACTTGTCGTACAGCGCGATTCCACGTTGGTACGCGGCGTCGGCCTGATCCTGCTTCTGAGCACGGCGCTTGAATTCGGCCGCGACGAGCGTGGCGTAACCTGCGAACGCCTCGAGATTCGGCGACGCGTTCGGCTCGGCCAACATTGCGTTGTAGACGAGCTCCAACCCGTCGACACCGCGTTCGGCCAGGATGCGCGTGCGCATTCGATCGTGCAGGATCCACGAGTCCTTGAAACGCGCAAGGCCGGCGTCGAGCACGTTCGCCGCTTCGCCGGTCGCTTGCAGTGAATTCAAGAAGTCGTAGTGCGCGACCACTTGCCGGTCCGTGCCGAACGGATGCTTGGCGAGCACGGAATACGCCGCGTTCACGTCGGTGAGCCACTGCGGCGGCCACGTCGCCTTGTCCTTCGACGCTTTTGCGATCGCGCGCTGGCGCGACTCGGCGAAGAGCGCCATCACCGACGCCGACGTCACGCTCGCAGCATCCGGCGGCATGTTCTTCACGGCCGCTCCGGCGCGCACGAACGCGACATCGGCGCGCCCCAGGTTGTACGTCGCGATCGCGATCGCCGCATCGACGCGCCAACCGGTAATCCCGAGTTTTTCGGCAGCGAGAGCCGAGGCTTCGGCGTCTTCGTACATCACGCGTGCAAAGCGCCGTTCCGACTGCGTGCCCAACGCGACAGCGAGGATCGATTCGGCGTAGTCGAGTCGCGCGCCGGCGTCCTCGGGTTTCGACTCGAAAGCGCGCGCGCGCGTTTCGAGCTTGTTTTGCAGAGTCGTTCGATCCGTCGTCGGAGCCTCGTACGAACCGCCGCCGCCCATGGCCTTCGTCCATGCCTCGACGTCCACTGACGACGTCGTGACCTTCAAGCCTTCGTACACCGTCGCGAGCGTGCGCGCGCGCGCCGACGTTTCGCCGATGCGACGCAGAGCCGCGACGAGAGCCTCGCGCTCTTCGGCCGGCATCGGCGAGCGCAACGCCTCGAGGATCAGGTCGATCGAGCGCTCCGACGTGCCCTGCGCCAAGGTTTCGCGGGCGATGCGCTTCAAATCCTCGTCGAGCCCGAAGATCGAGAGCCGCAACAAGTCCGTCGGCGCATCTCCGCCGCGCTTCGACGCTGCAGCCAACAACGATCGCCGTACCCCGTGATCGCCTTTCTTGTACGCCTGTTCGACGGCCACGCGGTCCTCCGCCGCGACGCTCTCGACGCGCTCTTCGATCTTCTTGTCCGATCGATTGATCGGAGTCGGCGTGTACTTCCGATTGGCCACGCCTTCCTTCAAGTTGTTGAAGATCGTGTCGGTGTCCCACGCGTAGTAGACGTCGTACATCTCCGCGTTGGCTTCCTCGACTTCGACGCCGATGTGTCGCGGCGAGATGCGTTTGCCCTCCATGAACTTCTCGAACAGGATGGGTTCGATCGTGATGTGCTCGCCGCACGTGACTGTTCCGAAGCGCGGGCACGGAATGCGATTGCCCTCCTCGTCATGATCGCGCGGTGTGTGCCGATACACCGAAGCGATGACGGGAATGTACGCCTCGTACAACTTCACGATAGCTGGATCGCGGTAACGCACGCCGGCGTAGTGTTCACTCGCGATCTCGCCGTCCATGTTGATGCACACGAGGATCGCCTTCTTCGATTCCTTCGCGACGATCAACGCGTCCTCCCAACTGCGCTGCCAGGGGATCGAGCACGGCTTCTTCCAATCTTCCTCGGTCGGCGCGAACCACATCTGCTCGCGCGACGTGCCTTGGGGCAATCCGGCAGGAGATTTCGTGTCGGTTTGAGCGCTCGCGAGCGAAACGAAACCCAGGGCGAGCGCGACAACGACGAAGGATAAGCGGTGCATCATCTTGGAGAACCTCAGGACCCACGTTAGCCGCCGCTCGCGCTCGTGACGAGTCGAGGCCGACACGTTTCGCGCAGCCCGCACTCTTCACCGTTGGCGTAGTGCGCGCTCATAGTCGGAAGGCGCATCGTGGTCACAGCAATGCACACCGTGCGCGCTGCTCCGGACGGAGTCGGTCGCGTGTGGCAGGTTCCTAGGCGCCGCAGGCGTGCGACCGTCAGACCGCCGAATCACTCGCCCGTTCGAAGCAGCGCACTCAGAGCCTCTCATGTAGGCTCACGCTTCGTTCTCGCATCCGTTTTCGACTTCACCCGCTTTTCGACGGAGTTCTGATCATGAGGCGTGTCACTTCCCTCCTTGCTTCGTTCGCAGTCTTCGCTGCACTCGCACCCGTTGCATTCGCCCAAGGCACCGACTCGTGCACGGCACCGACCGCCATCGCCGGCGTCGGAGCGTTCGCATTCAACACGACGACAGCGACGACGAGTGCCGAAGGACAAGCGAATCCTCTCTGCAACTTCTTCGGCCAGACCGCGATCGAGACGGACGTGTGGTTCGCGTGGACGGCGCCGAGCACCGGCTCGTTCGCTCTCTCGTGCTGCACCGCGATCTACGACACGAAGGTGGCCGTCTACGCCGGATCGACGTGTCCCGCTGCTGCCGCGATCGCGTGCAACGATGATGCGTGCAGCACGCAATCATCGCTGCAATTCAGCGCGACGAGCGGCAACGTCTACTTGATCCAGTTCGGAGCTTACCCGGGTAGCGGTGGCGGAACAGGCAACATGGACATCGCGGTGTTCACGCCGCCGCCGCCGTGCGGTGTGTCGGTTGGCCCCGACGTCATCGTCGGCGACCTGCAGGAGGTCGCCAACTACGCGAGCCTGAACGGACTCGACGCGATTTCGCTCGGCACGATTTCGTGCAACGTCGGCACCGTGAATTTGTCGTGGATCGCGGGCAACAACCAGCATCCGGTGATCGGCGGCAGTCTGTACCGTTACCGCGCAGTGAACGGATCCGGTCGCTTCGAGCAGATCGGCCTGAGCTGGCTCAAGCACGGATTTTTCGCGCTCAGTAACACGCTGTGCTGCACGAACTGCCAAGGCACGGACGGGTCCTCGCTCGGCGTGAATTGCGCGGATCCGTACACGGCGGGCCGCAACGGTTCTCAATCGGGGCTCGGTCCCCGTTGGCAGGTCAATGCGCTTACGGGTGCATACAGCTATCCGCCCGCGAATCCGGGTTGGACCGGGAGCCCGGCGCGCAGACTCCAGTACCTGCAGGCGGACGTCGACACCTCTGCGGGCGTGCGCTACTTCGGCGAAGGGCAGTACGTCACTCCCGACGACGCAGCGGCCGGCAATCAGAACAACAACGCGAGCTACCGTGAGCTCACCGTCAATGCAGCGGGGACGAGCTTCGCGCTCGCTGCGACGACACAGCGCGAGCGATCGGCGATTCGCGCGTGGCCTGTGGCCGAGCCGGGCGTGACGCTGAACGACCTGCAAGTCGCGGGTGACGGGCTCTTCGTCGTCGGATTCAAGACGACGAACTTGGGCGGCGGACAGTTCCACTACGAGTACGCCGTCTACAACATGAACTCGGATCGCAACGGCGGATCACTCTCGATTCCGGTGCCCTCGAACGTGGTCGTCACGAACGCTGAGTTCCACGACGTCGAATACAGGAACGGCGATGGGAATGCGTCGGCGAACTTCACCAACACCGATTGGACGATGACGCGCAGTGCGTCGGCGGTCACGTGGGCGTGCGAAACGCAGGCGGTCGACGCGAACGCGAACGCTCTGCGCTGGGGCACGACGTACAACTTCCGCTTCGATGCGAACACGGCGCCGATTGCGGGGCTCGCGACGTTGGGCCTGTGGAAAGTGGGTGCGCCGCTGAGCGTGACGGCGGCCGTGGAAGTGCCTTCGTCCGGCACTGCATTCACGAACGTGTGTGTCGGTGACGGTTCGGGGACGGCGTGCCCATGCGGCAACAACTCGTTCGTCGGCAACGACGAGGGCTGCACTTCGTCACTGGGCTTCGGAGGAAGACTGCGCGCGAGCGGCGTGGCGAGCATCGTGGCGGACACGCTGACGTTGACGTCGACTCGAGTGCCGAATGGACCGGCGCTCTACTTCCAGGGGAGCTCGCAGGCGATCACGCCGCTCGGGGATGGATTGTTGTGTGTCGGCGGCGTGCGTATGCAACTCGGGATCACGTTCGCATCGAGCGACACGTCGTCGTATCCGAGCGGGGCGCAGGCGCTCGTGCACGTTCAAGGACTCGCGGTGGCGGGCGACGCGAAGACGTATCAAGCGTGGTATCGCGAGAACTCGTCGTTTTGTGCGAGTGAGAGGTTCAATTTGACGAATGGGGTGCAGTTGATTTGGGGTCCGTGACCCGCTGCGGCGAATTCG